>JAZRAG010000062.1:0-29797 GCA_045634445.1 Candidatus Spyradenecus sp. | reverse complement strand
ACGCTTCGGATTAAGAAATTGTTCTTTAAATGATTTAAATAAGGGGGATGAAAATGGAAGTTTTATGGAGTGCAACGCCCAAACGATGGCAATACTTTTCTTGGGATATGCTGCTCTTCATGCTCTTTATGCAGTTTGTTTTTGGGATGTTCTTCTTTTACGTGATCGTGTGGACAATAGGGGAATGGGAAGGGTTGGTATGGCTACTGATGGGTTTATTCCCTCTTTTTTGGTGGAGTCCGTTACGTTTAAGGCTTCAATATCGATGGACTTCCTTTATGCTAACAACAGACGCATTGGTAGAAGAGATAAAAATAGGGAAATATCTTCTTCATCGACGTCGATTTTCACTTAATAAGGCGCGACGCCCCCTTTTGAGAATCGCGAGTCCGTGTGTTTATAGAGATGGTCCTTATTTTTCTGTTTCGTTTGGGAATATCTCTCAATATGACACCCCGTTTTATCTGCTTCTCCTGAGTTTTCGTCAGTCGAGATGTTCAGATGGCGCGGGGTTATATGCTGAATTTTATGGGTTGACCTTTGATGATATTGTGAGGTTGTTGATGTATTTTCCGCAATATGCCTTCTATTATTCTGCTGATTGCGTTGAAGTGGAGCAAGCCGTTAAGGCGCGTGCGGTCAATTTTGAAACAATGGACGCGTGTTGCATGCATTGAATTGGAATAACGTCATTTCCCATTCGTTGCAGAGGGAGGTAACGCTCACAACGTTAACAAAATGAAAGAAGGGTAACGCTCGAAGCATTACCGAAATGTACACGAAGCGTTACATAGATAAGAGAAGATAAGAAGAGAGACTCTCTCTCATTTCATTTCTTCGGCCCTTCGTACTATTTTCTAGAGTTTTCTAAATAGGTCTAACAAGTCCCCGGCCAAAAATTGTACTGTTTAAGATTTCTTCCCGAGCGGAAATTTTCCCTTAAAATAATTTGCCCCATCAAAAATTGTACTGTTTAAAATTTGCACGGATAGTACAAATTGTACTGATTTTAAGCCTAAAATTGCCAGCCATAAAATATTCAAAATAAGTTATTGTAAATGAATAAATTACGGCACGGCGAATATAGTACAAAGTATTGAAGAAATGAAATACAGTGTCCAAAATATTTGTGGTCTACAAACACATACAAAACCAATAATAGTTTCGTCCTCTACATCATTTCACATCACTGCGCAATCCAATCATTTGTTAGAACATCTTGTGTGGAATATTCAAGTAAAAGGAAGCGGGATGAGGTCTCTATTGGGATGTTTAGCGCGTGTTTGATAGGATAAGGATGAAGGCGTTTTTGAATAAGGCTTGAATTGAAGTTAAAAACAAGCCTTTTTAAGGAGCAAAACAAGCCTTTTTGAAGTTGAAAACAAGCTCTTTTCAAAAAGCTTGATTTTAAAGGCTTTTAGGAGGCTCGTTTTTGAGGATTATGAAGCGTGTAAAAATCTGAAATCTTTAGCTCAAGAGGTTTCTTTTTAGTGATGTTTTTTGCAGAAGCGAATTGATTTTTCGGAAGTGTTTTGATATTATTTATCGGTTTTTCAACGTGATTTCTCCGACAGAAATTGACGTAATGAAGCGTCAGAGTATTTGATTGAGGACGAAAACTATGGATAAGAAGCATGAATTTGAGGCTTTAATGCAGGATCTTTTGAAGGCCGAAACGTTGGACATGGCCGCGATTACTGCAGCACTCCACACGCGCCTTGCTGAAGATGCAAAGGGTGCAATCCGCGCATTTGCTGTGTTGACTGAAGAAGTCGTGAACCGTAAGTCTTTGGCAGATGCAATCGCTTGCGTGAATTTCTATGGCGCTCATGCTGAACAGATTCGCGATGCGATTACCTTGAATCAGATGCGCGAAGTGGTACGTCGTAGCGCTGTGAGCGCTGAGGATAAGCTCCTCGTAGATGCTATCGGTTTGAATACGGCAATCGCTTCTGCAATCGTGCGCCGCCTTTCTGTGTTGCTTGCGCTTAAGCCTGGTGTTTATGTGAATAGCCAGTCTTGGGGCTTCGGTCAGGTGCAGAGCATTGACTCCTTCTATAGTAAGGTTATCATTGACTTCACGGCTAAGAAGGGTCACGCGATGAGCCTTTCTGTGGCAGGTCAGAACTTGACGGTGGCAGATGACAACCACTTGATGACGCGCTATATGAAGGATCCTGAATCCATCAAGGCGATGGCTGAAAAGCATCCGGGCGATTTGGTGCGTTTGACGCTCCAGAGCTATGGTGAAATGTCGGTAGTGCGTTTGGCTGACCGTTTGGCTGACGCTGGCCTCGTGAAGCCGGATAATTGGAAGAAGTTCTGGGAATCTGCTCGCCGTAGCTTGAAGGCTGACAAGGAAAATCCCGTGGAAATCCCCACCAAGCGCACGGATCCGATTCGTCTCTTGGATGCTGAAGAAGATTTCGGCGATAAGTGGTTGGCCCGCTTCTCGAAGCAGAAGGACATCAAGGCCATCTACGACGGCACTTTGGCACTTTTGTCCGCAAAGAAGAATGAACTTCCTGACAGCTATCGTAAGACGGTGGCAGACCGCTTGAGCTTCGCACTCAAGGGCGCTGAGCGCACCGATTATCCGCGCTATGCTCAGGTGGCTGTGTTGATGCGCGAATTGGGTTTTTCTTCTGCGGAAGAACAGAATGAGCAGATCAATAACATCCTCGATACGGATGAAGCAAACAATCTTCTCCTCACGATGCGCGGTCTTTCTGCTCGCGATGTGATGGCATTGACCTCTTTCATCCTCGCTGTGCAGCCTGACAGCAAGGGTATCCTCTTGGATTACTTGGCTCAGTACAATAGCGTCGCGCTCAGCGCAGTGTTGAATGTGTTGGCCAATGATGACGCTGCTGGTACGGCTGTGCGCATGATTTTGGCTCAGCAGGCGAACCCCGTCCCGACGATGGTCGTGTGGGCTCTTCGTAACTTGAATGCCAACCCCGCATGGCAGCTCCCTGCTCTCAACGATTTGATCACGCAGGCCATTCACATCATTGAGCAGCGCCTTACGGGTGAAAACCTCAAGATGCGTAACACGCTCCAGGCATTCTTTGACAGCGCAAAGTGGTTGGAAGACCTCTGCAAGCAGCTCAGCGCTTTTGATCGCCAGGTTATCTTCGAACGCATCCAGGCCTCTTCTGCATGGGATACCGCTTCTCAGCGTAACATCCTCGTGCGCATGACTCGCTTCGATGCAGACCTCGCAAAGCTTCGCCGTCAGGTCAAGACGCAGACTGTCCAGGAACACATCACCTCGAATCGTTCTTATGTGGCCTTGCAGCTTGCTTACGACTACTTGATCAACACCGAAATCCCGGCAAATACCCGCGATATCGCAACGGCTCGTAGCTACGGCGACTTGCGCGAAAACGCAGAATATCAGTTCGCTAAGGATCAGCAGCGCGTCCTCCTCTCCCGTCAGGACGAAATGGATCGCCGCTTGAAGACCCTCAAGGTGACTGACTTCGCAAACGTTTCCACCGACACGGTCGCTCCTGGTACGCGCGTCACCCTCGACACGCCTAACGGCAAGCTCGTCTACACCATTTTGGGTGAACTCGATAGCGATGAAAAGCTCAACATCATCTCCTGCCGTACCCGTTTGGCCACCGTGCTCATCGGTCACAGCGTGGGTGACGAAGTTTCCTTGCCCGCAGAAAAGAACGAAATCAAGGCAAAGATCGAAGCCATCAGCACGATGGACGATGCTACGCGCGCTTGGTTGGCAGAAATTCCCACTGCCCACGTTGTTGCTAATGCGTAATTAAGGGACATTTTCGCTCCGCATGAAATGGGTCTGCGGAGCGAAAAACCTATTTATGACAGCATTTTCCGCTCATCGGAGTCGAGGTTCTGCCAAACGTGTGTTTGGCGCCTTAAGCGCGTTTAAGCGCATCCTCATCACTGCGCACACCCGACCTGACGGCGATGCCGTAGGAAGTTGTGTCGCGATGGCACGCCTCTTGAAAGCGAATGGTTGGGAGCCAACAGTTGCGCTCTCGCCGATTGGCATGGGGCCGCCCAAATTCCTCTTAGAGTATACCGACGCGATCGCCCCCACGAACGTGAAGGCGCGTGACTATGATTGCGCGCTCGTCTTAGACTGTGGCGGCTTAGATCGTTTGCCTGAAGGACCGCTTCGCGACGCAGTGGGGCGCTTGCCGATTGTCAATATTGACCATCATGCAACCTCGCGTGAACCCTTTGGCATTGCACGTTGGGTTGTACCAGACGCAAGTAGCACAGGCGAACTCGTCTACCGTTTTGCCAAGCGCTTTAAGTGGACGATTGATACGCAAACTGCAGAAGCACTCTGGGTGGCATTGATTACCGATACCGGTCGCTTCGCCTACTCTTGCACGCAGCCTGCCACACTCAAAGCAGCAAGCGAGATCTTGTCGTGTGGCGTTGACTCCTCTGCGATTAATGACCGCCTTTACCTTTACACCAGTGAAGGCGCGATGTTGCTCAAGCGTAAGGCATACGATTCACTCACTACATGGATGCGTGGCCGCGTGGCTTATATTTGCTTGACAGCACGTGATTTCCGTCGCGCAGGCGTGCCCAAGAGCGAAATAGAGGACGTGATTGACATTCCGCGGTCAATTCCCTCTGCCGAAATCTCCCTCTTCTTCTACGAAACAAAGGATAAGCCTGGTTTGACGCGTTTAAGCATTCGCACGCGCAATGATAACCTCAACTTCTCCTCTGCCTCTATTGCAGCGCACTTCGGTGGTGGTGGTCACTTGCGTGCTGCAGGGTGTGAAATCCCACATCCGCCACGTATGGCAATTGAAATTGTGAAAGAGTACATCGCAACCCTCTTTGACAATGACGCCACAGAAATGCATGCGTAACAAAGCGTCATTGCAGATTTCGTAATGTTTAAAAGATGAGTCGCAATATTGCGGCTCATTCTTTTTTGACGCCCTACTCTTTTCTTTTGTTACCTATTTAAATAAATACGCGTAACGCACGTGAACACACTCGTGGATTATAGAGTGGCAATTCGCACAAAACCCATGCGCGTAGATTTTCGCAATTACTTAAATTTCCCTTCACCTTTTGACGCAACTCTATTTATTCCTCATTCAAAAATACGCAGTTTTTCCAAAAAACACCCCCTCGCAACAACCTTTAACACGAAATAATCGCGATTTTATCGGCTTTCGAAGATTAATGCTTGCTTTTTTACTTGCAAAAGCGCATACTCTTAAGTGTTAAGGTTGGTATAGAATGAAACGAATGAAACGATTTCTTGTGTTAATTCTCGCTGCTGGGCTTCTCAGTAGCGCGTGGGCGTTATCTGACATCGCTCAATTCGCAGAAAAGCAAGAACAGCAGATTCAAGCGTACGTAGAAAAGGAAAAAGTCCCCTTACGTCGCCAGCAAGCCGAATTTCTCTATCGTCAAAATTACGCAAATGCCCTCCAGCGTAAACAAGAAGTTCTTTTACGTAGTGGTACATTGACCACCGAAAAGGTTGAAGCGCTCAGAGAAGAGCGTCGCCTTTTGATGGAACAATTACAAGCACTTGATAAACAGATTAAGGAAGCCTCGATGGAGGCCCCCGAAATCGTTGAACTTCAGGCCATTATTGAGGCCAATAACAATCGCATCGTGGAACTGCATAAGAGTATTATGCCAAAGGCTGAATCCTCGAAGCAGACCGACGCACAACCTTAAAAAATTAACCAGGAGTACCATCATGGCTCAGACAAAGAAAGTTGAGAAACGTAAACCGCGCATTCTAATTGTGACGCCCGAAATCACCTATTTGCCCGCAGGTATGGGCAATATGGCAGATAAATTAAGCGCGAAAGCTGGTGGCTTGGCCGACGTGTCCGCAAGCTTGGTGGCTCGTTTGTTCCAATTAGGTGCAGATGTCCATGTGGCATTACCACACTATCGTCGCATGTTCCATGTGGACGTGGGTCGTCTCATCGCAGACGAATTGCGTACTTATCAGGCACACTTGCCAGATTCGCGTATCCACTTGGCAGAAGACCGTTGCTTCTACTATCGTGACACCGTCTATTCTCAGGGCGATGAAAACCCGCACCTCGCACTCGCATTCCAGCGCGAAGTGATCAACAACATCATCCCCACCGTGCAGCCTGACTTGATTCACTGTAACGACTGGATGACGGGCTTGATTCCTGCTGCAGCACGCCGCCTCGGCATCCCCTGCCTCTTCACGATTCACAACATCCACACTGTGCATCGTTGCCTCGGTGAAATTGAATACTCGGGTATTGACGCAGCAGAATTCTGGAAGAACCTCTTCTACTCGCGTCCTCCCTATGACTACTTTGAAAGCCGCGATACGAACCCCGTCGACTTCTTGACCTCTGGTGTCTTCGCTTCGCACTTCATCAACTCGGTGTCGCCGACCTTCTTGGAAGAAATCGTCCGTGGTTGGTTCGACTTCATCCCTGGTCAGTTCCGCAACGAAGTGATCGCAAAGTACAACGCAGGCTGCGCACGCGGTATCTTGAATGCTCCGGATGACAGCTACAATCCTGAAACCGATGCGAACTTGAAGGTGAACTACAACGCCCAAACGCATCACGCTGCTAAGATCTCCAACAAGATGCAGTTCCAGGAAAAGGTCGGTCTCTTCAAGAATCCCGACGCTCCGCTCTTCTTCTGGCCGAGCCGTTTGGACCCCGTGCAGAAGGGCCCGCAGTTGCTCACCGATATCCTTTACAAGATTTTGGAAAAGTATCGTGACGACAATATTCAGTTCGCCATCGTGGCAAATGGTCCTTACCAGCAGGCCTTCCGCGACATCCTCGGCTTCCATAACCTCTATGGTCGCTTAGCCGTGGTGGACTTCGACGAACACATTTCTCGTTTGGGTTACGCCTCCAGCGACTTCACGCTCATGCCGTCGCTCTTCGAACCCTGCGGTCTTCCTCAGATGGTGGCTCCGATTTACGGTTCGCTCACCATTGCTCACGATACCGGTGGTTTGCACGATACCGTCGAAATGCTCGATGTGGGTAGCAATACCGGTAACGGCTTCCCCTTCAAGTTCTACGGCAGCGAAGGCTTGGAATGGGCAATCGACCGCGCAATGGACTTCTATCGTCTCCCCACCGATGTTCGCGAAGCACAGATCTCTCGTATCATGGTCGACGCCAAGCAGCGCTTCAACCACGAAGCATGCGCAGCCGAATACATCAAGATCTACGAAGAAATGCTCCAGCGTCCGCTCACCGAGCTCTTCGACGGTGGTAACGAAAACCAGAATCCTTACACCAACGGGGGTATGTAATGCCCTCGCCGCGCATGCGCCTTTTAGATGACCCGTGGCTCGCCCCCTACGCCGATGTCATTGAACGTCGCGCACAGCGTGCGAAGGATACGGCTAAGCGTTTAACAGGTGGTGCAACCGAACTCAAAGCACTGGCGTCCTTCGCCAGTGCCCATGAGTATTATGGTTTGCATCGCACAAAGGATGGTTGGGTTTTCCGTGAATGGGCCCCCAACGCCACCCAGATTTGGCTCGTTGGCGATTTCTCCAATTGGGAAGTACGCCCTGAATTCCAAGCTGTTCGTATTCCTGGTCGTGACGTCTTTGAATGGCGTGGTGCTGAAGATGCGATTTGCCATGGACAATTCTTCCGTTTAGAAGTATTGTGGAATGGTGGTCGCGGCGAACGCATTCCCGCCTATGCCCGTCGCGTCGTGCAGGATCCCGAAACGGGGCTCTTCGCTGCACAGGTGTGGCAACCGCGCCCGTATCGTTGGAAAAACGACTTTACGCGTCCTGCAGTAGCGCCCGTTATTTACGAAGCGCACATCGGTATGGCGCAGGAAAAAGAGGGCGTCGGCACCTACACTGAATTCGCAGAAGAAATCCTTCCTCGCATCAAAGCTGCTGGTTACAACACGCTTCAGATTATGGGCATTATGGAGCACCCGTACTACGGGAGCTTCGGCTATCACGTCTCTAGCTTCTTTGCCGCCAGCTCGCGTTTTGGTACGCCTGAAGAACTCAAGGCTTTGATTGACAAGGCCCACGGCATGGGCATCGCAGTCATTATGGACATTGTTCACTCACACGCAGTGAAGAATGAGCGTGACGGCCTCTCCTGCTTTGATGGTACCGCCTATCAATACTTCCATGATGGCTCACGTGGATGGCATGATGCGTGGGATTCTCGTTGCTTTGACTACGGGAAGACTGACGTTTTACACTTCTTGCTCTCCAACTGCCGTTTCTGGTTGGATGAATTCCACTTTGATGGTTACCGCTTTGACGGCGTCACTTCAATGCTCTATCTCCATCATGGTTTAGGCGTTGACTTCTCCAACTATGGCATGTATTTTGATTCTACCGTAGATGAAGATGCTTGCACCTATTTGACGCTCGCAAATGCAGTGATTCATACGGTGCGTCCTGACGCATTAACGGTGGCAGAAGACGTGAGTGGTATGCCTGGCATTGGCGCTCCGCTTGAAGAATGTGGCATTGGCTTTGACTACCGCATGGCAATGGGCGTGCCCGAATGTTGGTTTAAGCTCGTACGTGATATCCGTGACGAAGATTGGTCCGTTAGCTTTATGTGGCACGAACTCACCAATCGTCGCGCAGATGAACGCACGGTAAACTACGTTGAATCGCATGACCAGGCCCTCGTGGGTGGTAAGAGCTTCATCTTCCAGATGATTGATAAAGAGATGTACGAAGCCATGCATAAGGGCTCGCAGAATCTCTTGATTGATCGTGGCTTAGCTTTACACAAGATGGCACGTTTGGCCACCTTAGGGTGTTGCTGTGCGTATTTGAACTTCATGGGTAATGAATTCGGCCATCCTGAATGGATCGACTTCCCTCGTGAAGGTAATAACAACAGCTATCACTATGCACGTCGTCAGTGGTCTCTCCGCGATAGTGACGAATTGCGCTTCAAGGGTTTAGG
Source organism: Candidatus Spyradenecus sp. (assembly GCA_045634445.1). Taxonomy (GTDB): domain Bacteria; phylum Verrucomicrobiota; class Kiritimatiellia; order RFP12; family DVOR01; genus Spyradenecus. Next base: position 20,846 of record JAZRAG010000062.1, on the reverse strand, counting down.
CGACTTTGACGAAGCGATGATGCAGTTGGTCGTGAATGGTCGCAAGGCGTTGGAAGACACTTATCCGCGTCGCATTTATGCAAATGACAACGATAAGATTCTCGCCTTTATGCGCGGTGAATTGCTCTTCATCTTCAACTTCCATTCAGAACAGTCCTTGGTGGACTATCCGTTGATTGTCCCACCAGGCGTCTATCGTCATGCGTTGGACACAGATGCTGAAGCATTTGGAGGCTTCAACCGCGTCATTCCGGGCCAGGAATTCCCCTTGACCACGATTGAACGTGAAAATGAACGTTGCTTTGCAATTCGTTTGTATCTCCCTGCTCGCACGGCATTGGTGATTGAACGTATTCCTCCAACAGTTGCTCGCGCAACGCGTAACAAGAAAAAAGCTGAAACCCTTTAACCCTTCTACACTGCGAGGACGTTACTATGGTTACTGCGATTATTTTAGCTTCTGGAAAAGGCACCCGCATGGGCGCAGGCATGGACAAGTGCTTCCTTTCACTTGGCCCAAAACCTGTTGTAGCATGGTCATTGTTAGCCTTTGAAAGTTGTAAAGACGTAGACCATATCATCCTCGTGGTTCGTAAGGACCAGGTAACAGCAGCGCGTGGACTTCAAATGATGTTTGGGATTCGCAAGTTGCAGAAGATTGTCATTGGCGGTACACGCCGACAAGATTCTGTCATGGCAGCGCTCAAAGAGATTGATCCCTTTGAAACGCAGTATATCACCATTCATGATGGAGCTCGTCCATGCGTCACGCCAGAACTAATTAGCGACACATTAAAGGCTGCACGCCGTTTTGGTAGCGGCGTTGCAGCCACTGCTATGGTTGATACCGTAAAAGTGGCCTCCAAGAATTTGGTTGTAGAATCCACACCGGATCGTTCCACATTGTGGGCTGTTCAGACGCCTCAATCCTTTGCAGCAAACAAGTTGTTGCCCGCTTATGAAAAGTTCGTAGCGCCACGCACGACAGAATACACTGATGACGCAGCTGTTTTAGAAGCAGCAGGTGAAGCAATTAAATTGGTTAAGTGGCCCTCTCCTAACATTAAAATTACCACTCCAATTGATCTCACCATCGCGGCAGCCCTTTTGCGCTTAAATTAATCTTTCTTATGGCTAAACCTAAACGTTACGCAATTATTAGTGATATCCACTCAAACATTGAAGCATTAGACGCTGTTATCGCAGACGCGCATGCTCAAGGTGTTACCGATTTTGTCTGCTTGGGTGATGTTGTAGGATATAATGCCGCCCCCAGAGAGTGTATCCAGCGTATCCGTGAATTAGGTTGTAAAGTCGTTAAAGGTAATCACGACCACTACTGCTCTGATCCGTCCGTCAATTTGGATGACTTCCAGCCCAATGCGGCAAGTGTCATCGAGTGGACGCGCCGAAACATTTCTGAAGAGGATACGCGGTGGTTGCATAATTTGCCGTTAACCGCCGTAATTATGGGTTTCACCATCGTACACTCTACGCTTGATAGTCCCGACCACTATCGTTATGCATTTGACAAGCAGGATGCAGAAGATAGCTTCAATTATCAGCGTACACGCGTATGTTTCCATGGTCATACACATGTGCCGTGCATCTTTCGTCGCACCACAACAGGTGCCTCTCATGGCATCTTGAAGCTCGGTGCAGCAAACGGCCTCTTGGACCAAGGCAACTATTTCATCAATGTCGGCTCCGTTGGTCAACCGCGTGATGGAATTCCCAAAGCTTGTTATTTGATTTTTACTGCCGAAGGCCTCACAAAGTTGTCCATCGAATTTCGTCGCGTTGATTACGAAATTGAGGCTGCAGTTCAACGCATCAAAGACGCCGGCCTCCCCGAACGCCTCATCAACCGCCTTTACACGGGGCAATAAGCCGTTGTAAAGGTTTCAGAGGAAAATCCTCCTCACGATGTGCGCTACGCCCAAAAATCCGCTTAAAAAGGCCTCCTGCCGCAAAGGGCAGGCAATGGTGGAGTTCGTCATTTGTCTGATTGTGCTCATTACGCTCATTTCTGGCGTGACCACATTAGCGACTATTTGCTTACAAGAAGAAAGACTCCATCGCGATCTTCGGTGTAAAGTCGGTGAATCTGCATTAACACGGAGTACTGCTGGATGGGTTGATTCTTCCCCTGAGAGCGAAGCGCGTTCCAACCCTTTTCACAATATTAATGCCTACACCAAACTGGAAAATTATCAACCAGCGCTTGAATCCAAACTCCCTATGAGCAGTTATACGCTCCGGACGCGTACCTTCGCAGATGGTGACCTTGGCCTTGAAGAAACTGAAGCTTCTGAAACAGTCCTCTTGAATGACGCCTTTATTGATTGGGTTTATGGCAAAGGCACACTTACCATTAGCGAACGCCTCACCTTTCCTGCAACGCGTGGCATTTGGCAATAAAACCCACACCCTTTCCGCACATAAGAGATGCTCCTCTTTGTGCCACATATTCTTATTAAATATGTCTGATTTTATTGCGCGTTTACGATAACAGATCTTCAATTTCTGCCATCGTCAATGTAGAAACAATTGAACCATCGGTAGCATTCACGGTTGCGTCAATTAACGCCTGCTTTTTGCGTTGCATTTCCAAGACTTTTTCTTCAATTGTATCTTGTGCAATTAATTTAATCGCTTGAACGGTTCGCTTTTGTCCAATACGATGTGCACGATCCGTTGCCTGTTCTTCTGCGGCAGGATTCCACCACGGGTCAAAGTGTACGACCATATCAGCGCCTGTTAGATTCAAGCCCGTTCCCCCTGCCTTCAAGGAGATTAAGAAGATCGGGATAGCCGTATCTTGATTAAAACGTGCGCATTCATCAAGTCGATTTTTCGTACTACCATCCAAATAACAGAACCGTACACCTTCGCGCTCTAAACGTTCTGCGATTCGCTTTAACATGGAAGTGAATTGTGAAAAGACCAACATTCGATGTCCGCCAGAGCGGGCTTCTGCGAGCAATTCCATCAACGTGTCCAACTTCGCAGAGGATTCCGCTTCGGGCTGTTTCTCATTATCAGACAAGAGACTTACATCGCAGCAAATCTGACGCAAACGCATCAAGTCAGCCAACACCTCAAAACGCGACTTTTCAAATCCCTTCTCTTTCACCAAATTACGCATGCGCGTCTTTACCTGTTCACGAATACGATCATAGGCTTTACGTTGCGCAGGGGTTAATTCGCAATACATCACTGTACGAATCTTATCTGGCAAATCGGGTGCAACATCTTTCTTCACGCGACGCAACAAGAAGGGATGCAGTTTTTTACGTAATTGATCCTGCGCAGCTTCTGCAAAACGCCCTCCGAGTTCAACCGCATCTTCGTAGCGCAATTTAAACTCTTCATATTTGCCGAGATAATTCGGCATTAAGAAATCCATAATACTCCACAAGTCCGAGACGCCATTTTCAATAGGCGTACCCGAAAGCACAAGACGCGTTTCAGATTTCAAAAGTTTTACCGCTTGCGCATTTTGTGTGCGTTGATTCTTAATGGCTTGTGCTTCGTCAAGCACGACTGCAGAATACGCACATTTCTCATGAAAAGCCGTATCACGACGAATCAATGCATAACTTGTAATCACAAGGTCACTTTCAGGAACTTGGGAGAACTTTGCAAAACGTTCTGGTCCAGAGAGCACCAAACACCGCATCCATGGCACAAATTTCAATGCTTCACGACGCCAGTTTTCAACCAAAGACGTTGGGCACACAATTAGCGCTGGTACACGACGTGCATCCGCACTACACCGAGGTAATTGGAGCCAAGTTAAGGTCTGCAAGGTCTTACCTAAGCCCATCTCATCTGCCAAAATTCCACAGAAGCCGCATGTCTCAAGGAAACGCAACCAATAAACGCCTTCCTTTTGGTAGGGACGCAAGGTGTTTTCCAATCGACCCAAATCAACTGCTTCTGGCTTTTCATCTCGGTTTTGCGTTGCAGCACGTTTACGCCAATCTGGATGCGTTTCGAAATCAATCCCATCCAATGTCGCAAGTACCGCCTCCACAAAAGGCACGTGCACAGCCTCTATACGCGAACTTCCTGGTGCATTTCCTGCACTCGCATGACAAGACGAGAGCGTCTTTCGCAATGTTCGCAACGCGCTAAGGTCAATGAGGGCAAGTTGCCCCTCTTTTTCAATATAGGCATTCCCATGCGTTAAAGCGCGCTCCACATCCGTGGCGGTAATTGACATTTTCCCTTGTGGTGCTTCATAGACAGTCGTTAACTCAAACGCATCTCCTGCACTTGTCGGCCTCACCGAAACAACTGGAATTATCATCTCTGCGCGTTCAAAACTATCATTAATCGCGCCCGACAATAAAACGCGCCATCCAATCCGACGCAATGCAGGAATGTGTTCGCCCATTAAGTTGCGAATCGCACGCGCACCACACACTGTACCTAAATGACGTCCATCCGTGCCATAGAAGCCCATCGCCTGCGTGTATTCCAATGCAGCTCTTTCAGCTTCTCGGTTGCGAACATAACAGTGGAAGAAATCATCTGGATCGGGTTGAGAAATCTCTTCTTGAGACCCTACCACAACATGATAATTACCATAACACGCCTGCAAGCGTGCCACCACAGCCTCTTCATCTCCATTCAATTCTAAGAGAAAACGTGGCTCACCGGGCGTCGTCGTGAAAAGCTCTAACGGAACGCTTTCTGCGTCTAACGGCAAAGTCGCCGTCATTTGCGGCAATTCACTCTGATAGAAATGAATCAATCCCTCACGCGGCACACGAACGACTTCTCGATAGGCCGATTGATACGGCAATGGAAGCGTTCCCTTTACTGCGATTGCCTCTGTTCCTACAATGACAAACCCGTGCGTCCCGTGCACCAATAAAATACCGTTTTGCGGTGCAGACACCGACACTTCTAACGCATCTAATGCAGGTACAGGGCGCAAACAAATTGGCGTCTCACATGTCCCCTTCTGCACGCGCAACTGCTGACGCGTTGTCCCAAACCCAACCCAACACTTTCCTGCACAGTGAATTACCGAAAGAAAATCTGCCTGTGACAACGTCATCGTATCCGAAAAGGCTCCGCCGGCAATATCTTCAAAGATTCCGATTAAATCCTCGTCATACTCTGAGAAGGCATACACCTTGCGCGACAACTCTTGCGGTTTAAGTGCTACGTCATTTACATAAATACGAATAGCAATCCGCACAGCGTCCGCGTAAAATGCCTCTTTTAAAGTTTGTACAGAGGGTATAAAGACGCGTAGCATCGCAGGAATCCCGCGCGCATCACGTTGGATTAAATTCTCCGCACGCGAAAGACGTTCCATGCGCGCACGCGTTTCCTCATATTGCTTGCGACGTTCATCACTGCCATAAAGGTGCATCACGGACAACATCGCCGCCACAATATGTTCACACAGCAAGCCTTGATCTCGAGACTGCGAACACTGACATTTTCCTTCTGCCAATCCACTTGGTAGCATTTTAAATGTTACAGGAAGTTGGACGCGATTCCCTTGAACCACAGCCTTCCCCTCTGGGTAACTAAAAGAAGTCTGTTGAACCGCACCACTCTTCACTAAACGCGTCGCACGCGCCACAGTTGCCGCATCTGCCCAACGCTCAATTTGCACTAACGTCGGAGCACGTTCTGCCGAAAACTTAACTTCATCCACACTCCCCTGTTGGCGAGCCACCCACGCCAAGGCCACAGCAATAGCATGCGCACAAATGCCACGACTCTGAGCCGTTGCACATACGCACTGTACTTGAGGCGGTGCCCCCTCCTTTATCAAAACACGCGTAACAATACGAGCTGCGCCAATCTTTAGCGAACCAGCAATCAAAGCACCACTCGTCTGGACTCCCTGAACCGCTCCAGAAGAAAATAATTTATGGCCTTGTTCTGCAATTTCAGAACTCGCCCATGATAATATTTGCTCGCGCGTTAATCTCATAAAAAACCTTTAGAGAGACACTCCCCTCACCTGTCAAATTGACACCGCGTAGCATAACAAAAAACGCCATTCTTCTCAATCCCTTTAGATAACCTCTTCTCGCGATTTTAACACGCGCACACATCTTCTCTACCCACACCTCAACCTGCTATGATTCTCACAAACACTACGCTCATAAATACAGACTTCCCATCCATTTCATCACAACTTTTTGTTAAAATATTACGCGTTCATTCATATGCTTCACACGCATTAAAAGGACACTCACATGCGCAAAATCCCTCTTGTGGTTCAGATTATCATTGGCTTTATTCTTGGCACTTTAAGCGGACTCGCATTATCCGAATGGGGCACACCGAATCTCAACCAAAATATCGTTGATATCGCCGCCCCCTTTGGCAGCGTACTCGTCGCAATGCTGAAGATGGTTGTCTACCCCATTATCCTCTTCTCCTTAATTCACGGCGCAGCCTCCCTACCACTGCGAAAATCAGGGAAAGTCGGCGGTTCCGTCATCCTTTGGTATTTAGCTACGTCAATCTTCGCAACCGTCTTTGGCGTCGTGTTAGCCTTTGGCATGAACCCCTCCATTAAAGACGGTGCTACAGTCGCATCCAGCTTCTTAACGAGCGCGCAATCAATAACCTCCACATCCAATGCCAATAACTTTGCGGAATTCATCATTGGCATCTTCCAGAATCCCTTCGCCGCACTTGCCCAAGGCCAATTCCTTGCAATCATTGTCTTTGCCATCGCCTTTGGCTTAGCAGCCCGTTGCCTAATGGATGAAGACACCACCGCTGGCGCCACCATTCAAAAGCTCATCAACGCCGTAGACGCAGCCCAGCGCGTAATGTTCCGCCTCATTGAATGGGTGATTATGTACTTCCCAGTAGGTGTCTTCGCGCTCTGTCTCGTCAACTTCACCCAGAACGGCCCCCTCCTCTTCGGCCCCTACCTTCGTATTACCCTCAGCGTCGTCGTAGGCGTGATGTTGATGATATTTGTCATCTACCCCTTAGCCCTCGTCCTCTTCTGCCGAGAAAACCCCTTCCGCGTCATCTATCGCATCCGCACAGCAATGCTCACCGCATTCGTCACCCGCTCCTCTGCTGCGACCCTACCCATGTCCTTCAAAGCGATGGACGACCTTCGCGTTGACAAAGCCCTCTCCAGCTTCTCCCTACCCATGGGCGCCACCATCAACATGGACGGCGTCTGCATCCACCTTCCCGTCTTTGTCATCCTCGCGATGAACCTCTTTGGGCTTGAACTTTCAGCCATTAAAATTGCCACGCTCTGCCTCACTATCATGTTAGCCTCCATTGGTTCAGGTGGCATTCCTGGCGGTTCAGTCTTCCTCCTCTTCATGGTTCTTGAAAGCATGGGCCTTCAAAACGACCAAGTCTCACTCATCGTTGCCCTCGCCCTTGGTATCAACCCCATCCTCGACATGTTTGAAACCTGCTGCAATGTTACTGGCGACAACGTCTGCACCTACATCGTCGCCAAAAACAACAACATGATTGAAGCCCCAAAATCCTAACACATCACATCGTTAGACAAACCAAGGGAAAACTAAAATAGAAACGGGAGCCTCACGCTCCCGTTTTCTCTACCATCCAACTGTACCTCAACCATAACCTATACCAAATGAAGTATTTAAAGTAAGTCATTTGCACCAAATTCTCTGTTTATTTATGTCGTTCAGCAAACTCAAATAATGATTTTGGACTAGGTTCAAGTGACCCCTAATCAAAGGGTGTGTGAAGGTTAAAAGAGGTCGTTCAAGGCTGATTGAAAAGACTGCCCATGTTTGAGTTAAAGATGGGCCGTGTTTGATTGAAACATGGGCTGTGTTTTGGGAAAATACTGCCCATGTTCAATTTAGGCGTGATTGACCTTCAATTTGGGCGAAATTGAATCTCAATATGGGCAGTTTTTTCGAAAGGCACGCAGTGTTTTGAGCTGGTTTTCAAAACAGGTTGTTTTCAACTTCAAAACAACCTGTTTCCGATCTTAAAACAACCTCTTTTGATGATCAAAACAACCTGTTTTTAAAAAGGGCGCTTTTAATGGGATTTTTAAGAGAATTTAAGGTTGTTTTCTAATTAGGCTTTTCGGCTGAAGATAAAAAGAAATCCCCCGAAGATTGCCTTCGGGGGATTCTTTGATAATTGGCGGAGAGGGAGGGATTCGAACCCCCGGAACCTTGCGGTTCAACGGTTTTCAAGACCGCCGCATTCAACCGCTCTGCCACCTCTCCTAAAATGTTTTATTCCTGAGAAGCCATGGCTTCGAGGGTAACCTTACGCGGGCGCTTGTTGCGATACCAAGCAAGCATCACTGCAGGAGCAATGAAGAGCGTGGAGTAAGTACCAGCAATCATACCGATGAAGAGCGCGAAGGCGAAGTCGTGCATTGCAGCACCACCGAAGAGGTAGAGTGCGCACACAGCCAAAAGCGTGGAAAGTGTGGTAAGTACGGTACGGCTCAAGGTCTGGTTGAGCGCCTTACGCACCAACGCAGGGAACGGCGTTTCTTCATCACGAGCCATTTCTTCACGGATGCGGTCAAAGATCACGATGGTGTCGTTGATGGAGTAACCGACGATGGTGAGCAATGCTGCGACCGTCGTGAGGCTCACCTGGTTGCCACAGATAGTGAAGATACCGAGGGTGATCAACGCGTCATGTGCCAATGCTACCACGCCACCGAGTGCGAAGCCGAACTGGAAGCGGAAGCTGACGTAGATGATGATGCAGATCAAGGAGATAAGCGTAGCCCAGAATGCGTCCTTCTTGAGTTCGGAGCCAATCTGAGAACCGACGAGGTCCTTGCTTTCCAATTTCACCTTGTATTCAGGGTAAGCCATGTCAAGGGCTGCTTCAATGACGTTAGCAGAAGCTTCGTCCTTACCATTCACAGGAAGGGTGACCGTGGAGGTCTTCACGAGGGTCTGGGTCTTGCCATTTTCACCCGTCATGTTCTGAACGGTCTGGTCGGAGACGCCAGTGCCAGAAACCACTGCACGCACCTTTTCGGTATCCAAAGCGACGACCTTGCCTTCAGCGTCGGTAGCTTCGTAAATCAAAGCCACACCGCCAGTGAAGTCCACAGCCATTACGCTTGCAGGGTTCTTGAATGCACGGAAGAAGAAGATACCCAAGGTCACCACAATCACAGCGCCAGAGGCGATGATTGCAGTCTTAGCCCAGTGCAAGAAGTCGAAGTCAATCGTATCCTTGACCCACTGGCACATCTTGTAAGGCTTCGTGGTGTCCTTAGCGATGAGGTTGAAGATCAAGCGCGTCACGACCAAAGCAGTGAACATCGAGATGATGATACCACCGCAGAGGGTCACTGCGAAGCCACGAATCGGACCAGAACCGAAGATGAAGAGAATCACACCGGTGATCAACGTGGTGAGGTTGGAGTCGAAGATTGCGAGGAAGGCGCGATCGTAACCAGCGGCCACTGCGCTCTTAACAGTCTTGCCCAAGCGGAATTCTTCGCGAATACGTTCGAAGATGAGCACGTTTGCGTCCACTGCCATACCGACAGAGAGCACCAAGCCTGCCACACCAGGGAGCGTCAATACAGGGAGCTGACCCAAGGAGGAGCTGCCAGTGCCGTCAGAGACGAAGACGCTCATCAAGCCAGAGGCGATAATCATGCCTGCGGGCCAGAGGATCACGTTCAACAAGAGGGCGATGTCTGCCACCACGCCGCAGCTGAGGTAGTAGCAAAGCATGAAGATGAAGACGAGGGTAACGCCGACGACTGCGGAGAAGGTGCCCTTGGAGATGGCTTCTTCACCCAAGCTCGGAGAGACAGAGCGCGTTTCAATGATGCGAATCGGAGCCTTCAAAGCGCCAGCATTGAGCACGCCAGCCAATTCAGAAGCTTCCTTCCAAGTGAAGCTACCAGAGATTTTGCAGCGACCATCGTTGATTTCAGAGCGCAACACAGGAGCGGAGCGCACGATGTCGTCAAGCACGATTGCCAACTGACGGCCCACGTGACGGCTCGTCAAGCGAGCAAATGCACGCGTACCTTCGCTGTTGAATTCCACATCCACAACGACCTGACCGGTGGTCGGCACCTTAGAGGGGGTAGCCTTGGTCACGGTTTCGCCGCCGATTGTCACATCGCTACTGCGCGAGACGTACATGGGGCGATAAGCCTTACGGCCAGCAGGATCGGTGCCGATTTCTTCCATCACGCATTCATAGAGTGCGGAAGGCGTTGCGAAACGGCCCAATTTCACTGCGAAGTCAGGAGCGTCTGCGAGCTTAGAGTAGTCTGCACTACGCACGAAGCAGGTCTGACCATTGCAGATGCTACGTTCAAAACCATCAGGAGCGCGGTCACCATCAAGCGCCTTGCGAGCGTGGGTGTCGTTATCCTTGTGCACTAAGCGGAAAGCGAGGAATGCTGCGCTCTTCACAGACTGTTCTGCGAGGCGAGCCTGTTCTGCGTCTGCACCAGGGATCTGAATGTGAATGCGGTGATCGCCACCCTTAGCGATGATGGGTTCGTTGGTACCGATTGCGTCAATACGCTTACGGAGCACTTCGAGCGTCAAATCATCAGCTTCGGTCATCGTCTGCTGTGCAGCGATCTTTGCCTTTTCAGCGATAGAAGCGTTCTGTTCAGCGGTAGCGGTTTCGGGGGTAAGACCGAGCTTAGCATAGCTCTGAGCCTTAAGGTCTTCAACGAGCTTTGCTTCGTCAATCTGCACCGTGAAGCTTGTGCCGCCCTTGAGGTCGAGACCGAGGCGCACTTTTTCCTTCGCAGGGAAGGTTACATAACACGAGAAAGCGACCAATACCGCGAGAATTGCCCACTTAACAAGACTCGGAGTGTCTAATTGCTTAAAATTCAACATTGTTGAACTCCACCTTACTTCTGTTCAGCGTCAATGGCAGCAGCGACTGCGCCACGAGCGACTTCAACCGTCGTCCCAGAGCAGATTTCGATCACGAACGTGTGCTCTTTGGTTTCAACGATTGTACCAATCAATCCACCCGCAAAGGAGACGCGACGTCCAGCGCGAAGTTCGGAAATCATCTTCTGACGTTCCTTTTCTTTGCGCTGCTGCGGACGAATCATCATAAAATAGAAAATACCGAAAAGCAAAATAATCGGCAGAAAACCGCCCATGCTCCCCAAAAGGCCAGGCTGCTGAGGCTGTTCTGCAGGATTATTGACAGGTTGCGTCGTGCTAGCGGTGGTCGCAACGGTCGTAGACTGTGTTGTCTCGTTCATCTATCTGTTTTCCTTGGAAACGTTAAAAGTTTCTTTTCCTAACTAAATTAAAGCATTAGTATACACTTTTTTCAATCAGATTGGAAGTTTTTTTCATCCCAATTCATAGAAAATGCGTATTTTTGTTTACTTTTTACAACTTTCTTTGGCTCTTCTGCGTGCTTGGTCTTCTTTTGGTGAGACGCGCCCTACTCTACGGAGATTACTTCGCCTCGCTTGAGATGGTAGAGGCGTTGATTTGAAGAACCTCTAAAGCGGCATTTGAGCGACTTTCGCGCGATGATAAAGCGTCCATCCACAAGCACGTCTATCTCATTCAGCAGGTTTTGGCATTCTGGTTTCGCGCGCAGTTCTTCAAGCGTCCAACCCGAATATGCCATGACATTAAGCCCTAAACGATGACACCAACGTGCCAAATGGTACAACGGTTCGGGTTGGCAGAAGGGGTCACCACCTGAGAAGGTGACGCCATCAATATGGGCGCGCGATTGCCAAATCTGACGCATGAGGGCCAATAACGATACTTGACGTCCACCATTAGGGTCGTGCGTCTGCGGATTGTGACAGCCGGGACAGTGGTGAGGGCAACCTTGCGTAAAGAGGGCAAAGCGGAACCCGGGCCCATCAACGATGGACTCAGGAATGGTGCCAGCTATGCGCAAGTTTAATGCCATTTGGATATTGTCTTTGTCTGTCTATTCAGATGCTACGACTTTCCTGCACGAATTACCGCAACGCCTCAGGCGTGTGTCGTAGGAAAAGGGTGCCTCGACGTTATTTCGCCGAAGCACCCTCTTGCCGAAAACGACTTTCAACCCTGTATTCGTACTTGAAGCCGTTTTCGGTCATTGCTCCTTTAGAGGTGCTTTACGCGATCGCGCACTTCTGCGGCCTTTGCGTTGTTGAAGCGATCCAACGTACCCACGAGGTAACCAGTGATACGGCGAATGCGTTCAAAGTTGGGGCCGCCATCATCTTCACGACGACCGCAGTTCGGGCAGACGTCATCAATGATGCCGCGATAGCCGCACACAGGGTCGCGATCCAAAGGATGGTTGACCGAACCATAACCGATGCCGCAAGCAGCCATGTGGCGAACGATCTTTTCGAAGGCTTCAGGATTGTCGGCCATCTTACCGTTCAATTCCACATAGGTGATGTGACCACCGTTGGTCAACGCGTGGTAAGGAGCTTCGAGTTCCACCTTACGGAAGGCGCTGATGGGGAAGTACACCGGCACGTGAAAGGAGTTGGTGTAATATTCGCGGTCGGTGATTTCAGGAATCAAGCCGAAACGCTTACGGTCCATGCGCACGAAGCGGCCAGAGAGGCCTTCTGCAGGCGTGCCGATCAAGGTGAAGTTGAGGCCCGTTTCCTTGGCGCAGCGGTCTGCATAGTCGCGCATGTGCTTGACGATTTCGAGACCGAGCTTTTGTGCTTCGGTGCTTTCGCCGTGATGCTTACCAATCAAGCTCTTGAGCGTTTCAGCCAAACCGATGAAGCCGAAGGTCAAGGAGCCGTGCTTAATCACTTCGCGCACTTCGTCATCTGGGCTGAGCTTTTCAGAGTCCAACCAAATGCCTTCGCCCATCAAATAGGGGAAGTTGCGAACGCGCTTACGTGCCTGCACTTCAAAGCGATCCAAGAGCTGGTCACGCACAAGCTGGAGCATATCGTCAAGCTGAGCGTAGAAGGTGCGGATATTGCCATGGCTCTGGATGGCGAGGCGCGGGAGGTTGATGGAGGTGAAGCTCAAGTTGCCGCGCTTCCAAACCTGCGACTTCGAGGGATCATAGACGTTGGTACCCACACGTGTACGGCAGCCCATGTAACTGATTTCCGTTTCGGGATGACCTTCGCGATAGAGTTCTGCATTGAAGGGTGCGTCCTGGAAGCAGAAGTTCGGGAAGAGACGACGTGCACTGACTTCGCAAGAGAGCTTGAAGAGGTCGTAGTTCGGATCATCGGGATCGCAGCTAACGCCCTTCTTCACGCGGAAGATCTGAATCGGGAAGATCGGCGTTTCGCCGTCACCCAAACCGGCCTGCGTTGCGAGCAAGAGATTCTTCATCACCATACGGCCTTCGAGCGAGGTGTCGGTACCGTAGTTGATAGAGGAGAACGGAGTCTGAGCGCCAGCACGCGAGTGCATGGAGTTCAAGTTATGCACCAAGGCTTCCATGGCCTGATAAGTATCCTTATCGGTGTCGGCCATCGCGTGTTCGCGAGCGAATTTCTGCACCTTCGGGATAACCGTTTCAGGCACGCCAGCCTGCTTGAGGGCTTCAATTTCTGCTGCCACGAAGTCGTCGCTGTCCACTTCTGCCATTACGGCATCCTTTGCAGGCACGAAAGACTGGGCCAAAGCCTTATCATCACAGAGCAATTCAATTGCTTCACGGAGGGCGGCCTTGTAATGACGTGCATAGGTCATGCGTACGCCCTTCGCCATGGCGTAGTCAAAGTTCGGCACCGACTGACCACCGTGCTGGTCGTTCTGGTTCGACTGAATCGCGATGCAAGCTAATGCAGCAAAGGAGCGGATGTCTTTCGGCGGACGCAAGAAGCCGTGACCGGTGCTAAAGCCGCGACCCAAGAGATCGACCAAGTCAATCTGGCAGCAGGTCATCGTCAAGCTATAGAAGTCCAAGTCATGGATGTGGATATCACCTTGTTCGTGAGCACGTGCCACTTCGGGGCGCAACATGTTGTTGATGTAAAACTGCTTCGAGCTTTCAGAGCCGAACTTCAACATCGAACCCATTGCCGTATCGCCGTCAATATTTGCGTTTTCGCGCTTGACGTCAGATTCCTTTGCCGAAGAGTAGACAATGTCGGAGAGCGTGCGCATCAACTTCGTATTGCGTTCACGAGCACGCGAACGGTCTGCGCGGTAGAGGATGTAGCTCTTCGCGGTGTGCGGCAAGTCATTATCCATCAACACGCGTTCTACTGCGTCCTGGATTTGTTCAATATCAGGCGATTCAATCGTCACTTTACGCGTAGCTTCTTCGGCCAACTTATTCGCCAAAGCTTCCAATTCAAAATCATCCTTATCGGAAAGCTGTTCACAGGTGCGCGTCTGAGCCAAAGCCTTCAAGATAGCAGTCGCAATTTTGGCAAGATTGAACGGCACTTGACGGCCATCACGCTTGATAACAGTTTTAATCATAGTCGTCCTTTGTGTTGTTGTGTCGAAATAAGCCACCTAGCGGCACATTACGTAATCTGCTTAAAAACGCCAGATGAAACGCTCGATAGAATACGAAAGAATAAAAGACATGTCAAACTACATATGCCACTTAAATCTCGTCAATATACAACATATAGTGCTACAAACCCAAATTTCACTTCCCCAAAATGCATTAAACATTAGAATGACAAGCATATGCGCAGATTTTCACTTTTTATTTCTTGTATACCGCATCTCCGCACTTTTTCTTAAAAATTCACCCCTTCAAACATTTTTCGCGTCACGACGCCCTCTCCTACCCTTGATAAAACCTCCCTTTTTCAAACTTTAAAAACGCATATTTGCTTCTACATTTTAAGTAAAACAAATATTACAAAATCCCATTTCACCTTACGTACCACGCACTTTTAAGAGATTTAGCTATACACTAAATAGAACCTTTCTTGACTCCTCTAAATCTCTTTCAACAAATACCACAGAACCCGAAAAGCGTGAAATAACAGCATTTCCGCGCATTTCACATTTTTAAATGACAGGATCAAGATACTATTTGAACGCTTACACACGAATAGATCAATGCATCATTGGCACACTTTTTATCAGAAGAAAATTACGTTCTATTTCATACCTAAAAAAGCCCATTTTCAAAACAACCCTTTTTGACTTTCAAAACAACCCTTTTTAAAAATGAAAACAAGCCTTTTTCAAGTTCAAAACAAGCCTTTTTATTTTTTGACTAAAATAAGCAGCATTCTCCCCTATTTTCACACCTTCATTACACTTCTACTTTTTCTCCTTTTACCCACGCCTATTTCCCTTTTCATCTTCCCTGAAAACAAACACCAAACAATTTCAATGCGCACGCACAATGCACTTAATGCAAGCGACCTTATCCTACGCGCTATAAAGTAATTTCACGCGTTATAAAGATGAACAACATTGCATATAGAAAAAGAAGTCGTTGTATTACAAAAGGGCCACAATTGTATTACAGAAAAAAGAGAAGCCACCGTAACGATGGCTTCTCCTTTTCTTTTTAAAGCAACGCTTTACTTGCCAGCTGCTTTACGCTTATCGGCAGCAGGTTGGCCAATAATTGCCTTAATGCGGCGAACGCCTGCAGAAGAGCTTTCTTCCTTCTGAATCTTGAAAGCGACCAATTCAGAAGTGTTTTCAGCGTGCGGACCACCGCAGACTTCCTTAGAGAAGTCGCCCATGGTGTAAACCTTCACCTGTTCACCATACTTAGCGGTGAAGAGAGCGGTTGCGCCAGCTGCCTTAGCTTCTTCAATGGTCATCGTTTCACACGTAATCGGCAATGCGCGAACGATCTGTTCATTGACCATATCTTCAACCTGCTCAATCTGCTCCTTGGTCATCTTTTCACCATGAGAGAAGTCGAAACGCAAACGTTCTGCGGTGATATTCGAACCCTTCTGGTTGACGTGTTCACCCAAAACAATCTTAAGCGCCTTGTGAAGCAAGTGCGTAGCAGTGTGCAAGCGCGTGGTCTGTTCAGAGTGGTCTGCAAGACCGCCCTTGAAGACGCCTTCGCCCTGCTTAGAAGCTTCTTTATGCTTTTCTTCAGCCTTATTGAAACCATCGATATCCACCGTCATGCCACGTTCTGCAGCGAGTTCCTGGGTGAGTTCCAAGGGGAAACCGTAGGTATCATAAAGCTTGAACGCAGTCTTACCAGAAATCTGGGTTTGACCATGCTGAGCCATCACGCTAGCAATCTTTTCAAACTCATGACGGCCCTGCGTCAACGTCTTTGCGAAACGCTGTTCTTCAGCCGTGAGTTCCGAAACGATGAGTTCGCGCTTTTCAAGCAAATCAGGATAGAAATTGCGATACGTACCGATTACGATATCAGCCATCGTTGCAGTGAATCCTGCGGGGAGGCCGAGATCCATTCCGTAACGCACAGCACGACGAATCAAACGACGCAACACATAGTTAGCGCCCACATTACCCGGCTTCACGCCGCCCTTGGGGTCGCCAAGGATAATCGTAGCCGTACGCATGTGGTCGGCGATGATACGTTCTGCGCGAATACGCTTTTCTTCGTCCAATTCATGCGTGGTCAATTCACGAATCTTTTCCAATAGCGGGAGGAAGAGTTCAGATTCGTACACGGTCTTATAACCATTGAGCATGCAAATGGTGCGTTCCACACCCATACCGGTGTCCACGTTATGCTGCGTCAAAGGTTCGTACTTGCCATCTGCAGTCTTGTTGTACTGCATGAAGACGTCGTTCCAAATTTCGATATACTTACCGCAACCGCAACCCGGAGAACATGCTTCACAGCAAGGTTCCTTACCCGTGTCAATGAACATTTCGGTGTCAGGACCGCAAGGACCCGTGGTACCTGCAGGCCCCCACCAGTTGTCTTCACGACCCTTCGGATAAATGTGATCTTCAGGAATGCCCTGAGCCTTCCAATAAGCGATGGCTTCTTCGTCACGCGGGATGTCGCCTTCGCCTTCAAACACCGTCACAGAAAGCTGAGCAGGATCGAAACCAAGGTGCTTCGTCAAGAATTCAAAGCTCCATTCAATCGCTTCCTTCTTGAAGTAATCACCCAAAGACCAGTTACCCAACATTTCAAAGAAGGTCAAGTGAGCACTATCACCCACCGCCTCAATGTCGCCTGTGCGCACGCACTTCTGAACGTCAGTCAAACGCGTACCAGCAGGATGCTTTTCACCCAACAAGTACGGCACCAAAGGATGCATGCCCGCCGTGGTAAAGAGAACCGTAGGGTCATTCTCAGGGATAACAGAAGCGCCCGAGATAATCGTGTGCCCTTTAGATTCAAAAAACTTCAAATACATTTCGCGCAATGCATCTGCAGTAAGCTTTGCCATAATTACAACTCCTTAAAAATAAAACGCGCGTAAGTATATCACATTCAGCGTCATTAAGATATAAAAAAGATATCTAACCCATACATTTTCAATCCTTTATTACAGCTTTAACACACTTTCAATTAACCCAATCTGACTTCGCAAAAAGATTCATCATTCCCCTTTTACCACCCTACCCGTCCTAAATACAAACATGGCTCCCCTGTTCGGAGAGCCACATCTGTTATGCTTTTGAGCAAGATTAGCGGCAGCAGAAGTAAAGCACACCAGCCACCACGGCAGAGCCAATCACGCCAGAAACGTTCGGGCCCATTGCGTGCATCAAAAGGAAGTTCGTCGGATCGTATTCCAAACCCACCTTGTTCGACACACGAGCAGCCATCGGCACAGCGGAAACACCTGCAGAACCGATCAAAGGATTGACCTTTTCCTTGCAGAAGAGGTTCATGAGCTTCGCCATCCACACGCCGCCAGCGGTACCGACGGAGAATGCCACCACACCGAGGATCAAGATGCCGAGCGTTTCAAAGTTGAGGAACTTTTCAGCTGCGAGCTTAGAACCTACGGAGAGGCCGAGGAGAATGGTAACGATGTTGCAGAGGCCGTTAGCCATGGTGTCGGAGAGACGATCCACGACGCCGCATTCCTTAGCGAGGTTACCGAGCATCAATGCGCCGATAAGGGGAGCTGCGGAGGGCAAGAATGCTGCGCAGAGAAGCAACACGGTCACAGGGAAGAGGACCTTTTCGGTCTTGGTGACAGGGCGAAGCTGCTTCATCTTGATGAGGCGTTCTTCCTTGGTGGTAAGAAGCTTCATGATCGGCGGCTGAATCACGGGCACGAGCGCCATATAGGAGTAAGCAGCCACTGCAATCGAACCGAGCAAGTCGGGCGAGAGCTTCGTAGTGAGCCAAATTGCGGTCGGGCCGTCTGCACCACCGATAATACCGATGGAAGCTGCGTCCGTGATAAAGAAGTTAATGAAGGGAGTGCAGAGCGTCAAAGCGAGTGCGCCGAGAAGTGCGGTGAAGATACCGAGCTGTGCGGCTGCGCCGAGGAGCGCCATGCGGGGGTTTGCAATCAAGGGACCAAAGTCAGTCATTGCGCCCACGCCCATGAAGATGAGGATGGGGAAGAGGCCCGAGCTAATACCCATTTCAAAGGTGTAGTAAAGGAAGCCACCGGGTTCAACAACGTTACCCAATGTGTCAAGCACAGGAGCTGCAGTCACACCTGCGAAGGGGATGTTGGCGAGCAGGCCACCAAAACCGATCGGCAAGAGCAAGAGCGGCTCGAAGCCCTTCACAATAGCCAAATACACCAAGCACAAGCACACCACAATCATGAGAAGCTGGCTGATACCAAAAGGCAACATCGTCTTCTGATGCGTATTGGGGAGCGCTTCCACGCGACCAGCGGCTTCGGGTTCATCCTTAGCGGTGAAGCCCATGATACCGGTAGAATCCCACATGCTAGCGATACGGCTAGCGGTCAACTGCCAGTCACCCACCTGGTGAGAGTGAATCACGCCAGAAACCTGAGGCAAGTCAATCTGCTTACCGACGAGGTCGGGGAACTTCAACTGACGCTGACCGGTCTTGGGATTCACATAGTAGTTGTAAGCTTCGTACTCATCCTTATTGGCGCCGGGGGTGTCATCGGTCGTCATGAGACCATTGGTGATGTGAAGGTAAGAACCATGCAATTCCACGTCGGTGTCATTGGACTTATCTTCGAAAGCAGCCTTGTTATCAGCCAAAAGCTGACGACGAAGCTTCACCAACTGCACCGTGGACTGAATGCCAGTGAACTTATCCGCATCGGCCTTAGCCTCTTCTGCGACAGCCTTCACGTTTTCGGCGGCTGCAGCAATCGGCTGGACTGCGGTGGCAACTGCTTCAGGGGCCTGCGCAAAGGCGCAGACGCTCATTAGCATTGCTAAACCGAGGGTAATGTGTTTAAACATCGGAAAATCTCCTTAGAGAAATTACATCGTAGCGAGCGTGTCACCAGCGTTGAACTTGTCGCCATTACCCACTGCGATAGAAGCGACCACGCCGTCCTTCGGAGCCTTGATGGGCATTTCCATCTTCATAGCTTCGATAACGAGGATTTCGTCGTCCTTTTTCACGGCAGTACCAGCAGGAGCGGTAATGCGGAGCACGAGACCCGGGACAGGAGCGGTGATTGCTTCACCCGTTGCAGCGCCAGCGGCGGCTGCAGGAGCAGCTGCGATACCATCTGCGACAGAGTAGTCATAGGTGGTGCCGTTAACGATAGCCTTGCCATCCTTGAGTTCGATGCCGTAAGCCTTACCATTGATGGTAACAGTGCAAGCGCCACCTGCGGAAGCGGCTTTGGGCTTTTCGTTCAAGCGGATGCCGAGAGGTGCATTGGCGGGATCCTTCAAGTAAGCGATACCCTTTTCCAAGCAAGAGGCTGCGATGAAGACGTTTTCATCGGTCACAGGAAGACCTGCGTCCTTGAGCATCTGTTCTGCGGCAGCGCGGCCCTTCTTGACGTCTGCGTCATTGATTTCGAGCACGGTCTTGGTGGTGGGTTCGAGACCGAGCTGTTCTGCAGCGATCTTCACCACTTCAGGATCGGGAGAAGCGGGGGTCTTACCGAAGTAACCGAGCACCATCTTACCGTAACCAGGAGCGATCTTCTTCCACTTGCCGAACATCACGTTGTTGAAAGCCTGCTGGAAGTAGAACTGAGAAACGGGGGTCACAGAGGTGCCGAAACCACCGCAACGCACTGCGTCGTACATTTCGTCGATCATCTGGTCATACTTGTCCATGAGACCATTGTCGCGGAGCATCTGGGTGTTTGCGGTGAGCGCGCCACCAGGCATCGGGGACCAAATAATCACAGGGCTTGCAGAGAGTGCTTCCGGCGGGAGGAAGTAGTCCTTCATTGCTTCCTTGAAGGCTTCTTCTGCGCCACGAATCTTTTCGATATCGATGTCCAAATCGAATTCAGAACCGCGGAGTGCATGCCACATGGTGATGATGTCGGGCTGGCAGGTACCACCAGAGACAGGTGCCATGGAGAGGTCGATACCGTCTGCGCCACCTTCGAGTGCGGCGAGGTAACAGGTGAGGCCATTGCCTGCGGTTTCGTGAGAGTGGAACTGGATATGCGTGCCAGCGGGGAGAATCTTGCGAGCGCGCTTGATGGTTTCGTACACCGTGCGAGGAGCCGTGGTGCCAGAAGCATCCTTGAAGCAGACGCGATCAAAAGGAATTTCAGCCTTGAGAATCTGCTTGATGCGTTCTTCGTAGAATTCAGGAGTGTGTGCGCCCTTGTTATCCACGCCAGGAGGCAAGCCCATCATGGAAACCACGACTTCGTGCTTGAGGCCTGCGTCATGGATGCACTGACCAGACCACTTGAGGTTGTTCACGTCATTGAGTGCGTCGAAGTTACGAATCGAGGTCATGCCATGCTTCTTGAACATGTCCGCGTGCAACTTAATGATGTCGGAGGGCTGGCTATCCAAGCCCACCACATTCACGCCACGGGAAAGGGTCTGCAAGTC
>JAZRAG010000061.1:0-42019 GCA_045634445.1 Candidatus Spyradenecus sp. | reverse complement strand
AACTACATCGCTAACGGTAAAACCTTTGCCAGAGGGTGTTACGATGTACGACGAGGGCGCATTTCCGCCCCATTCGGTAAACCAAGCTTCTTGCGAATTCTTCGCCACGATGGCGTTGTTATCCTCAAACTCCATCTTCATATCGGCGTTTACAGCCGTAGCCTTTTGGAAGCGCGGGGTGGCTTCAGAGGCATCAATGGTGACATCGCCATTGACAGTTAAACCACCGCCATTCACAAAGTCTGTACCAAAGGTAAAGTTGGGCGTATAGCCCGTGGCCTTCAATGTACCGCCATTGAGCGTCATGCGACGACGAAGCGCCGGCGTCATATCTAAATCGCCCTCGAGCACTAATTGACCATCGCGCTCCACGATCACTTCGGCCGTACCTGTAATGGTCGCAGTAGAGCCCGCAGGCTGCGATAAGAGGGTGGAGACATCCGCAATTGCCGTATTGGCCTCGCCCACGCCATCACCCACCATGAACGTTGCATCGTGCGCCAGCGGACCAAAGGTGACCTTGCCGGTAAAGGTGCCATCTTTCACCACATACTTTGCCTTTGCGGCATCGCCCTGACCTAAGATAAGACCATCGCCACGGACCGTCACCGTGCCAGACTTCTGCACATACTGCGCATTGTTATTCACACCATAACCCACCACGAGCGAACCTTCAAAGGTTGTCGCATCATAGGATTGAAGCGTCTGCACCGAAGGAGATGTCGCCGCATCATCGTCAATGCCGAGCACAAGGGAGGTGGTTCCTTCCTTTATAGGAATCGTAAAGGGCGAGACCATGCGCAAAATACCCGAATTCTGCTCAATCAGGTTACGATAGTGCGAAAGCACATGGGGTTCATTTGAGGGAATCGCTAAGGCTAAACGCGAAGTCGCATCTCCATAAGCAATTTGAGGAATGTTGCTTTCATTGACATGCGTGACAATGCGAATACTACGTCCTGCTGGAATTGTGAGCGGATTACGGCCGAACCACGAAGGCTGCGCTTCCGAATCAATCAACATATCCGGATAAGCCGCCAATTCCAAGTCACAATGAAGTGCAAAGGTCGTCGGCGCCCAAATCTCTCGCGGAATGACAGGTGTGGCCTTCACATTTCCTTGCGCATCGTAGTACTCGAGGCGAATCATCTTAATCTCGCCTTCTGCGTCTTTTACGTCGCGAAAATCAACGGGGCCTGTAAAAGTGTAACCATCAATAAAGCGCACCGTACCTGCGCGTTTTAATGGTGTCCACGCTTCACCCGTCTTTTCCCACGTTGTTGCTGGCGTGCCCGAGGCGACAACGAGGGCCGCGTTCGAAAGGCTATGATCCATCTTTAAAATGGCGCCTTGCTCAGTTAAGCGGACAACAATCATGGTGTTTACGTTGTCATCTGTTGCCACATTAAAGCTGTCATCGCCTAATAATTTCGCCAAGGAGGTTTCACCTTGCGTTACATTGTAACTAAAACGCGTCATCGTCATCTGCCCGTCAAAAGACAGATAGGGCGAATAGTGACTATCGCCACCATCGATGCGCACAAAGGACCGGTCAGCGTCGGTGTATTCACTCGAAGCATTGCGGAAAACCGGCAAGAGCGGAGGCGTCGCCGCAGTCGTATCCAAGTACAATTTGTAGGATTTGTTGGTATCTAATTGAACCCCTTCACCAAAGGTGTACTTATAGACCCGCGCTTCCACATAGGTGCCATTCTGGGTCGGCAAACGCACCTGGGAAACTTCTGCCTTAGCGGTGGAGGAGGCAACTTCATTGCCATCTTCATCAAAAATCTTTACGGAGCCCACATGCTTCAAGTTCTCGGTATTCGTTATCAAGTCGGGCAACGAGACCGACTTAATGGTTACCTGCGAACCCACAAAGTCAATCGGACTCCCATTATAGGTGTAATGCCAAATTGGGTCATTCAATGAAAAGGTGAGCGTCCGCTGCGTCAAGCGCACATCGTGAATCATCTCAAGCGTCGACACCTGCGTAAAGGTATCCGCTGTCAAATCTTTCGTAAATTGCTGCTCTACCGCCGCCATGGCCAAGCACGACCACAAACTTACAATTAAGCAAAGGAATAAACGTTTCATGTCAAATCAACTAACCATAATAACGAAAAAATAACGAAAAGACAGACGCCAAAAGAGCGTCTATCTCACTGTTAATCATCTATTGCGAATAGATTATACTCTTCCGACGCACAAAAGTCAAGGGGTTTTAGGACGGCGCGAGGCGCAGAGCGCCATGCTAAAAGCCTAGACCATCCTGCGCCTGCAGGCGTCCCCTCGCCACCCGCCACTAGCGGCCCCAGACCGCTTTTCTAGCCCTGAAAGGGCGGCAGACGCACATGTGGTAGTCCAAATGGTAGACCAAACGGTAGTCCATGTGGTAGACCAAATGGTAGTCCAAATGGTAGACCATGTGGCTAGTCATATATCAATAATACCAACAAAATACTAGCAATAATGCTAGCAATAATACTAGTAATAATACTAGCAATAATGCTAGCAATAATGCTAATCCTGAGAAAGAAAAGGGAAAAGAGGAAGAAGAAAGCTTCCCCCCAGACCCCCTTTTAAAGAAGAAGGAGAAAAGGGAAAAGAAAGAGTGTGTGTGCCGATGGCACACTTTCACACACACAGCACTCTTTTCTCTGTCTCAAGAGTAAACCGATTCTGCGACTGATCAGTTTTTGCGAGACGGCTTCAAAGCGGTGATGATGCGATGTGCGCATACACTCTCAGGAGTTCACTTATCTTAAATCGCTCCCTTGTACGTGTACGATGCACCGTTGTCAACCCTCCGAAGGTGGGTCAGTGTAAAAACATCCGTTCGCTGGGTTTAAAACACCCTCGTGCGCGCGGGTGTTTGTGTGAAATTTTAAACTATGTTTAAAAACGCGTTTAAATCGCGTCTCAAGGGTGGGTGTGTATAAGTTTACCCTCGCGCTTGTAAAACGCGTTAGCGGGCACGGAAATGGCCTCTATGAGCGTCTTAGGAAAGTTTCTACTGTCGGCAAGTTGGCGGACGTCGCATTTAGGGTCAAAATGGGGGGTACTTTCGGAAGTTGTCTCCATCACCGCTTTGAAGTCGTTCCGCAAAAACTAATCAGTCGCAGAATCGTTTTATTCTTGAGACAGTTTTTACTCTTGAGAAGAGAAAGGAGTGGTGTGTGTGTGAAAGTGTGCCATCGGCACACACACTTTCTTTTCCCTTTTCTCCTTCTTTCTTTATAAAGGGGGTCTGGGGGAAAACTTTCTTTCTTCCTCTTTTCCCTTTTCTTTCTTGTTTCACTTGTTCCATTTGTTCCACTTGTTCCCATTTGAAACAATTTGTTCCCGTTTGACACATTTTGTTTCTATTTGAAACATTGGCATTGACACAAAATGTTCCATTTTGAAACAAAGGGAACATCTTAGAGGATTTTCTTGCTAACTTGTTAGTTATGGTGAACCTGGCGAACGAGGGGGCTTTGATAGGGATTGCTTTTACGGGGGACGATTAATTACAAATTACAATATACGCGTGTGGGCGCGTGTGTTTTATGATATAATGTCTGGGTTATGGACAAGAAGCAAAAGCGAAAAGATGGTTGGATTTATGGTCGTCGCCCCGTATTGGAGGCGTTGCGCGCAGGTCGTCGTGAGATTTGGGAATTGATTGTTCCTTCGGGTCCGGCAACGGATGAGGTGGAGGAGATGATTTCGATTGCCCATGCGCGTCGTATTCCGGTGCGTGCGGCTCAGCGTGGTGAGTGTGACCGTATTTTGGGTCAGGTGAATCACCAATGCTGCGCGGTGAAGGCGGGCGGTTATCCGTATGTGAGCGTAGAGGATATTTACGCGGCAGCGGAGGATGATCCCGAAGCGATTGTGTTGTTATTGGACCACATTGAGGACCCGCAGAATTTGGGTTCGCTTTTGCGTACGGCTGAAGCTTGCGGTGTGTGCGGGGTGATTATTCCCGAAGATCGCAGTGTTTTGGTGACGCCGACGGTGGTGCGCGCTTCGGTGGGTGCTTCGGAGCACTTGCAGATTGCGCACGTGGTGAATTTGACGCAGGCGATGAAGGAACTCCAGTCGCGCAATGTTTGGGTGACGGGTTTGGACTTGAATGAGTCTGCGAAGGAATACACGGATATTGATTTTCGCGGTCGTTGCGGGATTGTCGTAGGTAGCGAAGGTGCTGGCTTAGGCAATTTGGTGGGCAAGACGTGCGATTTCATTGGTTATATTCCGATGGTCGGTCAGGTGGAATCTTTGAATGCTGGCGTGGCGGGTGCATTGGTGATGTACGAAGCGGTGCGTCAGAAGCGTGCGAAAAAGCGTTAAGAAGAGGAGGAGATGATGAGCTTACGTCAATTACATCTTTTGGTGGTGAACGCGATTACGTTCATTCGTGTACCGTTTATTTTGGCCTTTTTGGTTTTGGCTTTGGTGCATGGTTGGGGCGTACAGAGTGGCGTGCAGTGCAATACGGAGAGTTTGCGTGCGTTGAACTTTGGCGAAGTGCTTGAGAAGACGTCGGATGCTTGGGCTTGGGTAGCCTTAGTGTTTTTGACGCTTTCGGCTTTGACGGACCTCTTTGATGGTGCTTTGGCACGTAAGTGGAAGGTGGTCACGAAGTTTGGTGCGATGTGCGATCCTTTGATGGATAAGGTCTTTTATCTCATCGTCTTCCCGACGTTGTTGTGGCTTTTGCCGATTGGTAAGCCGGAGGAACGTTGGCACGCGCTGTTCATGGTGGTGTTGACGATTCTCTATCTCTTGCGCGATCAGTGGGTGACGTTCTTGCGTTCGGTGGGGTCGCTTTATGGGGCGAATTGCGCGGCATCGTTCCTTGGGAAATTCCGCACGGCCATGACGTTTCCGCTCTGTGGTGTGATTTATCTCTACATCATGTTGTATGATTATCCACGTGATACGATGACGTGGTTCCGTTGGGTGGTGTACACGGGTGAAGCGGTGGCGATTCTCTTGAATTTCTGGTCGCTTTATGTGTATACGCGTGATTACATGCCCTACATTAAGCGCAGCATCTCTGAGAAGTAAGCCTTTAAAAGTGATTTAAATAAAGGAAAAAGGTTTCATGAATACGTATAAAATCGCAGTTGTTCCTGGTGACGGCACTGGTCCTGAAGTGGTGGCTGAAGGCTTAAAGGTATTGAATGCCGCTGAGCGTCGCTTCGGATTTAAGTTGGACACGACCTCGTATGACGTGGGTGCAGGCCGTTATTTGGCAACGGGTGAAATTCTCCCTGACTCGGTTTTGAATGAATTCCGTGCGCACGATGCGATGTTTCTTGGCGCGATTGGCGACCCGCGTGTGACGCCGGGTATCTTGGAAAAGGGTATTTTGCTCAAGATGCGCTTTGAATTGGACCAGTACATCAATTTGCGTCCGATTCGCCTCTATCCTGGCGTGGAAACGCCGCTCAAGAATAAGGGTCCGGCAGATATTGATTACTGCGTTGTGCGTGAAAATTCTGGCGGTCTTTACACGGGCATGGGCGGTATTTCGCGCGCTGACTCGAAGGATGCCGTGGCAACGCAGGTGATGACGTATACGTACGAACAGGTGGAGCGTTGCATTCGCTTTGCATTTGAATACGCACGTAAGTACGGTAAGAAGGCGCGTGGCGTGGGTGAGAAGAATACGCTCGCACTCGTGGGTAAGTCGAACGTGTTGACTTACATGTATCAGCTTTGGAACCGCGTGTTCGCTGAAGTGGGTGAAGAATTCCCCGATGTGGAACGTCAGTATTACCACGTGGATGCGACCACGCTTTACATGGTCTCCTGCCCTGAAATGTTTGACGTGATTGTGACCGAAAATATGTTCGGCGATATCATTACGGACTTGGCCGCAATTACGCAGGGCGGTCTCGGCGTGAGCTCGGGTGGTAACATCAACCCGAACGGCGTTTCGATGTTTGAGCCCATCGGTGGCACGGCTCCGATGTGGACGGGCAAGCATGCCATCAACCCCATCGCCGCGATTGGCGCTGGCGCAATGATGCTTGAACACCTCGGTGAAGCTGAAGCGGCCAACGCAATTACGCGCGCAATTGCCTCCGTAACTCCGAAGATGAAGAGCCAGCTCGCAAATGAAATGGGCTTCACAACGGAACAGGTCGGCGACATGATTGCCGCAGCTGTGGCTGAATAAGTCGTAAGGTTTATCCATAAAGGAGGCACGTGGAGCAGGGCATTCCCGCGAAGCGTGCCTCACGTTCTGAAAAAGAAGGTCAATCCAATGACACCCGAAACTCAAGCTCTCCTTGCCGCGAAAGCAACAGAAGTCTCTGGAGCATTACAAGCACTCTTTGTGACGGACAAGGCTTACCTTTATGAGTTTTTCGCAGCAGCCGACCATTCGGTGATGGCTGGCGGGAAGCGTGTGCGCCCTGTATTGACCTTACTCTTTGCAGATGCCTGCGGAAATACATGCCCAAATGACGCCCTCAATGCGGCCTTGGCAATTGAACTCTTGCACAGTTATACCCTCGTTCACGACGATTTACCGAGCATGGATAATGACACGCTCCGTCGTGGGCAACCCACCGTCTGGGCCAAGTATGGCGAAGCGACGGCGATTCTCGCGGGCGACTACTTGCAGGCGAAGGCCTTCTCTTGCATTGCCGCGTGCCAAAATGCTGAGGCGCTTCTGCCGATTTTGACGCACGCTGCGACTGAGGTGATCCATGGTCAGGTCGCAGACATTGATGCCACGCACATTTCGCCTGCGGCATGGGATAAGGCCTTGATGGAGCGTATCTACTTCGGAAAGACCTGCGCACTGATTGCCGCCGCTTGCCAATTGGGCGTGATTGCAGCCAAAGGTACGCCCGAACAGGTCGCCGCAGCGCAAGTCTATGGACACAATGTCGGCCTCGCCTTCCAATTAATTGACGATTTATTAGACGCTGATCAAGCGAAAGAGGGCAATGAATTTAATGCATTAGCCGTCTGTCAAAATGATGCCGCGCAGGTGAAGCAACTCGCCGTGGAATACACCGCGCTCGCAATCAAGGCCTTGGACGCGTTTTCGGGCGACATTACGGCGTTGAAAGCCTTTGCAGAATCCCTCTTAACGCGCGTGCTGTAAGCCGATTCCACCCGCTTGCATGATTGGGAAAGTCCTATGAGTAAACTCATTCTCGCCTCTGCTTCACCGCGCCGCCAAGCGATTTTGCGTCATTTGAAGATTCCCTTTGAAGTGCATTTGGCCACGTGTAAGGAAAGCGTACGCGTGGGTGACCCTGTGGCAACAGTAGGCCAAAACGCTGCACTGAAGGCGCTTTCTGTTGCAAAACGTTATCCACATGATGTGATTTTAGCGGCAGATACCGTTGTGGCCTTCAATGGTAAAGTGCTTGGAAAACCGCGAGATTACGAAGAAGCACAAGGGTGGCTCTTGGATTATTCAGGGCGGAGTCAGCAAGTTTACACAGCGGTTGCCTTCTTAAAACCAGGTCGTCGTGACCCAGAACTATTCATTGAAGCGACAAGTCTCGTCTTTAAGAACTACGGCCTTGGCACTGTGCAAGACTACTTAGACCGCGTCAAACCTCTAGATCGCGCTGGAGCGTATGACATTAACGAATGTGGTGAGATGCTCATTGAAGAGCGAATTGGTTCGTATACCAATGTGATGGGATTGCCACAGTCGGTTGTTGCGGCATGGGTAAAGGCAAATCTTTCAAGCGCGGCTCAGTAATTGCGTATGAAGTTGTGGCTCTACATTAGTTCTTGTCTTTTGGTCGCGCTTGCGCCTGGCCCAGACAACTGCTTTGTGCTTGCACAGTCTGCCGCCTTTGGCGCACCTGCAGGACTCGCCGTTACCGCAGGCTTGATGAGCGGTCTTTGCGTACACATCGCCTTGGCCGTCTTAGGCGCCGCAACGCTCCTGAAACGTTTTCCGCGAGTTGCTGAATGGATCTCCATTACAGGAGCGCTCTACCTCTTTTGGGTCGCATATTGCATGTGGGGCAGTGGACTTGAAGTGCAGACGGCAGAGATGCGGACATTGTGGGGCTTTTATCTAAAAGGAATACTTTTAAACCTCTCTAATCCCAAGGTGATTCTCTTCTTTATGACCTTCTTACCACGCTTTTTGCCAACGCCTTGCCGTCATCAAACAGCGTGGTTATGCGGATTGGGAGGTTTGTTTATGCTTTGCGCTGCGACGGTCATGGGCACAGTTGCAGGGCTTGGCGGTTTGCTTTCTGCGGCATTACAAGAAACGCCACAAGCGGTACAATGGTTGTCATGTGGCGCAGCAATCGCAGTAGCTGGGATTGCAGGGTGGGTGCTAATACCGCTGGTTTGGCATGTGTATATTGAAGAAAAAGCGATTAAACAGCCCTAAATAACAACATGCGCCTTGTCAATGACAGGCGCATGTATTGTTATTGGATAGCGTCTGTGCCATTAGGCGAATGTGGCAATTAAGAGCGATGTGGTGTTAAAAGCCGCATGGCAGCAAATCGACGGAATTAAGCTTTCCGAGCGATAACGAATCAGCCCTAAAAGCCAACCCGTGAAAAAGAGCGGCAGTACATAAGCATTGATACCGTGCGCAGAGGCGAAGATAACAGCACTGTAAAAGAGTGCAAAAAAGCACGGAAGGCCGCGCATCAAGACACCACGGAAGAGAAGCTCTTCTACAATAGGCACAATGATGCAAATAAAGCTCGCGATAATACCGATTTGCCAACCGCGTAAGCATTGAAACATCGCGACGATAGGCTGCTCTTCAGGCGGTGCGATTGCAATCAGTAAGGCATTGCTGAAAAGTACCATTAAAATAAAGCACCAAGCACCTCCGCGAAAGGTGCACGTTGGGCGACGAAACCACGACTTGAGCGTTTCAGTGTTTCCAGGCAAGACGACCGTCAAAATGACAGGGAAAAGCATCAATGGCAAAGAGATGAATTGCCCTTGTAACAATGCTGTAAAAAGGTCATGCGTTTCGGGAAGTTTACCAGCAAGCGCTGCAGGATTTGAATTAACGAAGCAGAAAAGCGCAACGATTGAAACGGCAGCAATATGCGTAATGATTAACGAGAAAAGGGTTTGGGGTTTCATAACGTAACAGCTTCTGCAAGGGTAAGGTCGCGCCATCCAGGAAGCGCGAGGAGATGGGTGAGCAATAATGCGCAGGCTACGGCATCATAATAGGCGTCATGCGCATCACGACCTGGTACAAGTTCGCGTAAAAGAGGCTCAAGCCCAAGCGCAGGAATGACATCGTCTAATGCAAAACTCGGCAAGGTAGGGTAAACCTTTCGCACGAGCTTGAGCGTATCCAGCCAATAAGGGTAACGGGTCATCGGCGCAAGGCGTGCTAAAACATTGCGTTCGGTGCCGATGTTATGTGCGACAGGAATGGTTCTTGAGAGCACGCTATGCAAAGCTTGCCAAACGTCTTGAGCTTCTGGCGCGGTTGCAATCTCGTGACGTAACAAGGCATGACGTCCTGGTGCGCGTCCAGAGAAGGGATGCTCAAGCGAAACACGCATAAGCGTATCAAAACGCGGAGCGTCAAAATGGATGCCTGCAATGGTTGCAGTGACTGCACCGAGTTGCCACGGCAGGCATTCAAAACCTTTCACCGTGCCGGTCGTTTCAAAGTCCAGCACGGTGAAGGTGATTTCCGAAAGCGGTGTTTCGGGAGAATAAGCCATCTTAAAGGAGGTTTGAGTTAGAACTCAAAGCGGCCTTAGTTAAGGTCAGATTCCGGGATACGCACGAAGTAGTGGTAGTCGGAAGTGCCTTCATAGATGATGCCGATGGAGTCGCCATCCACAGGGCAAGTCGAGGAGTAACCTGCGCAACCGCGAGGATCGTAGACGATGCTACGGGGCCAAGTCTTACCGCCATCTTCCGAAACGCGGAGGGTCATCGTGTTACGACCGCCAGAGTTGGGGTTGGAGAAGTAGAGCTTGCCATTGAGCATCAAGTAAGCTGCCTGGCAGAGGTTGCCGGGCTGACGAAGCGGTTCGGTTTCAACCTTTTCCCAAGTCTGACCAAGGTCAGTGGTGCGTGCGGTGATACGCGTTGCAGGGCCGCCACCTTCACGGGTGTTGAGAAGGAGCGAACCATCAGGGAGTTCGGCAACGGTAGATTCAGAGCCACCCCAAGGCATTGCCTTAGAGCTGGTCCAAGTCTTACCATGGTCCTTAGAGTAGACGAGAACGCCATGGTGCGGTGCGCCGCCGCGGTTACCCCAAATCTGTGCGGGGAAAACGAGCGTGCCGTCCTTCATTGCGATACCAGCGCCAGGGCCCTGGAAGAGAAGACCCCAATCCTTGGTGTCTGGGTCGGCAAGGCGCTTGACGCTTTCGGTGATGTTGATGGGTTCAGACCATGTTTCGCCGTCGTCGTCAGAGTAGGAGAGGATGAACTGACCGCAGTTGTCAGGGCTGATAGAACCCTTCACAGAGGTCCAAATGGGGTGGCCGCTCTTGGGAGCGCGAAGGGCTGCAATCCAAAGGCGCTTTTCCACGGGGTCGAAGAGGATGGCGGGGTCGCCGATGCCGTGACCGCCAGGGAGATTCTTGTAATCCATTGCGGTGCGGATAGGAGACCATGTCTTGCCCTGATCCTTGGAGATGCTGACGCCAACAGTGATGTCTGCGGGCAAGTCACCTGCGTGATTGAAGCGGTTGTCAAAGACGGCTACGAGTGCGCCAGTGTTGGTTTCAACAATGCCAGGAATACGGAAGTTCTTGGAGTTGCGATTGACGTCCACAATCTTCTGATTGGGGCGCGTCACAACGCTACCAATACGAACCGGCACGCCTTCGATGTAGATCTTGCGGCTCAAGTCAGCTGTTTCAGGCACTTCTGCGTAGACGGTGTAGGTCGAGAGGCCCTTCTTAACAGGGACCGAGAAGGTGAAGCAATTGCGAGAAGCACGCACACCCTTCGTCGGGCCGAGGCGCAAACCTGTCAAGTCGTCAGCCTTGGTACCCTTCACGTTCACGATGACGGTGTCTTTCGCAGCCGTATGAACGGACTGAAGCGTCAATGTGCCGATGGCAAAGGTCTTGTTGCTGAGTTCTGCATTGTCTAAGCCAATGAAAGCAGGCACGCCCGACGGCTTAAAGGCAACGTCGGAAAGGGTGGTGGACGTAGGGTCATTACTGATGCAACCTGTGAATGTAACAGCTGCAACAGTGGTGAGTGCCACAGCGGCAAAGAGGGTCGTGTATTTCATAGTTCACTTTCCTTTTCTGTAGGGAATGGTCATAGTGTAGCATATTTATTAAGGAAGATGTTGTAGGTCGCACGAAAAGGTTGTGATAGATAAAAAGAACACACACCTCTTGGCAGAGAGGTGTGTTGTTGGAAATATTGAGAAAGCGCCTGTTTAGTTGAGATCGGCTTCAGGAATACGCACAAAATAGTGGTAATTGGAGTTTTCGCTTTCGTAGATGATGCCGATGGAGTTGCCGCTTACGGGGCAGAGCGAGGAGTAACCTGCACTTGCGCGAGGGTCGTAAACGATACTACGAGGCCAAGTCTTACCACCATCTTCTGACACACGAAGGGTCATCGTATTGCGGCTGCCAGAGTTGGGATTGGAGAAGTAAAGCTTGCCATTGAGCATCAAATAGGCTGCTTGACAGAGGTTGCCTGGCTGACGAAGCGGTTCGGTTTCAACCTTTTCCCAGGTCTGGCCCAAGTCTGTGGTACGTGCGGTGATACGCGTTGCGGGGCCACCGCCTTCTCGGGTGTTGAGGAGAAGCGAACCATCAGGAAGTTCGGCTACAGTGGATTCAGAACCACCCCAAGGCATTGCCTTAGAACTGGTCCAAGTGGTGCCGTGGTCCTTGGAGTAGACAAGAACGCCGTGGTGCGGCGCACCACCTTTGTGACCCCAAATCTGTGCGGGGAAGACGAGGGTGCCGTCTTTCATCGCGATGCCGGCGCCAGGGCCTTGGAAGAGAAGCCCCCATTCCTTGGTGTCTTCGTCAGCGAGACGCTTAACGCTTTCGGTGATGTTAATGGGCTTAGACCACGTTTTGCCGTCATTATTGGAGTAGGCGAGGATAAATTGACCGCAATTGTCAGGGCTTGTAGAACCTTTCACCGACTCCCAAATGGGGTGTCCCGTTTTGGGAGCGCGAAGCGCTGCAATCCAAAGGCGCTTCTTTACGGGGTCAAAGAGGATGGCAGGGTCGCCAATACCATCGCCACCAGGGAGGTTTTTGTAGTCAATCGCAGTGCGAATCGGCGACCAAGTCTTGCCTTTATCCTTAGAGATGCTTACGCCTACAGTGATGTCGGCAGGCAAGTCGCCTGAGTGGTGGAAGCGGTTATCAAAGACAGCTACGAGCGTGCCCGTATTGGTTTCCACAATGCCAGGGATGCGGAAGTGCTTGGAATTGCGATTGGCATCTACAATCTTCTGATTGGGACGCGTAACGATACTACCGATACGTACAGGGGTTTCTTCAATGTAAATCTTACGGCTGAGGTCTGCAGTCTTGGGCACTTCTGCGTAAACAATGTAGGCGTTTTCACCTTCGCGCAGAGGCAAATCAAAGGCAAGCGCATCGCCAAAGAGCTTGCCTTTCAACGTTTTACTTGGATTTTTGAGCGGTAAGGGCTCAATGTGCAAGGTTTTAAGGTCGCGCTTGTCGGTGCCTTTAATGCTAACCTTTACCTTCGTCGTCTTGCTGACGGCATCGGATGTGACGGTTAACGTGCCGATTGCAAAGGTGTTGCGGGTGAGTTCTTCGTTGGTTAACCCAATGAATGCGGGCACATTGTAGGATTTAAATGTCGTCTCAGTTACTGCGGCCTTTGCCACAATCACGAGGAAAAACACTGTCAATGCGATGATTCTCTTCATAGGGATGCCTCTTTTAAATGGAAACAGATAACCATAGTGTAGCATTTTTTGTGGCTTTCTAACGGGATTCCTTGCGGGAGTTTTGCGTCATCTGCGAAAGGGTGGTATAATGTGGGCGATACTTTAAGGAGTCCGTGAATGAAGTGGATCAGTGTTGAAGGTATTCGCGAAGCGGAAAGAGTGACGTTTGCCCAACGCAATTTGCCGTCGTATACCGCGATGTGCCGTGCTGGCGCCGCAGTGGCGCGATGTGCAGAACAGATGATGACGCGCGCAGGTTTGCATCGTGCGGTGATTTTGTGCGGCCCTGGCAACAATGGTGGCGATGGTTTTATCGCTGCGCGTTGTTTGAAGAGTGACGGCTTCGACGTTAAGGTGTTGATGACCTGTGTCGCAACGCATTTGAAGGGCGATGCGCTTCGTGCGTGGAAAGATATGTGCGCTGTAGGTCTTCAACCTCAGATTTTACCCTCGTCGGATGCGTGGTTGGATGATCCATGGGCGGATCCCTCGGTTTCGCCTCGAAGTGCGTTGATTATTGATGCTTTACTTGGAATTGGCTCAAAAGGTGTGCCGAAAGGCCCTGTGGCTTCTGCAATTCATTGGGTGAATGGGACTCCGTCAAGTTGCCCAGTGTTGTCGGTGGATGTGCCAAGCGGCTTGGATGCCGATACGGGCACTGCGCCTGGTGAAGCCGTTCACGCAGATGCTACGATCACCTTCGTGCGCCCGAAGATTGGGTTCGCCTCTCCTGCGGCGCGCGATTTCCTTGGCGATTTGAGCGTGGCGGATATCGGCATTCCTGGAGACGTGCTTGAACCGCGTGAATGTTTGCCGCCAGAAGAGGTATTGCTGATTGCTGAACCGGAACTGCGCCACTATTTGCGTCCTGAACGTCGATTGGATTCTCACAAACGGAGTTATGGCCACGCGGTGATTATTGGTGGTTCTCAAGTCTATCCGCACGCACCTGTATTGTCCGCTTTAGCGGCGTATCGCGCAGGTTGTGGCCTTGTTTCTTTGGATGTGCCTGAGGCGTCTCGCTACGCAGCAGCGCACTGGGTGCCAGAAGCTGTTTTCGCAGATCCGTCCCTTGAATTAACCGAAATGGCCACGAATTGTGATGCATTCGCAATTGGACCAGGGATGGGCGCCTTTGATGCAGTAAAGATGGATGTTTTACGCACGTTGGTCAGCGAATCCACGCTCCCGCGTACGGTTGTGGATGCAGACGCACTAACTGCGCTTGCGGCTTTGCGAGAAGAGGGCTGGGCTGCTGATAAGTCGACCTTGCGCTTAATTTTAACGCCTCATCCTGGTGAAGCTGCGCGTCTTTTGGGCGTTACGACACAGGAAATCCAACGCGATCGTCCTGCCGCAGCGCGTGCGATTGCCGCGATGTATCACGCGATTACGGTCTTAAAGGGACATCATACCTTGGTGGCAGAACCTGGCGGAACGCTACATATGTGCATGAGTGGCAATCCTGGCATGGCGACCGCCGGCACAGGTGATTTGCTAACGGGTGTAATCGTGGGCCTTTTGGCGCGTGGTTTAGGTACGGAAGATGCCGCATGTTTGGGAGTTTATCACCATGCTGTGGCAGGAGACCGTGCCGCTATTGCTTACGGTCAAGAATCGTTGATCGCGACAGACCTCTTTAAGACATTGCGATTGTAAACGTTGAAATCACTGCGCAAAGCGCCTCTCGCGCAAGCGTGAAACGCTCTTACAGCTGACGGTCAAAAGGCTTTGATAGGGGCCTAAAAGAGAATACGCTTGAGATAAAGCGGGAAAAATGGTATCTTAATCGCGACTGCTAATGCATAGCAGTGCCTTATGGAGTAAAGCATGTATTGTGACGCTTATCGCCGGTTGTGCGGATCTGCACTGGCCAAGATTTCTCTCTATTTTCGTAATCCTCGTGGCTACATCATCTCGTCGATGGTGGCGGGTATGTTTATTACCTTCGGAAGTATGGTTGCATTGAGCATTGGTGGCCTTTTGACGCCTCTAATGGGCTCTGCTGCCAAGATTATTGCTGCAATTGCCTTCTCTTCTGCATTGAGCTTGGCAATGATGGCGGGCTGCGAACTCTTCACGGGTAACAACCTCGTCCTTTCTGCTGCCGCCTGGGAAAAGAAGATTTCCTGGCGCATGGCTTGGATGCTCTGGCTTGTAAACTGGTTGGGCAATCTTGTGGGCACCTGGACGTTGATTGGTCTTTACAAGCTTTCGGGCGCCAACGCAATGACTGAAGCGGTCGCCTACTTCCATACGGTTGCCTCCTCAAAGGTGGCATTAGGCCCCTTGGAGATGATTATTCGCGGTATTTTGTGTAATATCTGCGTCTGCTTGGCCATTTGGTGTGGCGTGCGCATGAAGAGCGAATCTGGCAAACTCATTATGATTGTGTGGTGTATCCTCATCTTCATGGTCTGCGGTTTTGAACACAGTATCGCCAATATGAGTATCATTGGTATCGCACTTGTCAACCAGGCAAGCGGCTTAGTGGACATCTCTGCTGGCACAGGCCTCACTTGGGCAGGCTATGGAATCAACCTCTTCTTTGTAACGATTGGTAACATTCTCGGTGCAATGTTCTTCGTGACACTGCCTTACCAAAAGATGCGCCACTAAGCGGCGCTGTCGCGCCCTTAGGACGCTCGTTACACTCGCTTTAGGGCGGTGCTGTCGCGCCTTTAGGGCGATATTGAGCACCCGTTAGGGTGGAGGTGTCAGTAGACCGCTGTGCGGTCGCCCGTTCATCGGACGCAGAGCGTCCGTGGTGAGCGAAGGGTTTGAGCGCAGTAAAGCGTTTTGTGGGCCGCCATTCTTGGCGGCCTTCTCTTTTAGTGGCGGCCTCCTTAAAATGAACGAGCCCCATCGCCTCTCGGCTCATCGCCCATCGCCTAGCGGCTCATCGTAGTGTGGTGTCCTAGCGCTGTAAATGCCACCCTTTTAAATCCCCTTTTGAAGAGATAAATTAAATCCACCCCTTAAAAAGACAAAAAAAGACCGCCCAAAAGTGGACGGTCTTGATTCGTTTCTGGAGAAACAACTCAGCGACGGAGGCCGAGGTCTGCAAGGATCTTGCGATATGCAGGTTCGTCGGTGCGCTTGAGGTAATCCAAAAGCTTGCGGCGGTTGTTCACCATGCGGATCAAACCATAACGAGAGTGGTTGTCCTTCTTGTTAGCCTTCAAGTGTGCGGTGAGGGCTTCAATCTTCTTGGTGAGGGTTGCGATCTGAACTTCGCTGGAGCCGGTGTCACGTTCGTGACGCTGGAACTGCTGGCGGATTGCATTCTTGTCTACCATGGTGTATCTCTCTTCTTAATTGGAGGGTTATAACACCTTTCACGCCGCCCCGGACTTCGGGGCTTGCCCGCAACGGGGAACGTATCCTAAGACACGTCGCAGGAAAGTGGCGCGTAATGTATCATATCTGACGTAGAAATTGCAAGTCTTTTTCGCTTTTTCTCTCAGAAAGAGGTGGATGGCGGCATTTTTTGCGTTTATTCTGCGCTTTCTAAACTATCTGCTTTACAGTATGTATGTTTTTTATCTATAATAGTAGGGTAATCCTTTAAGGAGTGTTTATCTTATGGCATCGAAACAACGTGTAATTTGTGGACTCAGCGTTGCAGCAGTCTGGTTGACAGTCATTTTCTTGCTTCCTTTCGGTGTACTCGCCACCCTTGTGGGTCTTTCTGCGGGTGTTTGCTTATATGAACTCTGCGCTATGCTCAAGAAGGGCGGCTATACATTGCCGTTGCCTGAAGTGATGGGCGCAGCGGCGCTTTGGTTCTTGAATAAGTACTTTGGCGTGGTGAATCCGTTGCCGCTTTTGACGGTGATGGGCGCAGCACTCTTCTTCCGTGTGTTGTTGGATGCTAAAATCCAAAAGCCAATGGAAACTGCTGCATTAACGGTGGTTTCCTTCCTTTACATCCCCGTTTCGCTCTCGTACTTTATTGACTTAGTGCGTTTTGCGCCAAACACCTCTTCGGGCATTTTCTTCGCATTCTTCCTCGTTTTAGTTACCAAAATGAGCGATACGGGCGGTTATTTTGTGGGCTCTGCCATTGGCAAACATAAGATGTGCCCGCGCCTGTCACCTGGTAAGAGCTGGGAAGGTACGGCGGGTGGCTATGCTTTTTCGCTCGTAACGGCTGGCATTGTCGTGGCTTGCGCACACCTTTTCCCCAATGCTGAAGTGCTCGCTGCGGTGCGTAATCTCACCTCTTCTTGCGGCGCCACCTTGTGGTTCTTCATCTCAATGGCCATTTTGGTGACGGTGGGTATCTGCGGCGACCTTTTGGAATCGCTCTTCAAGCGCCAGTGCGGCGTGAAAGATTCCTCTGCGCTTTTCCCTGCAATGGGCGGCTTCTTTGATACTTTTGACAGCATCATCTTCATCCCTGCGACGATGTTGTTCTTGATGAATCTCTTTACACAGTTGGCTTAATCGGCTGCACTCCTATGCGTAAGCGCCTCGTTATTCTTGGTGCCACTGGCTCAATTGGCGAAAGCACATTGCGCGTAGTGGCGGCGCATCCCGACCGTTTTGAAGTGGTGGGGCTTGCGGCAGGACGCGATGCCGTGGGGCTTCAGGCGCTCGCGCAGAAGTTTAACGTGTCGCACTTGGCCCTCGCTACACCGAATGACGCGGGTATTCCTTACGGCGAACAGGCGCTTTGCGATTTAGCTGCGCTTCCTGAAGCAGACCTTGTCGTGATGGCCATCGCTGGAATGGCAGGGTACGCGCCCACATTAGCCGCGATTGATGCAGGTCACGACGTTGCCCTCGCCACCAAGGAAGTGCTTGTGATGGCGGGTGAAGAGGTGATGCGTCGCCGTGCGGCTGCAGGTGTGCGCATTTTGCCGCTTGATTCGGAACACTCCGCCATCTTCCAATGTCTGCAGAATACTGCCGCGACGCCTGCCTGCGTCCGCATCGCAGACGAGCCTAAAGTGGAAGAACGCATCTCTGAAGTGATCCTCACAGCGAGTGGCGGCCCCTTTTTCAAGCGCGAAACCATTGATTGGTCTACGATTTCTGTGACAGAGGCGCTGAATCATCCGCGTTGGGATATGGGCCCAAAGGTGACGATTGATTCTGCGACGATGATGAATAAAGGCCTCGAAATGATTGAGGCGCTTCATCTCTTTGCATTGACGCCTGACCAACTTCGCGTCTGGGTGCATCCGCAGAGTATTGTGCATTCCTTTGTCCATTTTAAAGATGGCGCCTTGCTTGCGCAGTTGGCCCAACCCGATATGGCGCTGCCGATTCAGTACGCGATGACATGGCCAGATCGTGCGTTGCACGCGCCTGTGCCGCCGATGACGCTTGCGCAAATGCAGAATCTGGAGTTCGCAGAACCCGATTTGTCGCGTTTCCCATGCCTAAAACTCGTCTTTGAAGCCTTACCTTTGGGCGCATGGACGCATCCGATTCTAACGCTCGCCAATGAAGTTGCTGTCAAAGCCTTCCTCGCTGGGCGCATCACTGCAGACAAAATTGCCGCAGTGATTGAACAAGGTCTTACGCGTGCAGAAACCGAATTCTCCGCAATTGTCCGTCAGGCAGAAGAGGACGTTGCACGGTTTGCACAATCTACGATTTCATCTTCCGCTTCCATCAGTACTCAACTCTAACAAAGAAGTCGATTATGAAGCTTCATACGCTCTATCCGATGATGTTCCATCCCATGTACAAGGACATCTTTTGGGGTGGTAATGCAATCGCAGAAACCTTCAATCGCCCGCATACGCCAACGCCATGCGCCGAGTCTTGGGAATTGTCCGCACTCGAAGGGCACGACTCGATTGTCGCTAATGGCGCGTTTGAGGGGACGACGCTGAGCGAATTAACGCGCACCTTTGGACGTGACTTGGTGGGTGAAAAGGCGCCTGAAGCAGAGGTCTTCCCGCTTTTATTTAAATTGGTAGACGCGTGTACGCCGTGTTCTGTGCAAGTCCATCCGAATCAAGAGGTGGCGGCACAGATGGGCGTTCGTCCAAAGCACGAACTCTGGTACATCTTAAAGGCGCAACAAGATGCCGAACTTTTCGCAGGCGTTGAGCCCAATCCTACGCAGGAGCTGGAAGGCATTACGAGTCGTTTGCTACGTCATAAAACGCGTGCAGGCGATGTCTTTGATATCGCACCAGGCTTGGTGCATGCGTTAGGTGGCGGTAACCTTGTCTTTGAAGTGCAGCAGAGTAGTACGGCAGCTTTCCGCATTGATGACTGGGGAAATGGTCGTGAAACGCATCCAGAAGCTGCATTAAAGTCAATTGACTGGTTGGCACGCCCTGGGATTTACCCTGCACCGCCTGAAAATTACCGTGATTTGCGTCCGCGTGTCACAACGTCAAACTTCTCGTTTGCTACGTTGGATTTGCGTCGTGAGCGCACCTTGCGTACGACGTCTCAAAGCTTTATGGTGCTCTTCTGCGTGAGCGGAAAGGCGACATTGGGGCACTCTGGTCCGCATCCTTTGACGCTTTTACCAGCGGATTTAGTCTTAATCCCGCCGAATCAGCAGGTGGTCGTGACACCTTTAGCCGCAGAAACGCATCTCTTGGTGACAACGCTGTAATAACTTGTGGTACAATGTCCGCGAAGTCCGCGTGACAGAAATGAGGTTTAACAAGACAACAAAAAGGAGTCTTTAAATGAAAAAGTGCGATTGTAAGGGTTGGAAGAAGTCGCTTTGCATCTTGTGGAAGATTACAAAGTGGACGTTGATTGTTTTGGCAGCATTGGTTGTGTTGACCTTAAGTGGCGCAATGGGCCCCATTATTCAATGGACGGCACCTGTGGCAGCCAAGTGCATGGGCGCAGATTTGAAGCTTGAAAAGTGCGTTATCCTGCCTTTGGGTGGTTACGTGCGCATCGCTGGTTTGCGTTTGGAAAACCCCACCTCTTTCCGCGAAAAGAATGCAGAAGTGTACGAAAAGAACGCTTTGGCGCAAGTGGGTAATTTGGAGTTCGACTTCGCAATGAAGTCGCTCTTCGGTAGCGAATATGTCATTGATAAGATTGAACTTACCGGTTTGCGCGCGCTCTACGCTTTTGACTACAAGACCACGAACGTCGATGCATTGTTGGCTGAAATGGGCCTTGATGCAGAGGATGCTGACGAAGTCAAGGAAGAAGTTGAAGAAGAAGCCGAAGAGGTTGAAGAAGAGGCTGAAGAAGCTAAGGAAGAGGTGAATATCCGTATCAAGTACCTCAAGTTGGCAGATAACAGCATCACGCTTCGCAAGAATGTCAACATCCCTGTCGCATTGCCTCCGATGGAAATGACGGATGTGAGTAGCCGTGAACTCATTGAACAGCTCCAGAAGGTGTTGACGCCTGTCATTAAGACGATCAAGACGTTCTGTGATGGTATCGGTGCAGAACTCTCCAAGGGTATGGCCGCTTCGACGGAAAAGTTGAACGAAGGTTTGGATGCTACCAAGGATGCTATGGATAAGAGCCTCGACGCTACCAAGGATGCCGCAAAGGAATCCGTGGAAGCAACCAAGGAAGCAATGAATAAGAGCCTTGATGCAACGAAGGAAAGCCTCGGTGAAGGTGTTGAAGCGCTCGAAAAGGGTGCTGAAGAAACGCTTAATAACATTAAGGGCATCTTCAATAAGTAAGCGTAACTAAAAAGGCGTAACTGATCCGCCATGTACGGCGTGGGTAATGCGAAGTTAATCTAAGCCTTTATCATCAGTCGGTTACGCCTTTTAAACAACGCAATCAAACGTCTCGCCAGGTCTCGGCGGGACGTTTGCACTTTAAAAGTGCGCAGTTTTGAACGAAAAAGCGTAAAAATGCGCAAGTTTTGGCGTTAGAGTGAATGAAAGCGCTTGTATCTTCAGAGTGGAGTTGCTAAACTATCTTATCTTCTAATAATAGGGCGCGCGAGCGTTTACGTGCGTGTGCTCTTATGTAAGGACGAATTATGCTAACGAACCTTTTAGACTTCTTCTTTTCGAGACCCTTCCCCGAAAAGCAAACCCTTGCGCAACGTCTCATCGCGTTGGCGAATGCCGTTGTATGGGCGGTGATTGCGTGTGGGGTAGGTCTTTTCTTTGCGGGTGACTTCGCACTGCCTGGCGAAAACGTCCAAGCTTTGGCGTATTTCTCGGGTGCAGCGCCTGTTTCGGGTGAGGCATATCCCATTTTGAGCTGGATTGTTAGCTGTTTGGGCGCTGCGCCTTCGATGTTGACGCTCAATATGCTTGGTGCGGTCATCATGGGCATTACGGTGGCGTTAACCTTCTGGGTTGTGCGTTTCTGGACGTTAGATGGCATGACCGATGACTCCATCTTGGCTAAGGCTCCGTGGGTTTCGCTCGCAACGGCGAATGTTGTCGCAGCTTTGGTGGTTTTTGCGCTTCCAGGGCTTTACATCGCAAGTAGCTTCACGGCATCTGCATGGGGCTTCATGTGGTTGTTGCTCTGCATTGTCTTACAGAACAATTACATTCTCGGCGGCGGTCATCGCCGTTCGATGGCGGTGTTTGCCTTGGTATTAGGCATTGCTGCGATTGAATCGCCGTGGGTGTTGCTCTTTGCGCCGGTCTTCTTCTTGCGTGCAGTTGCAGCAGAATGGCGTCTTTGGGACCACAGTGTGCGCAATTTGCCCTTGTGGTTTATCTCGTTTATCGTTGGCGTGGCAGTGATGGTGTTGCTGAACACCTTCCGTGCGGCGGATGTGATTTCGTTGGAAACGATTACACGCGTTCATACGGCTGTTGTGCGTGAATACATCTCTGTGTGGCGCACCTTTATTACTGGCCCCTTCATTTTGAATGCTGCTGCTGGCCTCGCATGGCCCTTCCTTGCATGGTTGACGGCGCGTCGTTTGTTGAATAACGACCGTGCATGGGGCTTGCTCTTCACGGCTTTAGCGTTGACGTTGGTGGGCTTCGCTTGCTTGTACGGCGTTCGCCAGATGCCAATCCGCTTCTGGTTGATGGTGGGCGCGCTTCCTGTCGCCACCGCGTGGTTAACGGCTTTGGGCGTGGGCATGTTGCTCGTCGGCTGGGCTGTGCAACTCTTCGCGCGCAATCCAAACCGTTATGAAGAACGCGATCGCCGCCACATTCCTGCGCATGTTACTGCAATGCGCGTGGGCGCCATCTTCCTCTTCCCCTTGAGCATTGCTGCAGTCGCGACGATTCTCACCCTCCACATGCGCCACTTCGTGAAGGTGGATCGCGAAATGGTGAGCCGTTATGCAGATGAAATCACCGCAGAACTCGCCCCTAATTCGGGTACACCTGCCGCCAATCGCACCTACGTGCTCGGTACACCGTGGTTGGATCGTCATTTGATGCTTTCTGCGCAGAAGCGCGGCCTCTCTTTGACCTTCTTTTCGCCTGACCGCGCCTTTGACCGTGCCTACTTGAAATCCTTGCGCGAACAGCTCTCTTCGGATCCGCGCTTAGGCGATGCTGACCGCTTACGCTTGGTGCACTTGTTGGACTACAACTTCCTCGTCTTTATTCAGGACTTCTTCGTTTCGCAACCCAATGCCGCTGAAGTCGCCGCTTCTGTAGCGCTTGCCGACGTGTGGTACGCTGCGAAGTTGCGCCCGATGCCTGCAGGCTTGCTCTACGTTGGTGTGCCTGAAAATGAGAAGGCCGCCGTGGATACCTTGCCATTGCAGCAGGCTATTCAGGCTCGTTGGACTGAGATCCTCGCCACGAAGGAACTCCCTTGGTGGGATTTGAATGCCGCAAGCCACTTGCGCATCCGCCATCACCTCGCCTTTATGGCCAACAATATGGGCGCGTTCCTCGATGACGAAGGCCGTTTCAACGAAGCTGCCGAATCGTACCTCTATGCTTATCAGACGCATGGCGACAACATCTCTGCCTTGCTTAACCTCTATGATATCTGCGTACGCCGTGGCCAACTCGCCGATAAGCGCATTGTCGTGAACAAGGCCTTTGAAGACTTCTTAAAGGCTCAACAGAAGTCCTCGCGTCGTTATGACCTCAGCGCAGTGGGCCGTACCTTTGGTTATATCCGCAACTACGAACTCTTCGTTCAGTTGGGCTGGGAATGGGCCGTCTCTGCAGCGCCTGAATCTGTGCTCGCAGGCTTGCGTAATGCACAGGACTCCTTAGACCCCAACGACCCGCGTAGCGGCGTCGTGAAGTCGGTTGTGGCTGC
This sequence comes from Candidatus Spyradenecus sp., assembly GCA_045634445.1. Lineage (GTDB taxonomy): Bacteria > Verrucomicrobiota > Kiritimatiellia > RFP12 > DVOR01 > Spyradenecus. Next base: position 18,957 of record JAZRAG010000061.1, on the reverse strand, counting down.
AATCTACGAATTGCAGGGCCAGACCATGCGCTCGATTGAAAACTACCGTGCCGCGCTCGTCATTAATCCTGATAACGTTGACGCATTGCGCGGTCTCGCACGTCTCTCAATTCAGCAGGGTAAAACGGCTGAAGCTGGCCAGTGGCTTGCAAAGGCTGAGGCTGCCGGCGCAGATGAAGACGCTTTGGATATCGACCGCACCGCCTACTTAATGGCTATTGGCGATCTTGAAGGCGCCACGAAGGCAATCGGTCGTTACACCACCAAGCACAAGGACTCTGCCGTCGGTTGGGCAATGCTCGGTATGCTCGAAATTGAAAAGGGCAATATTGACCGCGCCGCTGGCTTCATCTTGCAGAATATCAAACGCACCGCAGAAAAGCGCGATATCTACTTTGTACACGTGCTTGAAGGCCGCTTGGCACAGTACGAAGGCGACAAGTCGTACAAACTTTCTCAAGATGTTGATAACATCCCCTCGGCTGTTGCACGCGCAGATGCTGCTAAAATCGCAAACCAACGTTGGGACGACGCGCGTAAGCAGTATCGTCGCGCCTATGCGATTCGCCCCAATGTGCGTGGCCTCTTGGAACAAATCCTTGAATTTGACCGCCGTCTCGGCGACAAGGCTGGCGCAGAAGCGGACGCTCTCGCCATCTTGCGCGAAGATACCCGTCATCCTTTCGCCAACTTCATTGTCGGCTCGCAGCGCTTGGAAGACGGTCACGTGGACGCCTCCATTAAATACTTCCGCCTCGCTGTGGAAGGAATGGAAAAACCCACCATCGACCTCGTGAACAACTACGCTGACGCCCTCGCGCGCACCGCAAATACCGATCTCGCTAAGCAGATGGGCTTGAAGGCCGTGCAAATCGCCCCCAATTCCTGGGCCTCCTGGGGTACTTACGCACTCACCCTTGCACGCGGTGGCGAAGCCGAAAAGGCAAAAACCGCCCTCGTGAAATCCCGCGAACTCTTTGAAACGGAACGCGCCGCCGGCAATGTGCCCGCTGCTGCAGCTACCAGCCTCGGTTACGTAGACTGCTGGATTGCCCTCGGCAAGGGTGATAAGGCTGCCGCACAACGCGCCCTCACCACCGTGAAGGACGCCCTCGGTACCCAACGCTCCCCCCTTGATACGCGCGACATCAAGGAAATTGAAGAAGCCCTTCAATAAAAGATTCGCCGCTAATGCAAACACAAAGACCGCCCTCCCGCGGTCTTTGTGTTTTTTATAAAGCGCCCCGTCCCTTCTCCTCGCGGCGATATTCTTTTTAAATAGGGTAGCCATTATCCTTCATCACGCAGCCTTTAGGTGTCAATCAAGTCGCCATTATTGAATAATAAAATACGATTAAACACCCCCCCCTTACATCTCTTAAACACCGACCCGAAACCCACAAAAAAGAAGGCCCACAAAACCTTGATTTTAAAGGCTTTTTGAAAACAGCTTGAATTGAACTTCAAAACAAGCCTTTTTGAACTTCAAAACAACCCTTTTTCAAACGCAAAACAAGCCTTTTTTAAAAACACCTCCATTGACACCCACTTTCATACCCTCCAAAAACGCCCTCGCCACCCACCTTTTCCCCAAATCTTTCCCACGCCAAAATTAAAACCTTGCGCAACTTTCCCAAAAAGGAGTATACTGCTCACTGATGAAAACACTACTCTCTTTTTTAATGACAATCTCTTGCGCCGCCCTCGCGAGCGCCGCAGGGTCGTACTACGCTGGCTCCTTTACCTTTCCTACAAAGACTGATTACAATGGTAATGAAGTTACACCAGTGTGTTATCAGTATGCTGCAACGGAGTCTGCAACTATTGGGAAGGCGAATGTGCCACTTGCGAAGAATGAAATTCTTCGTGTGTGTATTGTGCGTGATAAGCGTGGAAGTGCCGTGACCGAAACAACTGCGCCTGCAGTTATGATTGACGGTGCAGGTCAACTTGTACTTGGTGAAAATGCTGCAGGAGCGAAGTGGTTGACATTGCAATGGACAAAAAATCTAGTTACTACAGAGGCAGAATACATCGTTGTAGGGGATGCACTTGGCGCACCTGCTAATAAACTTTATTCAACGTATTATGGATTCAATGTCTTTACGACGGAAGATGTTGCGGGAAGTGGGGGAAAAGTTTACATGTATCTTGTGGCAATGGATACGCGTACAGGAGAAGGGATTTGCGAGGGACAGCCTATGCGTGTTAAATCGTATGCGATGGCGCTATGTCGTTGGAGCACAACACAGGCAAATGTTCTTCCAGGTGGTGCAGGGCAAACGACTCCTGGATTTTGGTGGGTGACAGCTTCCAGTAACGAGGAAAATGCAGATGGTGTCTTAGTTTCTGCTCCAGGTTGGAAAACGGCTTGGCAACCTGCCGCAGAAATCACCTCTTTGGTGGTAGATGGCAAAACGCTCACGGGTGATGACTTGACCGATTATCTCACACCAAAGGTCGACTCGATGACTACAAGCGCAGAAGCCTTAACCCTTACAGCCACCGCGCCTGACGTGCAATACTACACCCTTTATACAAAGGCAAAATTGAGTGATGAGTCTTGGGTGCCTTTTGAAGAATTTGTTGCCAATGATGAAAATCTTGTTGACAAAATAAATGGAAAGAGTTACACTCGTTTCCGTATTGGTGGAGAAAGTCCATCGATTTTGCAGATTCCGCTCATAAGTGATGAAGCCTCTCGCTTCTACATATTGCGCGGTGAGTGATTTAAACGAAGCCTTACAAAATAAGGAGAATTGAAATGAAAGCAACTCTTGCTACTTTGGCTTGCCTCTTGACTGTGGGCTTCCTCTCTGCCGCAGAAGTGACAGGTAATAATACCGCTGTCGTCATTCGCAAGGATGTCGTGAAATCGAATACAGGATATCAATTTCTCTGCGTTCCTGTGGATGGCTTGGATATCGCAAATGGCACAACAACAAAAGTTACGCTTGGTACATTGCTTCCTGCAGAGACGTTACCTGCTGGTACGCAGTTGATTCTTGTTGGAGGTAATGCCGCTGGCGCTACATATTACGCTGATGGAAGCTCTTGGACGGATGGCGAGAATGACGCTGCGGATATTCAACTTGACGGGGGACAGATTTTCTGGTTGCGTTATTCCAATGCTAAGAATGCTAGCGCCGACACCGTGATTTTCTGCGGTCAGGATCGCGCTCGTACCGTGACGACGCCTAAGCAGGGTGTTGTTACTGCGATGGCAAATGACTCCTCCAAGGCAATCGCTTTGACTGAAGTTGTTGCAAGCCCTGCAAACTTGGACACGATTTTGGTGATTCAGTCTGGTTCGAGCGATTATAAGCAGTACAACTACTTCGGTGGCGTTTGGTACGGCCCGAATGGTGCGAACGCGAATACTGACACCATCGCTCCCGGTGAAGCTTTCTATTACTTCAAGCGCTCTAACTAAACGCTTGATTGTGGGTGCACGCCACGTTTAAGGAGATCCTATGCGGCGCTTTTTATTAGCACTTTTAATGACAACCGTGGTTGCCTCTTTGCAGGCAATCACGATTAATTGGACTGTTGCCAACTCTGAATACACCTGGGATGATGCAGGTTACTCGAGTTACCTCGTTTACTCTCAATCGGATAATTTGAGTGCAGAAGATGTCTACACGGGTAAGTATGATGGTTACAAAGTATCTACTGGCTCGCTTGAAAATATTTCCTATGACGGGGTTACATCTACATCTACTGCTGTTGGTGAGCAAGACTCCAATTATGTGAATACCTCGTACTACACGATGGGGCCCCATGTCAATGCCGCATTGGAAGGTCAGGCATTTGGTAAGGGTTATTTCTACCTTGTGGTCTTTAAAACCGGCACAGACAACGGTACAGATGACTTGTACGCTGTGAGTAAGGCTGTGGCTTACACAGGTGGTACAGATGCCACGGCGGATGCTGCGAAGGGTATCTATGATATCACGGTGAGCGAAGATCTCCCGAACTTGGGTCAGTACATTGAAACTCCTTGGTTGGGTGGTACTTGGCGTGATGCAGTAGTGCCTGAACCGACCGCACTTGCTCTTCTCGCATTGGGTATCGCAGGTCTTGCACTTCGTCGTAAGATTTGATAAACTATGCGCGATTTAACGATTTACTTTGATTAGTTTAGTAAGGATTACAAAATGAAAAAGATGCTCTTAGCTTTCGTTGTTATGGCATGTGCTGCAGCTGCTCAGGCAATTACGTTCAGCTGGACGACTACATCTGCGAATGATTGGTATTCTGCTGATTGGTCTTGCACATTGATTCACACTGAAGTGGACACGCCTTCTTTGGAAGCTGCTGCTGAAGTGGCCTATGCTAAGGCTGGTACTACAGATTATGCCATTATTGCCGATGGTACTGCGGGTAAGTCGGTCTTCCCAGAGAATGACTACAATTACGGTTGGGTCGTTTCTAACGATGGCAACTATACTGCCGCTAATGCTGGTACCTATTTCCTCATCTTCACGAAGGGAACGGAATACTACGCATCCTCCATCACTGCTGTTGACGCCGCTGATGCATGGACGGCTACTGCAGGTGGTTCGACCGTGGGTGAATTCGTGACGATTGATGATTTCACTTCTGGTACCGTTCCTGAACCGACGGCATTGGCCCTCTTGGCACTCGGTGTGGCAGGTTTGGCCCTTCGTCGCCGCGCCTAATTGAGAGGCGAACGAATATGAAAAGAGACGCGCAGAAAAGCGCGTCTCTTTTGTTTTAGTGTCACTTCTCTCTTTTGTTCAATTGATGCCTTGTTTACACTCAAAAAGGGATTGAATTTTCTTTGAAATCAGAATCGTTTATGCTTGACGCTAACCGAGCGGTTTGTTAATATCACAACGTCGGTGGAGTTCGTCTTTGAACGGGCGCATTCGAATACAGTCAAATCGTGTGAAAGGATAAGCAAATGAGCAAGAAAGTTTGGATGACTTTGTTGGTAATGGTCAGCGTGATCTTTACCGCATCTTTGGGTATGGCAGAGGAGTATGCGACGCGCAATTGGACGGCGACGCGTCAATCTGGAAGTGATGTAAAGCCTTTACCTGCTGCAGGGCGTGGTACTGACTTCCGTTTGGCAGATTGGTCTACGACGCCGCTTTCGATTGGTCTCTTTACGCCGGTACAGTTGCCTTGGGGTGAAAATTGGTCGGTGCGCGGTTTGCGCGTCTCTTTGTTGTACGGGCAGTGCCCGAGTTTGCAGGGTGTGGATATTGGTCTCTGGAATGCGGTTGAAGAGCAGATGGCTGGTGTGCAGATTGGTTTCGCAAATACTGCCTCAACGATGCGCGGCATTCAGGTGGGCTTTTATAACGCAGCCTATTACTTCAAGGGCTTTCAGATTGGCGCTGTGAACTACGCAGAAGGTGGCCGTGGCGTGCAGGTGGGTATCGTGAATATCATCACGAAGACAACCTTGGGCTGGTGCCCGATTATTTACGGTTCGTTCTAAGTTCTTAACCTTCTTTTTGAATAGGGGAAATAAGCATGAAAAAGGTAACAACGTTATTGTGTTGCGCATTGTTGGGCGTAGTGGCCACTGCAGAAACTGTGGTAACGAAGGCTGAGCCCGTCTCGGTGCGTTTGAAGGATGGTACGGATTTGACGCTTCAGGCAACGTATGAGGTGGATCTCAAGGTGCGTAAGCCTGAAGAACCCAAACCGCGTAAAGTGGCTTTGATGGTGGATAACCTCACGGATGAACGCGCCTTTGATAAGGTGTGCCGTGTATTGGGTAATCAGGTGGCTTCTCAGGTCGTGGGGGCAAATGTTGAGATTCTCTTGCCGGAGGATAACGTGCTCGCCATTGCACCGCGTCGTGAACGCGATGAAAAGGGAAATGCATTGCCCACGCAGGATGAACGCCTTTTGGGTGATACTTCTCGCGTTCGCTTGGCAGAGAACATGGGCGCAGATTATCTCTTGATGGTAACCTTGGATAAGTTCACGAAGACCACGCGCCGCATTAAGGATCGTCGTTTTGGTAAGGCGATTGACAACAAGGGCGGTGTCATTGTTAATGAGATCTACAACATCACGGGGACCTATCGTGTGACGGACGTCTATTCGGGCAGTTCCTTTGATGGTGGCGTGGTGAAGGCGCAGACATCCGTACGTCAGACCGCTTATGCGGATACTGAATTCGGCTCCTTCGCAGATGGTTTGGAAGAGGATCTCGCTGAAAAGATGGCTGAATTAATCCGTGAAAAGGCCGAAACATGGCGTGCAGCTTCCTTGGAGAAGAGCGGTATTCCCGTGAATTTCACGGTTTTGGCATATGACATGAATAACAAGCCGATTTATCTCCCCGCGATTAAGCAGGATAACAATATCCTTCATGACCGCATCCCGGCTGAAGTGGCTGCTACGATTGAAGTGGATGGCGTGGCACGTGGCACCTCTTCTTGCACGATTCGTATGTCTGCAGGCATGCACAAGGTGCGCATTCGTCGCGTAGGTTATGATGACCTCACGATGACGGTGGTGCCGAGTGAAGGGCTTACGCTCTCGGTGAGCATGCGCATGACCGATGCTGAATATGCACGTATCAAGGACTCGATTGAATTCATGCATCGTTTGACCATCGAGCGTGAACAGAGCCAGGCCATGGTGGCTGAACGTCTTGGCCACGCTAAGATGTTGGAACAGAGCGGTATCCGCATTGATGCAGATGAAGTCCCAGAAGTGATGACGGGTTCTTCGACCTTTATGGACTTCATTTCGCGCTAAAAGTAAGAAGGAGACATACAAATGAAAAAGAATCTCTTTGCAGTAATCGGTTTGGCCATGGCATTGCCAATGGTCGCATTTGCCCAACAGAAGACCATCTATGTCGCACGCGTTACCGCCAATGACTCGCTCAAGGCTGAAGTGGCTCGTGACGAACGTGGCAAGCAGCTCGGCCGCGTGGTGGAGGGCTTGGATGACCATTTGGTCTCGGAAATCGTTGCATCGCGTAAGTTCCGCGTGGTGGAACGTTCTGACGCGCTTGAAGAACTTATCCGCGAACAGAGTTACACCGATGCAGGCTTAGTCGCTAAGAAGGGCGCAGAAGCTAACGCAATGACGGGTGCTGAATTAGCCCTTTTCGTGACGGTGGATGCATTCCAGCAGTCGACAGATGTGGGCGTTTTCAATGGTAAGCATCGCGCAAAGAGCCGTTATCAGCTCTCCGCTCAGATGCGCATTGTGGATACCTCCACCTCTGAAATCATTGAAGCTTCCAATGTGCAGTTGGAGAAGGTGGATGTGGCAGACGTGGTGGGAACCTCCAATCGTCCTCTCGCACGCTTTGATGCTCTGATTCCGAAGATTACCCGTGAAATGGCACAGGATAGCGTAAAGCAGTTGATCGCGGCCACCTTCCCGCCGAAAGTCATCGACGTGGATGATACCGTAGTCACGATTAACGCAGGTTCTGACGTCTTTGCCGTGGGCGATGTCTGCAAGATCTACGGCAAGAGCCGCACCGTCACCGACCCTGATACTGGCGTCACGCGCAAGATTAAGGGTCGCGTCTCTGGCGAAGTGCGCATCATTGATGTGGAGCCTGACTACGCGCAGGGTGAATTAATCGGCAATGCGCGCGCATCGGTCGGTTCTCAGGTGAAACCCTCAACCAAGAAGTAAGCCATGAAAAAGCCAGTACTGACTCGTACAATCGCATTGTGGATGCTCCCGCTCCTCCTCTCGTTAGGGGCGGGCTGCGCCTCTTACGATGACCAAATCCGCGATTATCGCCTCACGCATGCGCGTGGTGACATGGCTGCTGCAATGCCCATGGCCACAGAATTGCTCGAGGATTACGCAGAAGAAAACACCGATAAGAATGCCCTCGTCGCCATTCTTGAAGCCGCAAATACCGCGCGTGTGGGTGGCGATATCCTTCAGAGTCAACGTCAGTTCGCACGTGCAGAGCGTGTGTATGAAATGTGGCAACAAAAGGCGCGCATTTCGTTGAGTCGCGAAGGTCTCTCGCTCTTCACGAATCCTGCAACGCTTCCCTATCGCGGCAGTGGCACTGAAATCATCATGATTAATATCTACCAGGCCCTCAATACGTTACGACTTGGTGATATCGCAGGTGCGCGTCAGCCGCTCATGCGTTTGGATATGCACCAGAAGCAAGTCGTCACTGACAATGCTGAACGCATCGCTAAAGAACGCGAAACGCTTGAAGGTTCTGCGCATAAAAATGCCATCGCATCTTCAAACAATAGCAGCACTACGCGTCAGGCAACCCAGTCCATCATGGCAGACTTGCCCGATACGCGTGGTTACGAACTCTACGCAAACCCCTTCGCAGAGTATCTCTTCGCCTTCTATCATCTCTATGCAGGCGTTGATGCTGCTGACCTCGAAATTGCGCGTTTCCGTTTGAACCGTGCACTCGCAATGGCTCCGAACAATACCACCGTGCGTCAGGACGTAGAACGTCTCGCAGCAGGCACTCACCTCACGCCAGGCGTCTACCTCATCCACGAAACGGGTATGGCGCCTTACCTTGAAGAATTCGCCCTGATGTTGCCCATCTACGCAGGGAAGACCTTCTCCACGGTGAGCATCGCACTTCCGCGTCAGGTCACCGATAAGGACTACACACCGTTCGCGTCCATCTCTGGTGCGGGTCAATCCGCGCGCGCAGAACTCCTCTGCGATATGGATGCCGTGATCACCCAGGAATACAAGAACGAGTATCCCGGTCGTCTCACGCGCGCCATCGCCTCGGCCACCGCAAAGGCCGCCGCCGCTTACGCCGCAAACTACGCCGCGCGTAAGTCCGACAATGGCATCGTGCAGGTCGCTACCCTCGTGACCACCGCCGCTTATCAATTCGCCACCAATACCGCAGATACGCGTAGTTGGGTGACCCTTCCCAAGCAGATCGGCCTCTGCCGCATCGACCTCCCCAAGGATCGTCGTGTGAAGTTGAACGTGAATGGCCGTCAAGTGGACGTGGATATCCTTAATGATGGCGACGTTCATGTTATCTATCTGCGTACAATGCACTCCAATAGCACCGCTACCGTGTGGCAATTCAAAGTGCGCTAACGAAATGTGTTATACTATCAGTAAAGGAAAGGATATCTAAAAATGAAACTTTCTCATCTGCTCCTCGCTCTCGCCAGTGTTAGCCTTATGGCTGGTTGCGCGAGCACCATCAATACGGTTGAAAATGCGAACAAGTCCGCCGCGATGCGAATCATGGACGATACTCGTATTGAAACCGATGCACACCTCGCAGAAGACTTCGCCATCGTTCGCATGAATAAGGCCGAAAATGCCGCTGGCTTCTTGCGCGTCCAGATGGAAATGGAAAACTTCACCCGCAGCTATCTTACTGTTTATGCAAAAATCGAATGGTATGACGAAAACGCCATGATCATCGAAACCGCAGGTGGCGGTTGGCAGCAGTACGTCTTCGAACCGCGCGAAAGCCGTAGCGTCGTCTTCACCGCACCCTCGCGCAACGCTCGCGACTTCCGCTTGAAACTCAAAGATGCAGACTAATCCATTTGAATAACGTTTGAAAGGAAAACTATGAAACTCGCATCCCTCCTCTCCCTCTGCGCTCTCGCAGGTCTTCTCCTCACCGGTTGCGCTGCACAGCAGCCCCGCCGTATTGCTGCTGGTGGCACCCAGGCTATCACCACGATGGGCGTTGACCTCCAGGACTTCAGAAATGCCGCAAGTCAGCTTACCCAAGCCATGCTCAACAACCGTGCGCTCCTCAACTTTGAAGCCCAGAACGGCCGTCCGCCCACTGTGAAGATCGGTCAAATCACCAACAAGTCCGACCGTACCATTGACCTCGCCCAGATTGCTGGCCGAATCAATGAAGACCTCCTCAATAGTGGCCTCGTTGAAATCATTGCAGATGACTCTGGCTCCGTCGCCGCAAGCGAAGAAGACTTCTTCGAAGAAGAAGACGGCGTCAATCGCGACCATCAGGCCGACTTCTACTTGGAAGGCACCATCAACCTGCTCTCCGCATACTTTGACGAGCAGAGTGAAAAGACCTACACCTTCCAGCTTCGCCTCAATAGCCGCAATCGCCGCACCGTCTTCCAGAAGTCTGTCGACATCGCAAAGCAGGGCGACAGAGCCTCCGCAGTGGGTTGGTAAATCCTAATCTACCAATTAACTTTATCAAAAGGGCGCCCCGGCGCCCTTTTCCCATCTATAACACCCAACCGCCAACAGTCAACCGCTAACATCCAACCGCGCATCTTACGCTGCCAAATTTGACAATTCTCCACAAAAAAGCGTACAATATTGGACTGTCTTTTTAGGGCGCTTTAGCGAGCGCTCCTAATTGCGTTGTATTAACCCTTAATGGAATCATGCGATGAGCAAATTCTTAAAATCATTCTTACTGCTCGTAACGGCCGGCCTTTTCGCTGCTACTGGCTGGACAGATATCACAGGTGTTACGCCATGGGCTTGTTATCAGTTCAATGGCTCAGAGGCCAATACAGGTAGTGGTGGAAAAGCATGGAATGGCGGCTCGTTTACCTATACGGTAACGGGGGCGACGGGAGATGCAGCGAGTAATGTTGCTGTTGCATCAGGCTCTCGTTGGACAGCCACAGGAGACTTTTCGGTTGCTGATGGTTTTACGCTCTCGCTCGTAGCAACAGAAGGCTCTTCACTGTCAAGCGCAGATAACAATGGTCATTTGATCTCAATGGCACAGAAGGGACAAAGCGGTTATCCCCGTTGGTGGATTCGTAACTCGGCAACTTCAGGCACGGTTAAACTACAGGGTTTGTTTACAGAAACCTTAGATGTGACACATACGGAAAATCTGACGGGTTTTCACCACTATGTTGTTCGTATTTCTGCCGATCGTACGGTGGTAGATGTTTTCGTAGATGGCGAACAAATAGATACATCTGCGCTTACAGTTAATCCAAATCTTGATGATGCGTATCATGGCTACCAGGTTAATAATCGTTGGGGTGGAGGAAGTACTGCAAATGCAAAGTTTGATGACTTGCGAATGTACACTAAGGCATTAACGAATGAACAAATTAAGGCCTTGTATTACGCCCATTTCAAATTCAAGCATGTCTTAACTTTTGATGGCGATGGAGCGGAAATTGATACATGGAATGCGAACAAGGGTGAGAAACCTTCAAATTCTAATTTAGTAAGCACTCCGTTTGGTAAAGGGTTTGTCGTTGCAAGTGGCGTGCATCCTTGGAGCGGATATTCTGTAACAAAGCCCTTTTCAATAGTGATGTACGCAAATATTGCATCAGTCGCGTTAGTTACGGGTGACCCCGCGACAAAAAAGGATGCATACCTTGTTGCATGTGGCAATAATGGTAATCATATTGCTCTTGTAAAAACGGCGCCTGACACCGTGCAACTTTGGAAAAATGGTACTTGTGTTGAAGGTTTGACGATTACAGACCCAATGTTGAATGGTGTGGGGACATTTCATTTGTTTTCATTTGGTACAGATGATTCGGGTACATTCCTTCAGGTGGACGGACAAAAAGTCCGTGGTGCTGCCATTGCGGCTCCAAATGGAGGCTTCCAAATAGGTTCAATGTATCAAGGGTTGTCAGACACGACTACGCGTGTTCAAGGCTATGGGATGATTGTAGACGAATTGTATGAGTATGGGGCAGCTTTCGATAATGATGCGCTTGATGCCTTGGCGGCATACTTCCCTGCAACATATCCTACCTTGTCAATGGCCGCAGATACAAATCAAGATAATGTTATTTCCAAAGCGGAACTTGATGCTGCGGTTGGGGCAGGTGTCACGAAGTGGAATGTTTCAGGCGAGGTGGTAATTTCGCTTGATGCGGATGTTGATCCTGCTTTAACGGCGTTAACATTGCTCCCCGCAAATGCTTCGGGTGATTCGCTCACCATTACAGGGGTAGGCTCTTTGTATGGTGATAATTTTGCTTTGATGACCGCAATTCCTGTGGATATTACCAACCAGAAGAATAACCCCTCAATTACACTTTCTGGTGCAGGAGATGTAACAATCCGTAAGGGTAAAGGTGGTATTGCTCCTGCGATGAACAATTATACGGGCACATTCACTGTGGATGATGGTCAGCAGATTACTCGTATGGGTGGCGATTTAACAATCCCGTTCACCGTGGGTGCGAATGGTGCGAAGTTGCACTCGAATGGTAGTGATTGGACGGTCTCTTCCAAAATTTCGGGCACTGGTACATTGACGATTGAGTCTCCAAGTCATACGATTTCCTTTACGAGTGATACAACTGAGTTTAGTGGAAATGTGGAGATTATGTCGGGTACGCTTTACCTTGACAGAGGGAAGGGTTCCGTTGGAAGTGTGTTTAACAATGCTAATACTACTTTGATAGTAAAGAGTGGCGCTATTTTTAAAACGCATTTAACTCAAAATGGCACATCAGATTATTCTAGTGGACTTATTCTTGAGCCGGGTGCGCAAGTGATTAATCACGATGGGCACATGAATCACAATGGTGACCTTGTTGTTAATAATGGTGGGGATGTTAATTCGACATCAACCTATCAATTAGTTTACAATAAGGTAGCAGATTTTAAGGGGATTGTTTCAGGCCAAGGAACATTGAATTTAACGGTCGGAAATACGCAATACTCTCCGCATACAGTTAAAATCTCGAATGCGAATAATACATTTTCGGGTACATATCATATTAATCCCAATAACGGAACCTATGAACAGTTGATTCTTGAGGCGAATGGCAAGATGGATGATGCATCCGTGAAGATGTCTAAGGGACAATTTAAATTGATGCGCGACACATCAATTATGAGTCTCACGGGCACGGCGGGTACGGTGACATCTAACGATAGTACTGTTCGGACGTTGACCTTGAATGGCAATTCGGATGTACGTAACTTAACCTTTGAGAATGTCAACCTTGTGATTGCAGCAGGCGAAACATTTGTCAACGCAACCACGGTTGCGACCGCTAATGATGGGGTCACTGTTAAGGTTGTACTTACGGCGGACGAGATGCTTAACGGTGTAGAAGTGCCAATAGCCCCGTCAACAGATGCGGAAGTGACGTATGTTTTCTTGGCTTCGGATGGCAGTACTCTTTTGAATTCGGGTAATTCAAATCGCTATGAAGCTTTACAAGAATGTGAGTATGACGTAGCAGAAGGTAAATGGTCTGATGACCGTAAACCGAGTTCTGGCGGATTTGTTACGATTAACTTCGGTGGGACAGAAAGCGAAATTGTTGACTTGGCAGAAATCCTTAATGGCGTAACTGCATTGGAGCAGCTTGTTGTTTTAGGCTCTTATGGTGGCACGATTACGAGCTCTGCATTAATATCTTGCCAAAGCTTAGATGTGCAAACAGATGTGGAATTGCCAATTGAACTTGTCAATTCGTGCAGCACCTTGTCCGTCGTGGATGATAAGATCCTTACGATTAATGTTGCGCAAGAAGTAACACTGAATAAGGCTCTCTCTGGTAATTATGCAGTTAAGAAATCCGGCTCTGGCACTTTAACGCTCGGTGCGAATGTCAATGTTGATGATGGTGTTGAAATTCTTGCAGGTACATTGAAGTTTGGGAATGGGGTAATTCCGTATAAAACTGGATCCTATCCTACAACAAACGCAGGCAACGTTAAGGTGCATACAGATGCAACACTTGACGTGAATGGTAACGGCGACGCATTTTTGAATATGGTAACGCTTTGCGACGGTGCGACCTATGCGAATAGTAGTTCTACTGCATTGGGTAATAATACTCGCCAGCTTAAGGGCATTACACTTGAAGGGGATGCTACCGTTCATGCGAATGCCAATTTTGGTATTCTCGCAGGCGGTCATGCAGCGTCTACGTTGGATTTGGGTGGGCACACCTTGACGAAGACGGGTTCGGGTGCCTTCTGGTTGTCCAATACCGCAGTGCGCAATGGCATATTAAAGGTAGAGGGTGGTAAGTTCGAAAAATTTAATACTCCAACCTTTAGCAATGTAACGTTTGACTCGGATTTGGATACTGCGTTTGACCTTGGTTCAGGTAGTGTAACAGCTCCTGTTACGAAGAAGGGTACTGGCGCGATGACGATTAATGGCGTTATTTCTGGCGAAGGCGCTGTGACAGTAGAGGCTGGCAATCTCACACTCGCTAGTGAAAATACCTATGCAGGTGGGACGGATATTGCTGCTAATGCAACGCTTACGATTACGAATGCTGGTGCTTTGGGAACGAGCGTTATTACGGGCGCAGGTACATTAAAGTTTAGTGGTTTGGTGCCTACAAACTTGAGTGGTTTGACCACGGGTACTGCCGCTTCTGATGAAACGCCTGCCTCTGGTTGGACAGGAACCTTCTATATGATGAATCGAGCATCTGCTGGTTCGTTCCCCGTGAATGACTGGGGTAATGCTAATTCAACAGTTTGCCTTGAAAGTTGCTCGGGGTATCTTGCCCCTTCAACTGGCGTTACGATTGTTCCTAATATCCGTCTTGAAGGCTATGGTTGGCGTTCGCAGAATGGTGATCAAGATGGTGGCCAATTTACCTTTACAGGCGCTTTGAGCGGCTCGGGTAAGTTGGAAGTAGCAGGTAACCCAGAAGCAGGTAACTTCTATAAGTTTACGGGTAACGTCTCTGGCTTTACTGGCTATGTGAATGTTGAAGGCAATCATCGGATTGTCTTTGGTGATGCCGAGTCTCAGGGTAATGGTAAGATTACGATCGCAACGGATGTCACCATCGCTTCTGGTAAGACGTGGACTGCTGTGAATGGTATCACGATTACGGAGAATGGCACGTTAACCATTTCTGAAGCACGTGCACTTCCCACGAATAAGACGGTCTCTGGTGCTGGTGCGCTTGTGATTAATGGCACGGTGGACATCTCGGGTATCACGGGTGCATTGACCTGTGCCTTGACGGCCGAAGACGGTGCGACAGTTACGGTGACTGACGCTCAGTTGGCAGCGTTCGCGAAGGTTACCATCCCTGAAACAGCAACGTTGATTGTGAAAGCGAATCGTTCAATGAGTGATCACTTGACGGGCTGCACCTATGATATTACAGCAGGTGCAGGTTCTACGATTGATGGCGATATTGTTGTTGAAGGAATGGCGAATGCCTCAGGTAAATTTGCCGAAGGTAAACTTACCATTGACGTCCCCAAGAATCCTACACTTACTGGTTCTGCTTGGTGGTGGGACTACGAATTTAATGGTAGCGCGACAAGTATCGGTAGCGATACGGGCTCGATGACATTGGAAAGCACGAATCAGAAATCGTATACTGATGCGGTAGATGGTAATCAGGAACTCTACTTCCAGCAGACGCCTTGGCGTAATGCTACATTCACAACCGTAGATGCCTTCACGGCTGTGATGTATTGCCAACCTGGTGACGTGAATAACACGGCTCTCGTTGGTTTTGGTTCAGTTGGGAAGTATGCTAATAGTGTAGCAATTCTCTTGGCAACAGGGGATAATGCAGCAAATGGAGCGATGAAGATTCTCCTTGTAAAGGGAAAAGCTGGGGGCGGTTTTGACGAAATCTCGCTCGCAGATAAGTTGACAGTTCCGAATGCAACCAAGGCAAAGCATCTCTACGCCTTTACCTTTGATGCTCAGGCGGATAAGACGGTGATTTCCGTGTATGTGGATGGTAAGCTGAAGAAGACCACAACGGTGCACGAACGCTTCCACGTACAAGATGGTTTCCAAATTGGGTCGGCTCATGGTGGTTTAAAGCAGGCCGACAACCTTAATGGCAATATTTCCTTAACGAAGTATGCAAACTCTGGTGATTCGGGTACGATTGACTTCCTTCGTGTGACGAAGGGTGTACTCTCTGCTGATGCAATGCGTGCTTTGGCAGAAGCGTACAAGTACGAGTCTGAAAATGGTGAAGCTGCGCGTACCATTGAAGGAGAGGAGACCACGACGACTTGGGTCGCTGATGGTACTTGGACGCAGTCGGGCGAGGCTGCTCCTGTTGATCAACCGAATGATGGTACGAATGTCATCTTGACGGCAAATGTTGCGACTGAAGTGACGGTTAACCTTGAAGAAGCTGTCACCTACGAAACTGTGGCGGTGGCAGGTAATGCTGCAGTGACCTTCAAGAAGGGTGGAACTGCTACATTTAAAGCTGGCGACATCACCATCGGAACGGATGTGACGATTGAATATGGCGCAGTTGATGTGGATACCTTGATTGTAAATGGTGGTAAGACCTTGACCTTTGATTTCAAGGGTTATGATTTTGATTCTATCTACAAGAGCACAACGCTTCCCTTGACGGGCCTTGCCACCTTGGGTGAAAATGCTGATGTGGAAGTTGTATTGCCTACATTGCCAGATTACCTCACTGCTGAATGTGTCTTTGATGCAAACAAGAGTGAATATGCCTTGGCAATCACGGTCACGGGCACGCTCGCTGCTGAAATTTCCCAGGATTGCACTTGGGATGAGGTTACATGGAAGATTGGTGTAACTGAGATTGATCGTCCAGCAGACTTGTCTGCTTTCGCGTCTATCCCTGTGGTGTTGACGCAGGATGCGACTTTAACCTTGGAATCTGCAGTTACCTTGAATGCTGTGACGGTTTCGGGTGGTACGTTGACACTCGCAGGTGCAGAACTCACTGTGGCCTCCTTGACACTTGATAACGCGGATGTAATGGCAACAACCACGTTGCGCGCATCTGCTGTTACGGGTACGGAAGGAACTGAGCGCTTGACGATGACGCTCCCTGCAGGTGAGTATACACGTGCAATGACATTGTTGAACTGCGCCTTCACGAAGGCTGGCGCAGGTACATTGAAGTTGAATCCGAATGGTACTGTCCTCAATCAAGTCGTGACGACATTGGCTGAAGGTAAGTTGGAATTGCGTATTGGTAATGATGACCCGCAGATTGAAGAAACGACCTTCATTTATATGGATGCTAACGAAGATGGTGTCGCTGATGGTGAATTGACCAATTACGGTTGGGTTAAGTCTTCAACGGTGACCACCTTTGTTGTGCCTAAAAATGTAACTGGTAAGGCGGTTGCAGGTAGTTGCCTTTCGAGCACAGGTGAAGTCGTCAAGCAGGGCGCAGGTACGTTGGTACTCGGCATTATGACTACGGATAATGCAGGTCCTTATACGGGCGCTACAACAATTGAAGCAGGCACCTTGGTGTATCAGGTTGCTGATGCTCGTGCTTGCACCATGACGGGCGCTATCACGGTAGCTGCTAAAGCTGCAATTAAGGGCTCTGCAAAGTGCACGTTGGCTTCGCTCTCCTTCGCAAATGGAGCCGTGATTGATGCAACGGATGCCCCTGTGGTGGCAACCGATGTGACGCTTCCTGATGAAGACGGTACGGTGACGGTACGCATGACGAACCATGGTGAAGTCTTGAAGACTACGGGCCTTGACAACGTTAAGAAGTTCGTGGTTGAAACGCCTGTGGCTAATTGTAGCCTCATGGTGACGGAAAATGGTCTTGCCTACGTAGCAGCTCCTGCTACTGGCGATGTTGAATTCTCTGCAGAAGTGCAAGAGATGCTTAATGTCGTCGCTCAGGCCGCTGCAAGTGAAGGTGTTACGAGCTTAACCATTGAAGGTATCACGCTTGCGATGGATGGCGAAGGTAATCCAGTGAAGGCGGATATCGCAGGCCTTGAGGTCTTTGAGAGCGTCACTGTGCTTGTCGTTCCCGATGGTGAGAATGGCACGGGTGTTGCGATGGTCAACTACGTCTTCGGCATCAGCGATATCACCGTGAATGGCGATGGTAAGATTGAAGTGAAGGCATCGGTGGATTGTCTCGCGATGGATAACCCCGTTGAACCGATTGAGGGTGAAGACGCTGGTGAAGGCGAAGTCGAAATGCCCGAACTCCCAAGACCGACCTTCGTCAATGGTGTGACCGTGGCGCTCTACAATGGTACAACTGAAATCGGTACCGCCGTGGTGAATGCTGCGGGCTCTTCCGAGATTACCATCACATCCACGAATGACTTGGTGACCATCTTCAAGAATGGCACAGGCACCTTGGACTTGACGGTAAAGGTGAAGAGTGCGCAAGCCTCTGAGACACTGGAAGGTGGCGAAGAAGAGGTTACGCCTGCGGAATAAGTCATCTTGACTTCGTTAAACGAACCCTCGCGTCACTGCGAGGGTTTCGTTTTTATCTAAAGGGGGTAGGGTGGTGGAGTGCGAAAAAGGCTGTATTTAAAGGCGTTTTGAAAAAGATTTGTTTTCACTCTCAATAAGGATTGGTTTGACTTTGAAAAAGGCTTGCTTTTTTAGATAAAAGGGTGGCACATTACCACTCCATTCTATATGTGATACGTAGGGATGGTGCATCATCTACAGAAGCCCATAATCATTACAGTTCTGTGGACGCCATTCTTGGGCAATCTGATCCCCAAAATGACCCGCTAACGCGCCATCAACGACCCGCTAACGTACAATCGCCTAGCGGCTCATCGCTTATCGCCTAGCGGCTCATCGTTTTAAGCATCTTTTCGCCACTATAGAGATTCATTCGTAATCCATTTCTGTGTGGTCCGTGTTTTCCGTGGTTCTCCCATCTTTACAGTCCTGTGACACAGTGCTTTTGTGGTTTTCTATTCGTTTAAATGTGTAACATTCGGGGTTAAATTCCTTAAAACCCTTGTAAAATCAGGTTTTTGTGGATGTTGGTGGTAGAGATTTACGCATCTTTTGGGTAGGTTAGGGGTGGATTTTAGGGGTGAAAAATCATGCTTTTTTTGACGCGAATTTGATTTGTGTCCTCAAAAATGCAGGAAAGCGTGGTTTTACTTGCATTGAAAAATCAATGACTTATGCATGATTTAAAAATTTTTGAAAAAAGTACTTGCAAAGATACAGGGTTTTGTGCGACTATATGACCCGTTTTCGCGCCACGGTGTTCGTCACCACACGGCGACAAACGAAAACGAACTTGA
>JAZRAG010000060.1:0-28924 GCA_045634445.1 Candidatus Spyradenecus sp. | reverse complement strand
GCCCCCAACGGTAAGAGCCGTCGGCAGTGAATTGCGGGTAGAAGGAGGCTTCCGTGCCCTCGCGTTCTGCACGCGCCGCACGCAAACGTGCGAGCGCTGCTTCAAGCGTAGGGGCAGAAGCAAGGCCTTGCTCAATCAAGTTGGAGAGGACGGGATCCTGGAACTGACGCCACCAGTTGGCCAAGTTGTCCGCTTCAAGCCCATCTTCGCTATTAAAGAGCTTTTCAGCGGTTGGCGCTTCTGGTATTTCACCGTCAGACCCCACGATGACGCATCCGCAGAGGCCTAAGAGTAAACACGCAGGGAGGAGCTTTTTCATGACAGACGCGTGACCGATTCAATGATGATAGGAGCATTCGGAACATCCTGGTGATAGCCAGCACGACCCGTGGAAACCTTTTCAATCGCATCAACCACGTCAAAGCCCGCAGTCACATGGCCGAATACTGCATAACCATAAGCGGAGGGATTGGGTGCGCGGAAGTTGAGGAAATCATTGTCTACGGTGTTGATAAAGAACTGTGCTGTAGCAGAGTGGATTTCCATCGTACGTGCCATCGCGATGGAGTACTTGTTGTTCTTCAAGCCATTGGAAGCTTCGTTCTGAATCGGTGCTTCGGTGGGCTTCTGCTTCATGTCTGCCGTGAAACCACCACCCTGAATCATAAAACCACGAATGACGCGATGGAAGATGGTGCCATTGTAGAAACCAGCATCCACATACTTCAAGAAGTTCGCAACGGTGATAGGAGCCGAGCCTTCATCAAGTGCAATGGTGATGTCGCCCTTGTTCGTTTTCATTAATACGCTTGTCATCGTTTGTTTCCTTTAGTTAAAAGTTCGTGTTAAAAGGGGGAAGATCTTACTGACCTACTTCCAAAGACTTAACATAGTTATCCCACAACGCCTTAACGTCTTCGAGGTCTTCATTGACTTCATCTGGGGATAAGGTAGTCAATTGACGCTGCTGCATCTTTGCCTTTGAAAGGAGTTGCTTCTTTGCATTCGGCGTGGTGGCCTTTGTTTGTGCGAGCTTTACCAAATTGTTACGAGAGGTGGCCAAACGCGCTGCGAGCGGATTCTTTGCAAGGGTTGCCATCTCTTCCTTGACTGTGGCTGCGTGTTTCGGCATTGTCTTAGCATAGCGCTGCGCCGTCATCAAAGCGATAGAGGGGCGCGTTTCCATCGTGTCGCGAATCGCAGTCTCCTGTTCTGCGGCCCATGCCTCACACTGTTCAACGATGGCCGTGGCCTCTTCTGCGGCTGCACCACCACGCTTGATACGCGTCTGCAATTGATTGAGTACTGGCTCAATGTTTTGGCCGATGACTAAACGCTTTGCCACATCCTTGCAGTGATTGAGTTCAAGACCTACGAGTAAGGAGTCCTTCGGCAACTTCACCATCTTGCTAATGGCCGTTTCAATTGCCTTCTGGAATTCGCCAAACTTCGAATAGGGATTACCCTGCCAAAGGATTTCACCCTTAGGGCTCATCACATAAGCAAAGGGAAGCCCAGGTGCGCTCGGTGCGCCATCCACGCCAAACCACTGATACACAGGGTAGGTGCAGTCATTCTTCTGCAATGCGGCTAAAATGCCAGAATCATTGCGGTCTTGAACATGCGAACCAATAATCTCTACGCGTGAGTCATTTTCGTAAGACTTGGCCAATTTTGCAATGTGTGACAAGCTTGCCAAGCAGGGAGGGCATTGATACCCCCATACTTCAACAGCAATCACGCGTCCTGCGAGATCTTTATCCGTCAATTTGGGACCGCTCAAATAGGCGCCATCATTGAGATTGCTAAACGAAAGCGCTCGCAATGTCATTGCACTCATCAAACAAAAGATGCTAAAAATAGTGTGTTTCATAGGGATTGTCCTCATTAAACGATTAGTCTTCTAGTTTACCAATAAAGTCTTCCAAAAGTGTTTTGACCTCTAAGTAATCAACGTCATCCTTGTCAAACTTAAGCGTTTTAAGTTGTTCCTGACATTTTTTTGCTTTTGCGAGCACTTGCCGCTTACGATTTTGAACTTGAATGTCGGTTGTCACGAGCGTGTTGTATTGCATACGTATGGCAGCCAGTTTAGACAGTTGGGGGTCTTTCAAGTAGTTGTCCAAGTATTTTTTGATGGCTTTACTTCGGTTTGGCATCGTAATAAAGTATTCTTTTGCATTTGCGATGGCGCGAGACGGATGCGTATTTAAATCTAGATAAATGGACGATTCTTGCAATTTCGCCCACTCTGTGCAATGCTTTAAGATTGCATTCGCTTCTGCCGCGACTTCGCCACCTCTTGATGCTTGAACTTTCAGTTGATTAAGAAGTGGCTCTATATTTTGCCCAATAGTTAAGCGTTTTGCCAAGGTAGAACAGTGTTTTATTTCAGTGTCTAATCCAGTTAAGATGCTTTTTTTCGACGTTAATCCATTCTTTTTCGGCATCGGAATATTTTTAAGCGCGTCTCGAAGGGCTCCCTGAAGCTTACCATCACGAGGTTGACCTTTCCAGAGGAGTTCTCCTTCAATGGAAATGACATAGGCTTGTGGCACAGCTGTTGCAGCAGGGTGGCCTACGACGTAGAAGTTTTGGTATGTTGGCACATCGCAATTATATTCTTTAAGTTTCTTTGCAATGGTAGGAAAGGTGCCTCCCCACGTATGAGAACTAAGGATTACAACGCGAGGATCCTTCTTATATTGGTCGATAACTTCGTTGAATTCAGGTAGATATTTGGTACACCACCCACAGCCGAGACCCCAGTTTAAAATAGCAAGAACGCGCCCGTCTAACTTCTGAGCGGTTAATTTAGGTCCACAGATATGCGTGTCTTCCGTAAGATTAACATACTCACGTGCGTGTAGCGTAACCACGCAGAGAAGGAAGCAAATTAAAATGGAAAAGCGTGTCATGAGGCCCCTCTTAGATAAAAAAGCGTACGCTACTTTTTTTGTATTCGTGGGTAGAGAAGAAAATCTTCCGCTCAAAAGGCGTGAGCTCGGCCTGTTGCGTGAGACGATTAAAGACCGCGTAGGCCGCTTCCCAAGAGGTGTTGTGAATCATCGCGTAGAGCGTGAAGGGAAAGCCTTCTTGTGCAGGACGCGCGTAACAGTGGGTGACTTCAGGCATCGCTGCCAAACGACGGCCATAGGTGTCACACGCTTCTGGCGGCACTTGCCAACAGCACATGCCGTTTGCCATAAATCCATTGGCGCGATGATAGAGTAAAAGCGCGAAACGACGCAGCGTGCCATCGGTTTGCCAAGCTTGGAGTTGCGCTAAGTCTGCCTCTTCAAAGGGTGCGTATGGATTGAGCGTATCATCCTGATAACGGCGGACGATGGCCTGCTGCTCTGGCGTTAAGTGCACAGGGTTCACGGCTTCTGTGGGCGAACGATACTCTGTGCGTTCGTCACGATTGCGTGTACGCAAGTCAAAGATGACGTCAATCTTGTAACGCGTCAAAGCGGGGAAGGGTTTAGGATTGAGCGCGGAGAGGGTTGCGGCAGTGGCATCAAATTGGTCTGCCGGCGCCGAAAGGGTGTACCAAAGGTTCGGGTACCCTTCATAGTCTTTGGAGGTTACGCCATCAATCTCAACGCCCTCGGGCCATCCACGCGTGTAAGCGTGCGTGACGCCTGGCAAAGCAGAGACGGTTTCAGCCGCGGCTTGAAGCGTTTCTGGCGTAGAAGCCTGCACACCAAAGAGGCAACTCCGATAACCGAGACGACGCGCATCAAACACACCGCCAATACGACGCACACGCCCTGCAGCGCGAAGGTCATTGATAAAGCCTTGCAATGCATCAGCGGTGGTGTTTAACGTCTTCGCTAAAGCGACCAACGGCCTCGGCTCCAAGGGCCAAGGTCTCTGTAGCGCATAAAGCCATTGTTGTTGTTCAGGCGTGAGATTCATAACGATCTTTACAAGAGGATAGCAAATGTTTAAGAAGCGGGTCACTCAAAACGTCAGCATCTTGAAGCAACATTTCAGGAGAAAGCATCAACATCTGTTTTAGTACTTCTTTGAGGCTTTCGACAGTGTCTGCTTCACAGACGGGGTCTTCCAATGTGAGGATGCTGGCGGTTTTGCGCGCAGGAAGGGCGAAGTAGGCCATCTCAACCGAGACTTCTGGTGCCAATTGCAATGCGTGGCGTGTGAGTAAACGATAGATAGGCAATTGGAAATTCTTCCACACGCACACATCAGTGCCTCGCGGCTTGGAGTAGTGTTCGGTTGAAGGCTTGGGAGACGTGCCAGTTTTGTAGTCAATCACGCGCCACGTATTCGTTTTGGCATTGTAGTCAATGCGGTCAATCTGACCATAAAGCGTGATGGGCTGGCCTTCAATCGTCATCCCAACTTCCCACGCCTTATTGCGCGTGTCGTGTTCTACATAACGCGTTTCCCAGCCTTCTTGACGGAGGCCTGCTTCGCACAGTGCGGCAGACTTCAATCGTCTGAGTGCAGAGTGGTGCAATGCTAAGAGCTCAACGTCAGGGTGCTTTCCGTAGCGGCTAAAGAAGACCTTGTTGAAAGCGGCTTCAAGCGTGTGGTAAATCGTATCGGCATCGGTTGACTTCGTATCGCAGAGCGCCAACATCGCTTCGTGAATCATCGTACCAAAGTCATTGGCCTGAACACCTTCTTCAAGCGGTGCAGTTTCGGCAAGACCGCACTCATAATACATCCAATACTGGAAGGGTGAGGCCAAAAAGGCGCGAATCGCGGATGCGCTCAAGCGCGTTCTACGATGGGTCTGCTTGAGCCATACATCAGGCGTGGAGGTGAATGCGAGCTTAGAGAGTTCGCCTGTCGCAGAGGCTTGCTCTGCCGCATCAATAAAGAAGGTCTTCGCGCGGGCTTGCTGCTCTTCGGATTCGCAGTGGAAGAAGAGACGAGAGGGTTTGAGCCAATCACCATTGGAATTCAAACGACTGCAGGTGAACTTCAGATGTTCAGGCGCACAACGTTTGCAGAGCGTGTCCAAGATGTAGGCATCACGGGCGAAACGTGTCAAGTCAGAGCGCAAGGCCAATGCTTTTCTGAAGTTATTTGGCAAGAAGGCATCTTCAAAGGTGGTGTCGGGGAAGATACCTTCATTCAATCCTGCGATTGCGAAATCGGTTGCCTTTGACCACAAAATCTCGAAACGGCCTTCAAACGAACTCTCTGCAGTGCCGCGAATCGGGTGCAAGGTGGTTTGATTAATGCGCGCGAAGAGAAGAGCCTCATGCTGTTGTGCATCGGGCACGCGAATGGTGTTGATTTCGGCAAAAATCTCTTGAAGCGCTTCAAAGGTGGCAAATCGTAATGCATCCTTCACAGGGTCTAAGACCTGGGCTCCAAAGATTTCCACCAAAATACGCAAAGCTCCCTCACAGGGTGACGCTTGTAAATCGTCCGTCCACTTGAGGATTTGCTCCATCAAGCGCGTCTCAGGGTTCCCTTCCTTCAAGAATGGAAGCGCGGCGTGCAAGGTGGCAGGACGATGGATGTCGATGAGTTCAACAAATGCCTTGCGCAGTGTCGCGTAGTCACTCTGCACGAAAGCAGTAATCTCCGGTACGATTAAGAGCGGCAAAAGGAATTCAATGCGATGCGTCTTTGCCAATTGGAAAAGGTCGCGAAGCAAACGCGCAGCGGGCTGTTTGGAGAGTTGGATTGGATCTGGCTCAAAGACTTGAATCCCATGCGTTTCAAAAGAGGAGGTGATGAAAGGCATGATTTCGTGGTTGAGTACGCCTAAGCAAATCTGACTTGGGTTGATCGTTCCCTTGCGACCAAGGAAGTGCTCAATCTCAACCGCTTCGTCGGCGGGCGTTTCAGCAAGCGTAATCGCGCTGCTAGGTAATTGCAAGGGCGCCTTAAGCCAATACGTTGGTGCAGGCGTACCGTAGTCGGTGAAGTGTTCGGCTTCATCGGGCGTGGCTTGCACCAAGATGTCACAGTGTGGTGCCGCCTCAAAGAGTTTGCTTAAAATCGGCATTAAGTCTGGCACACACGCAACGATGAGACGCCAATCTTCCAGGTCTTCAATCGGTGCAGGTGTGGGTGCTTTCAAGGTGGCGAGTTGTAAATCCACAGGATCGGAAAGGTTGAGTTCTGCCAATTGTTCACGATACTTGGTTTCCAACATATCCAATGCCGCCCAACGACTCTGTTCACGCGTGTCTAAGAGTTTCGTTTGCGGATGATTGGCTACGCCATTGAAGTCTAATCCCGCTTCTACAAGCGTCATGCGTAACTTAATCAGCCGTTGCGCTACAGTGTAACGCGCTGCTGGACGAGTTAACCACGCATTTTCGCCAGGGAAGAGCCATTCTGCAACCAAATTATCCTGATCTGCCTGCGCTAACCAATCGAAGACGCGGTCCCATACGCAGAGACGTTCGGATTCAGTGAGTTGCGGTGGGAAGTCGTGCGGTTTGAAGTAGGAGATCAGCCCTGCGGGTTGGGAGAATCGTACACCTTGGATGGCGGTATAGGCCAAGGTCAATGCATCGCGCAAACGACGCATTGCTAAAGCCGTTGGCACACAGAAGACAAGCCCTGCGGGAAGTGCATCGGGCCACTGCTTCTGACACCAATCCACAATCTGGAGCGGTGCGGCGCGGTCATTGCCAATAAAGTGTACGGTTGGTTTCGCCATAAATTAACCACAATAAGCTGCAAGAGCAGCCCCTAATAACGGTGCTTCGTCAACGCGGAAGATTTCACTCGTGTAGCCATAACGCTGAAGGAGCGCGTCAAGGTGCGACTTGGTACGTGCTACAAAGGGAATCGCGGCCGTCTTCCAGAAGGTAGAACCATCGGCATTGACCAAGATTTTCCCAGAGGTCTGATGGTTGGCACGCGCAGAACAGATAGCTGCCGCTGCGATATTGACCGCTGCGAAGGCCGCTGCACGCTCGTACAACGGGCACAAAAGGGCGCGCACCATTTCGGCTTCTGTCGCAGGACAATTGAAACAGGACTCGCCTTCGCCTGCGCAGAAGGTGTTGAGCTCTACGTGCGTAAAGGCGCGATTCATCAACACATCGCGCAAAGAGGGCAACATTCCTTCTTCGGCAGCGCGACGCAAAACAATTGTGCCTAACGATCCCAAGTGCACACCTGAGATACAACGTTCCCACTGACTTCTGCCAGTGCCGCTTTCCGCTTCGTATTGCAAGTCAAAGGTCGACTTCGGGAAGCTATTGAAGTTGCCCGATTCGCAGTTGATAGGCATGCGCTTTCCTGCGGGCAGACCTGGCTGTTTGTGGATGTTGTCGGTGATTTCAGCGTAAGCAGTGTTGGTGCCCGTGCCGAGAATAAAGCCCACATGACCTGCTGCATCTAACGCATCAGGACGCGCGAAAATCGCCAAAAGCGCCGCAACGGTGTCATTCAAGATGCGCGCAGAAACGTTTGGAAGCCCGCGCTCTGCAAGCACTTCCACAAGGTCATTGACGACATTACGACCTGGAATTTCAGGCGCACAGACCTTCTTGGTCCAAAAGAGAAGTTCGCCCGCTTCAGTGATGGGATAGGAGAAACAGAATCCAAAGCGTTCATTTGCCTTGAGCGCTGGCGCAAGCGCGTCGCTCAACTGTTGGTAAAACGTGACTTTATCAACTTCACCCTCGGTGCCAGGCATGCGGCCACGATGCAATGCTTCAAAGGTCGCTTGGCCTGCGTTATCAAAGCGCACACGCGTCGCACGTGTATTCGTGCCGCCAACGTCAAACGCCGGAATCGTGACATTCCGCGGATGGCTCTTACCCAAAAGGATACCAGAAGGCAACATCGGGAGCGCGCCTTCGCCTCGCAATCCGCGATTCATTTCGCAGATAAACGTTTCTAAGAGCGCATGACAATCAAGCGTTTCGGGATTAAGCCCGTTTGCAGTTAAGAATGTCATTGAGGATGTCCTCCTGAACAATAAGCCCTGTGCGCACATTGCCGATGTCAATGGGCAGTGCAAAGCGTACCTTGCCTGCGGCCTTCTTTTTATCGCGCAAGAGATAATTGCGAAGTACGTCTGCAGACATGTGTGCGGGGATTTCGGTGGGTAAGCCCAAACGGATAAGCGCATCCGCCAAGGTGGTGATGAGGCTTTCAGGCGCCAAACGCATCTTTGCGGCAATGCGCGTGGCAGCAACGGTGCCAATTGCCACCGCTTCGCCGTGTGCGAGTTGGAATCCGCTTGCGGCTTCGACAGCGTGACCGATTGTGTGGCCCAGGTTGAGGGCGGCGCGCTTACCTGTCTTTTCAAAGGGGTCTTCAAGAATGGTCTTCACCTTCACCGCCGCCGAACGAATCACCAAGCGCGTTAACCAATCGATATCATTGCGCTTTTCAGCAAAGACATTGAGCATTTCCATGATTTGCGGGTCGCCAATCACGGCATGCTTGAGGGTTTCAGAGAGACCGCAACGCATTTCACGTTCAGGCAAAGTCTGCAAGGTTTGCGTGTCTGCAAGTACTGCGCATGGCGGATGGAAGGCGCCAATGAGATTCTTGCCCGAAGGCAAGTCTGCACCAGTTTTACCCCCAATGCCCGCATCCACCATCGCAAGAAGGCTGGTGGGGAGGTTGAGCCAACGCATACCTCGGAGCCATGCTGATGCGGCAAAGCCCGTTAAGTCGCCTGTGACGCCACCACCGAGCGCGATGACGAGGTCGTTACGTTCTAAGTGTGCTGCGCCCATTGCTTCCCAAATCTGATTCACGGTCGCGAGCGTGTTGTTTTCTTCGCCTGCGGTGATTTGGAATTGCGGAATCTCTTGCCCCAAAGCTTCCATGACCTTCTTGCCATAGAGCGGTAAGGTATTAGAGTCGCCCACAATCAAGAAGTGATTGGGCTTCGGGTCTAAGTGTTCAATAATGCGCGGCAATTCTGCGATGGCATTGGGCGCGATAAGTACAGGGTAGGGCGAACCCATCCCCGAAACCAGAAAACGGCCTAAAAGCGTCATCACCTTTGGCCAAACGTCTTGGGGCATTTGTTTTCCCGTAAGGCGCAGATTCAAGGGGAAGGAATCGTAGTGTTCGCGACGTTCTTCCAAGAGTTTCAAAAGACCATCAGCGTTTTTGGAGAATGGACGACTGCCAGCCTTGCGTTCGACACGCTGTGCTAAGACTTCGGGTGGCGTGTGAATGCACACAATCGGACCACATGCTTCGGCCAACGCACGATTCTCATCGCGGAGCAATGCTCCACCGCCTAAAGCCACCACAGCATTGGGCTTGCGTGCGCAGAGTTCGCGCAAGGTTTCAGTTTCGGCGTCACGAAAATACTGTTGGCCAAACTTTTCTACGGCCTGTGGAATTGTCATTCCAAGGCGTTGCTCAATCAACGTATCTAAATCAAGCGCAGTTTTGGAGAGCGCCACGGAGAGATTGCGTGCGCAAGTGGACTTTCCTGTAGCAGGAGGGCCATAGAGAAACAACGTTGGGGAGGCGAGTGGAATCATGGGTTTTCTTCCAAAACGAGGGGTTAAAGGGGTTGTGCCGCTTGACGCAACATCTCAATGGCGTGGTCACGCGTAATGGGCGTAAAGTCTTCACCGCCAAGCATACGCGCGATTTCGGTGGCGCGATCGGCTTCGGTCAAAGGCTCAATAAAGGTCTGCGTAATGCCATC
Source organism: Candidatus Spyradenecus sp. (assembly GCA_045634445.1). Classification (GTDB taxonomy): domain Bacteria; phylum Verrucomicrobiota; class Kiritimatiellia; order RFP12; family DVOR01; genus Spyradenecus. The sequence goes on along the minus strand of JAZRAG010000060.1, from coordinate 19,290 downwards.
GGTGACGGTTTTCTTCACGCGCAGATGACGCTGACCATAGACTGCGGCTTGGGGTTGGTGCGTAATGCAGAGAATCTGCACGTGTTCTGCGAGTTTGCGTAATTTGATGCCTACCTTACGACCAGTTTCACCGCCGATATTGGCATCAATTTCGTCAAAGACGAGCGTGGCGATGGCATCGTGTTGTGCCAAGATAACCTTAACGGCCAACATCACACGTGCGATTTCACCCGAGGAGGCAATTGCTGCCAAGGGGCGTGCACGTTCGCCAGGATTGGGTTCAAAACAGAAGACAACGCGATCCAAACCAGATGCCGCAGGTTCTTCAAGCGCCTCTACTTCAATGGGGAAAGAGGATTGCAAGAAGCCCAAGTCGTGCAATTCTGCCGTAATGGCGGCGGAGAGTTTCGGTGCGGCTGCGAGGCGTTTAGCGCGTAAAGCTTCACCTGCACGTACAAGCGCTTGGCGTGCGGCTTCAATCTTGATCTCCAAATCCTGCACTGCAGTTTCGGTATCGGCCAAAGCTTCTAAGCGGGCGCGTGCTTCTACACGATGACGCAAAACGTCTTCCAACGTAGGACCATAGCGACGACGCAGACGCTGAATTTGCCCTAAACGCGCTTCAAGTTGGGCCAAAGCAGAGGGGTCTGCATCAATTTTGGAAAGACGTTGTGAAATAGTGTTTGATAATTCGTGAAGGTCTTCCTGAATCGTCGAAAGCGTTTCGCTCCACGTAGCCGCTTCTGGCAGAATGCGCGCAAGGTCGCGTAAGGGGCGATGTAAGGAAACCAATAAATCCGCGACCGCGGTGTCGCCATCGGTCAAGACATCAAGAAGATGATTGCCATCTGCCAAGATCGCTTCGGCATTGGCAGCTTGTGCGTGCTGTTCGGTGAGGTCATCACCATCTGCTTCGCTGGGATCTACCGCATCAATGTCGGACAACGTTTCGCGTAAACGGGTAAGTTCGTATTCGCGACGCTCTGGGTCGCCCGTCAAGTCAAGCAATTCGGCTTGGAGGTGCTTCAAGACTTGCCACTGCTGCGCGTAGGCAGTTTCTTCGGCTTCGGCACCAGCATAGGCGGTGAGCAGGCGCAATTGGAATTCGGGCGCGAGCAACGTCAAATTGTCATCAGGGCCGTGAATATCGGTCAAGAAAGGGGCAAGTTTGCGAAGTGCCGTCGCGGTGGCGGGGGCATCATTGATGCGAATCTTGCCTGTACCATCTGCGCGCAACGCTCTTTTGAGCAACAAAATACCATCTTCGCATTCAGGTAAATCCAAATCTGCCAACGTTTCATTGACGGCGGCAGGGGAGGCGAGTTCATAGACTGCCGAAACGGTGGCCTCATCTGCGCCTGTGCGAATCGCAGAACGGTCTGCGCGTTCGCCAATCAAAAGGCGTAAAGCTCCCATAAGTACGGACTTACCCGCACCCGTTTCACCTGTGATCACATTCAACCCAGGAGCGAATTTGGCTTCTGTGTTTTCTACAACCGCTAAATTTTTTACCGAAAGTCTTACCAACATAACTCGTGTATTCTATCAAATCTAACCTTAGAAAAGGGAAAGAAAACGCTACAATATTAAAATTGGGCGTACTCGCGTACGCGTACGAAACTCACGCGTGTGAAATCGTTCCTAAAAAACATGCCACCGAGTGGATAAAAAGAGTGAAAAAAGTGGGTGAAAAAGAGGATAAAAATGTGTTAGTATGAAGAGGAAAAGCGGTGGGGATTTTGCCATGGATTGTGCAATCCTAAACGCGTAATTTTGAGTGAAAATGTGTATGTGAAAGGATGAGAGATGTGTGATCAAACACCTCCCGCAGAGATGGACGAATTGCGTTTTACGCCAGGTAAAATAAGTCATTTAGAAGACAATGAGATATTTGTTTTCGGCAGTAATTTAGCGGGTAATCATTATGGCGGTGCTGCGCGCATTGCGGTGCAGTCTTTTGGTGCGATTATGGGGCAGGGGGTCGGCCTCCAAGGACAGTCTTATGCCATCCCCACAATGCAGGGGGATGAAACCACCATCGCGCCCTATGTCGATGAGTTTATTCAATTCGCAAAAGCGCACCCCGAACTTCACTTTTGGGTGACACGTATTGGTTGTGGCATTGCAGGTCTTGAAGAGGAGCAAATCGCGCCCCTTTTTGAAGACGCATTAGACTTGCCAAACGTCTCTCTCCCCGAAAGTTTCTACGACATTTTGATGGGTTACGTTTAAGCGTCGTTTCTAAGCAAAAACAAAACAACCTGTTTTGACTTTGAAAACAACCCTTTTTCAAAATCAAAACAAGCCTTTTTAAGATCCAAAACAACCCTTTTTCAAAAAGCACTTCCGCAATGGGGGAGGGCACGACTTCTCTTTTTTGCGCAACAGAGGTCAAAATCTGGGACTTTGAGGTGCATAAAAGTGTGATTTATCTATAAATAAATGAAAAAGTGTTGGAAAAGAGTCGCGAGATATGGTAAATTATTTCCGTAATGGAAGGATATCGTACTATGGCAGATTGTAAGATTGTCAACGTAACCGACACAGTTTCTTTTGGTACCAACGCATTGACGTTAATGGCAGGTCCTTGCGTCATTGAAAGCCACGATGCATGCTTAGAATTGGCAGAAGCATTGGTGGGCTTGACCTCGAAGTTGGGCATTCCCTACATCTTCAAAGCCTCTTTTGATAAGGCCAATCGCACAAGCCTCTCTGCTTATCGCGGCCCAGGTCTTGAAAAGGGTCTCGAAACCTTGGCAGAAGTGAAGTCTCGCTTCAATGTGCCGATCGTGACCGATATTCACGAACCTTGGCAGTGCGAACCTGTGGCAGAAGTCTGCGACGTGCTTCAAATTCCGGCCTTCCTTTGCCGTCAGACCGACTTGGTTGTGGCCGCTGCAAAGACGGGTCGCGTCATCAATGTGAAGAAGGGCCAGTTCATGGCACCGGAAGACATGGTGAACGTGGTGCGTAAGATTGAAAGCGAAGGTAATAATCGCATTGTCTTGATCGAACGTGGCGCCAGCTTCGGTTATCACAACTTGGTGGCCGATATGCGCTCGCTCTTGGTGATGCGCGAACTCGGTTATCCCGTGGTCTTTGATGCTACGCACAGCGTGCAGCGTCCGGGTGGCCTTGGTTCGGGCTCTGGTGGCGATGGTCGCTGGGCTCCTGCATTGGCACGCGCCGCAGTCGCAACGGGTGTCGATGGCCTCTTCATGGAAACGCACTTCAATCCGCCGGAAGCCCTCTCCGATGCCGCGAACGCAATCGCCTTCAGCGCATTGGAAGACCTCTTGAAGAAGTTGCAGAATATCAACGCAATCGTTAAGAACTAATGCGTACTATATTCATACTCGGAAGTTTGCTGATGAGTGGGTGGCTAATGGCCGCCCCCATCGCAGAAGCGTTGCTGGATGAAGCGACGGAAGCGAAGATTTCCGCCGTGGCAACCGCACGTTATTCTGAGCCAGGACAGGCCGCACGCTACAAAACGTTGATTGAATCCTTGCGTAAGAATGCCGACGAACTCGGTTCGCCCGCACGCAATTTGAAGTTGCCCGTTAAAAGCTTCCCCGACGGTCGTCCGCAGACCACGGTACTTGCTTCGGAAGCGTGGGTAACATTGGATACCAATTATTTGCGCGGACGGAATGTGGTCGTGACTTCGTACAACGAAGATGGTACGGTTGAATCCGTTTTAACGGCAGATGAACTCGCCGTAGACCGCGTGGAAATGTTGGCCGTAGCCAAAGGCAAAGTGCGCGCAGAAATGGGTGATGACATCCTAACAGGCGTCGGTGCAGTGGCAGATTTGAATACGCGTTATATGCGCATTTTAAGGCGCGCCGTAATTAAAACGAAACGCATGGGTGAAGTAAAGCTCACCGATCGCGGAATTTTCTGAGGAGAGAACAATGAAGAAACTCTTAATGTTGACCATGGCGCTGATGGTGGCGCTCGTCCAGGCACAAGAAGACGATGGTATGGCCGCCGCGCGTGAAGCCTTGATGGGTGGTCCTGCTAAGCCCGCCGCTGAAAAGCAGGCTGTTGCCCTGCGTGATACGCGTATCACCGCAGACCACATGGAATACAATTACAAAGAATCTGTGGCAATTTTGACGGATAACGTGAAGGTGGATGACGTTCGCTTCACGTTAACGGCTGACCAACTCTTCGTCTTCTTGGAAAGCACCAATACCCTCGAACGTTTGGTGGTGAAAGGAAACGTGAAGGTGGTCAATGAAGACCGTCGCGCAACGTGTGACCGCGCCGTTTACATCAAGGCAGAAGATCGCCTCGTGATGGCAGGTAACGCGCGCCTGATTAGCCTTGATGGCGCAGGCAAAGAACGCGTGGTAAAGGGCGATAAGATTACTATCTGGACCAAGCAGGGTGACCAGCGCATGGAAATCTATCCCAATCCTGAACTCATCATTCCCGCCGGTTCGACCGATGGTATTAAGGATATGATGTAATGGCTACGCTTCAAAACAATACGCCTGACATCGTCGCAACAGGTCTGATGAAGATCTATGGCGAACGTACCGTCGTGCGTGATATCTCCCTGACCGCCCGCTGCGGTGAATGCGTGGGTTTGCTCGGTCCCAATGGCGCCGGTAAAACCACTACATTCTACATGGTCGTGGGCTTGGTGCGCCCCAATGGCGGCACCGTGATGTTCCGTGGGCAAGACATTACCGATATGCCCGTGTACAAGCGTGCACGCATCGGTTTGGGTTACTTGGCCCAGGAAGCCAGTATCTTCCGTCGCCTCAGCGTGGAAGATAATATCTTAGCCATCTTAGAAACCATGCACCCCTCGCGTGCAGAGAAGGCCGAGCGCTTAGACGAATTGCTCACCTCTCTCGGATTGGCCAAGGTAGCAAAGCAACCCGCCTATACGCTCTCGGGTGGTGAACGCCGCAAACTCGAAATTGCGCGTGCCCTCGTGCGTAGACCTTCTATTTTGATGCTAGACGAACCCTTTGCAGGTGTGGACCCGCTCGCCGTGGAAGACATCCAGAGCATTGTGAAAAACCTGAAATCCCAGGGGCTCGGCGTGATCATCACTGACCACAATGTACGTGAAACGCTCAATATCGTGGACCGTGCGTACATCGTGTTCGAAGGCAAAATCCTTTGCGAAGGGACGAGTGACGAACTCATCAATAACCCTGAAGCGAGACAATCTTATCTCGGTGAAAACTTCCGTATGTAAAGAAGGCGCCGAGAAGTACAAACCAAGCCAAATAAGAAAGGTAGGTTCATCATGACAGTAGAAGTCAATGCACGTCACAAAAACATTTCCGAGGGCTTCCGCGATTACGCTCAGCAGCGTGCTGAGAAGATCGGGCAGGCGTTTCCAATGGTCGAATCAGTCCGTGTGGTAATGGATTTCCAGAATAAGCTCTGCGCAGCAGAAGTGATCGCTCAGCGTAAGGATGAAAAGTTCATCGGTACCGCCAGCACCGATACGTCCATGCGTGCCGCAGTGGATATGGCCGCCGCTAAGGTCGAAACCCAGATCCGCAAAAAGCGCGCTAAGGCCTATGTTGAGCCCGCCCGCAAGGCTGCTCAGGCCGCAGAAGCTGCTAAGTAAGTGTTTTAACCTCGCCTCGCTAGAGTTTCGCTCTAGCGAGGCTCCCTAAACGTTAACGGCCGCATCCCAAAAACACTATGTATGACCCAAAGCGTCCATTAACAATTAGCACGATCGCCGTGTCACCGCTCTCGGTGGGAAGTTTTTTCTTATCGGCACGTGAGGTTTTAGGTCTTGAAGTGGTCGCAGGGGAAGAAGGCCTAAACCGACCAGTAGAAGAGCCCGTGCTCTATCGCCCTGGTTTGGCCCTTACGGGCTTTTATCAACATTTCGCATTTCGCAGATTGCAAGTTCTCGGCAGAGCGGAATGCGCCTACTTGCAGACCCTTCCGCCAGATGCGCGGAAAGAACGCTGGATGGCCTTGTTGAAATACAATGTCCCTGGCATCATTCTCTGCAAGTCCGAGAACGACCCCTTGAGCGGGGAAACGCTCAGATTGGCAGATGAAGCTGGCATTCCAGTGCTCAGTTCTCGCCGTGAAGCCCAAGAGGTCTTCCGTGTGGGTTCGCTCCATCTGCACGAACTTACCGCGCCGCGCGCATCAGTCCATGGCACCTTGGTGGACGTAGGTGGTATCGGAGTGCTTCTTGAAGGCCCTCCTGGCATCGGTAAGAGTGAAACGGCGCTTGGACTTTTGCGCCGAGGACATGCGTTAATCTCAGATGACATGACCTTGTTGTCAAGAGATGCGCATGGCGGGTTACGGGGTACGGCACCAGCGCAACTTCGTGGCTTTATGGAAATTCGTGGCTTGGGATTGTTGCACGTAGCCACGCTCTTCGGGATTGCCTCCGTGAAACCCGAAGCTCAGATGGACTTAATTGTCTCGCTGAGAGTTTGCACAAATGAAGATGATATTGACCGAATCGGGTCGGATATCCAAACGTGTGAAATTCTCGGTGTCCCTGTTCAAAGGCTCACCATCCCTGTGGCCGCAGGTCGTGATTTTGTGAATGTGGTTGAAACTGCTGCAGCCACCTTTAAAATGCGTCACTCACATATGGACGCTGCCGCCATCTTAGATGCGCAGGTCATCGCCCATAACCAAATAGCGGAGTAAAACTAATGAATGAAGCAACCGTTACCGTTGTTTTGAAAAACAAGTATGGTATGCACGTGCGTCCCGCAGGCTTGTTCGCTAAGACCGCTGCTCGTTATCGCGCAGACGTTACCGTGGAAAAGGACGGCGTGGTCGTCCCGGGTAAGAGCATCATGGCTCTCATGACCTTGGAAGCTGTCAGCGGCACCACTTTGGTCATTCGCGCTACTGGCGAAGAAGCCCAGAAGGCTGTCGAAGAATTGGAAGCTTTGGTGGACCGTAAGTTCGACCTTCCTGACGAATAAGACGATCCGCTCGCGGAATTCCGCTGATGGATACGACACCGACTGCACGCGAACCGATGCTTTACCGAGGCCTTGCCGCCTCGGGTGGCTTGGTCTTTGCGCCAGTCGTTCGTTTTGAAGCAGAGAAGATTCGCGAGGCTCCTCATTACGAAGTGGAACCGCAGTTTCTGAATGCAGAAATTGCACGTTTCTACACCGCGCTAGACCGCGCTCGCCGTCAATTGGCAGAATTGGCCAAAACCACCGAAACGCACGCATCATCTACCGAGGCTGGCATCTTTGATTCGCAGCTGATGATGTTGGAAGATACCTTCTTTATTGATAAGGTGGTAAAGGATATTCGTAATCATCGTGATAATGCCGAATGGTCCGTACACTGTGCCTTTGAGTCAATGGTTGAAATGATGCGTCATATGGGGGATGACTATCTCCGTGAACGCGTGGCTGACCTTTATGACGTGCGTAATCGTCTTATTGGCAATCTCCAAGGCGGCGATGGCCAACGTGCCGTACCGCAGATTGACCGCCCTTCGGTCATCGTAGCTGATAATATTTCACCCTCAGATGCCGTCTCTTTACCACGACGCTACATTCGTGGTATGGCAACAGAGCAGGGCTCGCTCACCGCACATGTTTCTATCTTGGCAAAGGCTCTCGGCGTTCCAGCAGTCGTCGGTATTGGGCAGTCGTTAGAAACAATCCACGTGGGTGATGAAGTGGCCTTGGATGGCTTCCATGGCTTGCTCTGGCATTTGCCGACAGATAAGATTAAAGCCACGCTCCTCTCTGAGACCGCACCGCTGCGTGCTGCGCAGGAACATCGTCGCTCGCTGGCAGATCGTCCCGCAATTACGCCTGATGGCGTGCGTGTGACGCTTTTGGCAAATGCTGACCATAGTGTGGGCTTTGAAGGTATTGGTGAGCATGGCGCAGAGGGTATTGGACTCTATCGCACAGAATACCTTTGGATTGGCTTGCGCCGTGAACCCACAGAAGAAGAGCAGTTTAAGGCTTATTCTGAAGTGTTGTGCGCGTGCGATCAAAAGCCTGTCGTCATTCGCGTGTTAGACATTGGCGGTGATAAGATGGTCGGCCGTAGTCATGCAGGGGAGGCTAATCCCTTCCTGGGCAATCGCTCGGTGCGTTACCTATTGAACAATCGACCGGTCTTTCGTTCCCAAGTGCGCGCAATTCTCCGCGCTGCGCTCCTTGGGGATTGCGCAATGATGTATCCGATGATTACCACTGTTGAGGAATTGCGTGCGTGTAAGGCCTTTGTGCGTGAATGTAAGCAAGAACTTCGCGCAGAGGGGATTCCTTTCCGCCAGGATGTGCCAGAAGGCGTTATGATTGAAGTGCCAGCTGCTGCATTAGAGGCAGAGGCATTGGCAAAGGAATGTGACTTCTTCTCGCTTGGCACAAACGATTTAGTGCAGTACACCTTCGCAGTGGATCGTGGCAATGAAGCAGTAGCGCATCTCTATCAGCCATTGCATCCCGTGATTATTTCGTTGATTCGCACGGTGGTACAGGCAGCTCGCCGTCACAATCGTTCGGTTTGCGTGTGCGGTGAAATGGCTTCAGATCCATTGGCTGCGCTTTTGCTTGTAGGGATGGGCATCCGTAAGTTGAGTATGTCTGCGAACCTAATCCCGCGTGTGAAGGAATTGATTTGTCGTATCGCTTATTTTGATATGCAGCGTTTGCTTGACTCGATGCAACGTGATGTGCCGACATCTGCCGATGAGGTGGCGGCGCGTTGTCGTGAAATCGTAAAGAAGTACGCGCCTGATGTCTTAAATGCATAAGGGGTTCAGAATGATTGCAAAAGCTCTTCACTTTTTTAATGAAGTTGTTTGGCGAATGGATTTGCAGACGTGTCCGACTTGGATGCGTCTCTTAATTCGTTTACTGCGCTTTGTTGTCCTCGTAGGGAAGTCCTATTGGCGCGATGGTTCGATTCTGCACGCCTCGGCTTTGACGTATATCACGATGTTGGCAATCGTGCCCGTCTTGACCTTAGGCTTGACCTCGTTGAAGGCTTTCGGGGCAGGGGATTTGGCTGAAGCGAAGATCATGGAGCAGATTGAGGTCTTTACTGGACAAATGGAAGGTTCAAGCGCTTCTGCTTCAACTGCGCCGGCATCATCTGCAGATGTAACCGCTCCAGCACCTGCTGCCACCGAGAAGAATGCCGTAGAGTCAAAGCAGGCTGCGAACGCTTTGCGCAATGTCTGCCGTACCGTCTTTGATCAGATTGATTCAATTAACTTCGCCAAGATTGGTACCGTGGGTGCTGTGGCATTAATCTTCATGGTCATTAGCGTCTTGGGTAAAATTGAAGATAGCTTCAATGTGATTTGGGGTGTTTCAAAGGCACGTCCCATTTGGCGTAAGTTCACCGACTATTTGAGCGTGATTATTATCGCGCCTTTGTTGGTTTTGGCAGCAACGTCGCTCCCCGTTTTGGAAAGCGTTGCAACCGCAGCACCCTCCTTCTTGAAACTGCAGGAATTCATCGCTGCATTGGGCATTTTGAATTATTTGGTGCCTGTTTTCGTAGGAACGTTGCTCTTCGCCTTCATCTTTGGCTTTTTGCCGAATACGCGCATTCGAATCCCTAGCATCTTCTTGGGCGCTTTGATTACGACCATTATGCTGATGATCTTCTTCAAGTTGTGCATGGTCTTGCAGGTGGGAATCGCGAATAACAGCCGTTTGTATGGTTCGTTGATTGCATTGCCAATCCTCTTGTTCTGGATTAACTCCAGCTGGCACATCATCCTTTTGGGCGCAGAAATCTGCTATGTTCACCAGAATCGCGTTGAACTTTTGCGTGAGTCTGCCTTTACCCATCCTTCTGAACGCGAAACCATTGTGATGGCCTTGGCCTTAGCGCTCTTCGCAACGCGTTGTGTAGAAGAGGAGCGTGCTCCGCTTTCGTTGGAACGCTTTGCTAATGAATTCCACTTGCCTGCACGTGATGTGGCACGTGTGGCAGGGGTGTTGGAACGCAATAAGATTTTAGTGGCTGTAACCGATGCCGCGGGTGATCCCAACAACGCTTACATGTTGTGTTGTTGTGCGACCAAGCTTACCGTGGCTGACATCATTAATGCGTGCTTGGATGATGATGAGGGCGAAGGCTTGTTGGAACGCGTCGCGGGTGCACAGCCATTTGCCCAACTCGCAAAGTTGGAAGAACGCTTCTCTGAAGTGTTGACGAGCAACTTCTCTATGACGTTGGCTGAAGCGCTTGCGAATGCGTACAAACATCAGGCATAAATCCTAAATGGAAAAGCGTACGAAGGCGTTGAGAAAATCTGCTGGCTTTACTTTGTTAGAAGTAATGCTCTCAGTGATTATTCTCGGCGGCGCTTTAGGGGTGATTTACCGCTCAATTATCGTGAGCGCACGCATGGTTGAACTCTCGCGCGAACGTCAAGAGGTCGCGTACGTCTTTTCGCTCGGTGAATTGGCATATCCTTTAAGAGATATTGAAGATATTGAAGAGGATGCAGTGGTTGATCCCGATACTTCCTTGAAAGAAGGGTATGTTTTCGAACGTACTGTGGATGAAAAGGAAGAACCCGAAGAGGGTGTAGAGGATGACGGATTGTATGTCGTGCGCACCATTGTCACATGGGGTGGCGGCCGTAATAGCGAAGAAATCGTGCGCTATTTACGAAAGACGGAGTAAAGATGCAAAAGGCGTGGCAATCGTTTAAGGTAAAGCAACGCGGTGGCTTTCAAAAGAGCCGCCTTGGTTTTACTTTGGTTGAAATCATGATTGCTCTCTCGCTCTTGGGATTGCTCACCGTAATGCTCTTTACCTCTTTCCATTCGGTGACGCGTTCGTGGGAAGTGGGGCGTGAAGTAATTGATGCTTCTGGCCACTCTGACTATTTGATGGAACAGCTCACCGCGGCGCTGCGTTCTGCCTATACGCCTGGTTCTGGTGAAAAGTATGGTTTAATCTTCACTGATGATGGCGAGGACGAACGCGCCCATGACGTCATTGAATGGACGAAAGTGGGACCTGCTTTGGTGGGTGAAGATGCCGAATTCGCGTATGTGCCACATCGCATTCGTGTTTTGATTACAGAACCTGATGGCGACTTCCCAGGCGGTTTTACCGTGCGTGCATGGCGTCAAGATCTCCAACTTGAAGACTTTGATCCCGATGAAGACACGGCAGAACTCTGCCTCTCGCCAAAGGTTATTGGATTCAATTGCCGTATGTTGGACCCAGACCAAGAGCGCAATGCTGAGGATGAAATCAACTGGATTGATGAGTGGACAAAGACAAATATGTTGCCCACTGCGGTGGAGTTGACCCTTTGGATGGAACCTCCTGAAGAGGATAGCGATCCAATTGAGAGCCGTCGCATTGTTGAAATCCCTATGGGAGTCCTTTCGCAGAATCCTAACTTAGGCTCTGCTTCAAATGAAGAGGCAAAGAGCGGCACCTCAACGTCTGTGGGTGGTCGTCGCCGTGGCCGTGGTCAAGGGGGCATGAATGTGGTGACAGGGCAGGGAGATCGTACTCCGCGTCCGAATCGTCCCGTCTCTGGTGATGCGGCAATACCGCCTGGAGCACCGCGTCCGCCTTCGCCTGATCAATTGGCACCTTAAACCCCCTTCCTTTAATAAAAGAGAACGCTCAATCTGTGGCACTGTGTCAAAACTGTGCCACTTTTGACATGATTTGGCACGATTTCTCTTTTTGACGTGGCACACTTTGTGGCACGGTTTTGAGAAATGATGCCTAAAAACAGCTATTTTGTATATTGTTTGAGAATTGGCACGGCGCTTGTATAAGGGAAGTGTAAACGCGGATGTTCCGCAAGTATTTGAAAGGAAAAAAGAAATGAGCAAGATTCTTGGTATTGACTTGGGTACAACCAATTCGTGCATGGCTGTGATGGAAGGCGGCGAAGCCCGCGTGCTTGAAAACGCTGAAGGTCAGCGCACTACCCCCTCTATTGTTGCTTTTACCCCGAACGGTGAACGTTTGGTGGGTTTGCCGGCGAAGCGCCAGGCTGTGATGAACCCTAAGGGTACGATTTACTCTGTGAAGCGTTTCATGGGCCGTAAGTTCGATGAAATGCAGAGCGAAATCGCAATGGTTCCCTATGATGTAACGCGCGCTGCCAATGGCGACGCTGCTATCAAGGTGGGCGATAAGACCTTTTCTCCGCCTGAAATCTCCGCAATGATCCTCGCAAAGTTGAAGGCTGACGCTGAAATGCGCTTGGGTGAACCCGTTACCCAGGCAATCATCACCGTGCCGGCTTACTTCAATGACTCTCAGCGTCAGGCTACGAAGGATGCTGGTAAGATTGCTGGCCTCGAAGTGCTCCGTATCATCAACGAACCTACCGCAGCTTCGCTCGCTTATGGTCTCGATAAGAAGAAGGACGAAAAGATCGCCGTTTATGACTTCGGTGGTGGTACCTTCGATATCTCCGTGCTCGACATCGGCGAAGGCGTCTTCGAAGTGAAGGCTACCAATGGCGATACGCAGCTCGGTGGTGACGACGTTGACCAGGCTGTGATGAACTGGCTCTTCGCTGAATTCAAGGCTGAAACAGGCATTGACCTCTCTAAGGATACGCAGGCCATTCAGCGTGTGAAGGAAGCTGCAGAAAAGGCTAAGATTGAACTCTCCAGCGCTCAGACCAGCGACATCAATCTCCCCTTCATCACGATGGACGCTACTGGTCCTAAGCACTTGAACAAGCAGCTCTCTCGCGCTAAGCTCGAACAGCTTGCAGATGTGCTCGTTGAACGCACCGTCTCTCCCTGCCGTAAGTGCATGGATGACGCAGACATCTCCAATGTGGACGAAGTCGTGCTCGTCGGTGGTCAGACCCGTATGCCCCGCCTTCAGGAAAAGGCAAAGGAAATCTTCGGTAAGGAACCCCACAAGGGCGTGAACCCTGACGAAGTCGTGGCAATGGGCGCTGCAATTCAGGGCGGTATCCTCAAGGGCGACGTGAAGGACGTGCTCTTGCTCGACGTGACCCCGCTCACGCTCTCTATCGAAACCCTCGGTGGCGTGGCAACTCCGCTCATCGATCGTAACACCACCATCCCTTGCAAGAAGTCTGAAGTCTTCTCTACCGCAGTGGATAACCAGCCTGGCGTGGAAATCAAGATCTTCCAGGGCGAACGTAAGATGGCAGCTGACAATAAGCTCCTCGGCCGTTTCAACCTCGAAGGCATTCCTCCGGCTCCTCGCGGCGTGCCTCAGATCGAAGTGACCTTCGATATCGACCCCAACGGCATCCTCAACGTGACCGCTAAGGATAAGGGTACAGGTAAGGAACAGAAGATCACCATCACCGCATCCTCCGGTCTCTCCAAGGAAGAAATCGAAAAGATGCGCGAAGACGCTGAAAAGTTCGCGAAGGAAGACGAAGAACGCAAGGCCGCCGTCGAAACGCGTAACCAGGCTGAACAGATGGCTTACCAGGCTGAAAAGATGGTCAATGAAAACGGTGATAAGATTCCTGCAGAAACCAAGATGCAGATCGAAACTGCAATCAACGACCTCAAGGAAGCCCTCAAGGGTACCGACGTGGCCGCAATCAAGTCCAAGCAGGATGCCCTCATGCAGATCCTCCAGGCCGCTGGCGCTGCAATGTACCAGCAGCCTGGCGCAGACGCTGCTGCAGGTGCTCAGCCCGGTGCTGAACAGCCTAAGGAAGAAAAGAAGGGCGGCGACGACGTCGTTGACGCTGACTTCAAGATGAACTAATCTCACCAAAAGCTCCGGGGGAGGGCATCCCACCTCGGAGCACTCCCCAAAAACGATTTAGAAAGGAAATACAAAATGTCTACTCCCAATATTCGTCCCCTCGGTGATCGCGTGCTCGTGCAGCCTAAGGAAGAAAAAGAAGTCACCCGTGGTGGTATCATTATTCCCGACACGGCTAAGGAAAAGCCTATGGAAGGCACCGTGATTGCAGTCGGTATCAAGCGCGACAAGGATGGCAAGGAAATGCCCTTTGACGTGAAGCCTGGTGATGTTGTGTTGTTGCCGAAGTACGGCGGCACCGAAGTGAAGCTCGATGGCACGGTCTATCAGCTCGTGCGCTCCGATGACCTCCTCGGCATCATTGGTTAATTTGAATATCCCCAAAAACACTTTAGAAAAGGAATCTCAACATGTCCGCTAAGCAGATGAAGTATGAGGGCGATGCACGTCAGGCAATTCTCAATGGCGTGAGCAAGCTCGCACAGGCAGTCGCCACCACCCTCGGCCCCTCTGGCCGCAACGTGATTATCGACAAGAAGTTCGGTTCTCCCCACATCACCAAGGACGGCGTCTCCGTGGCTAAGGAAATCGAACTCCCCGATCCCTTTGAAAACATGGGCGCACAGATGGTCCGCGAAGTCGCTTCGAAGACCAACGACGTTGCTGGTGACGGTACCACCACCGCTACCATCCTCGGTGAAGCCATTTATCGCGAAGGTTTGAAGAACGTCACCGCTGGCGCAAATCCTCAGGCCGTCAAGCGCGGTATCGATAAGGCTGCTGCCGCTGCTGTCGCAGCTATCGCTGGCCTCGCAAAGCCCGTCTCCACCAACGAAGAAGTCGCACAGGTTGCAACCATCTCCGCAAACGGCGATACCGAAATCGGCGCAATCATCGCTGACGCTATGGACAAGGTCGGCAAGGATGGCACCATCACCGTTGAAGACGGCAAGACCACCGAAATGACCTCCGACGTCGTGGAAGGTATGCAGTTCGACAAGGGTTACCTCAGCCCTTACTTCGTGACCGCTGCAGAAAGCATGGAATGCGTTCTCGACAATCCCTGCATCCTCATCTACGAAAAGAAGATTTCCAACCTCAACGACATGCTTCCGCTCCTTCAGGGCGTGGCAAAGAGCGGCCGCCCGCTCCTCATCATCGCTGAAGACGTTGAAGGTGAAGCCCTCGCAACCCTCGTGGTGAACAAGCTCCGCGGCACCCTTCAGATCTGCGCCGTTAAGGCTCCTGGCTTCGGTGATCGTCGTAAGGAAATGCTCAAGGATATCGCCATCCTCACCGGTGGTCAGGTCATCTCCGAAGACCTCGGTATTAAGTTGGAATCTGTCACCGTTGATCAGCTCGGCACCGCCAAGCGCGTCACCGTGGATAAGGAAAGCACCACCATCGTTGAAGGCGCTGGCAAGACCTCTGAAATCCAGGGTCGCGTGGCAGAAATCAAGCACCAGATTGACACCACCTCCTCTGACTATGACCGCGAAAAGCTCCAGGAACGTCTCGCCAAGCTTGCAGGCGGTGTGGCAGTCATCAAGGTTGGCGCACAGACTGAAGCTGCAATGAAGGAAAAGAAGGATCGCGTTGATGACGCTCTCCACGCTACCCGCGCTGCAGTGGAAGAAGGTATCGTTCCGGGTGGCGGCGTTGCACTCATCCGTTGCCAGAAGGCAGTGGAAGACTGCGCAGCAGCCCTCTGCGGTGACGAAAAGATTGGCGCCGAAATCCTCGGTCGCGCAATGGAAGCTCCTCTCCGTCAGCTCGTGCAGAATGCAGGCCTCGAAGCCGCACTCATCGTTGAAAAGGTGAAACTCGCTGAAGGCAACAACGGTTACAACGTCGCCACTGGCGCATTCGTTGACCTCGTGGAAGCCGGTGTGCTTGACCCCGCTAAGGTGACGCGCTCTGCCCTCCAGAACGCAGCTTCCATCGCAGGTCTCCTCCTCACCACCGAATGCATGATCACCGAAATCCCTGAGCCCAAGACCGCTCCCGCAATGCCCGATCCTAGCATGGGCGGCATGATGTAATCCTTTAGATTCTAAAGGTTCACAAAGAAGCGCGTCCTCTTCTGAGTGACGCGCTTCTTTTTTGCCCCTGCAGATCTCTTTTATATCTTTTACACCCATTTGCTAGGGGAGCGGGGAGCGCAGTGGAGTGGCGGCCTGCGAGTGCCCCTCCTGCTAGAGGAGCGGGGAGCGCAGCGTCCCCGTTGGTTGGTAAGGCGCGCCTGCGCGCCCTTCACCTCCCCTCGGTGGCCTCATCTCTGCGCCTCTGCCCCCTCGCGCCACCCTCTCCACTCAGTCGTCGCTGTTTTTTTAGGGTTGTATTCTGAGATGGATTGGTTTATACTTTCGGTATGCGCTTCCCATTACTACAGCATGGTCGCCATTTTTACTTCTTCACATTTGTTGTAGAGGGGCGGCAGGCACTACTTTCCCGACTTCAACGTGGGGAGAAACGACCCCAGCTTTCAGAATTAGGGCATCATATCCAAGCATGCTGGAAAATGCTTCATAGTATTGATTCGCACCTAACGCCCTTAGAGTCGGCGATCATGCCAGATCATGTCCATCTGCTATTGATGGTAAATTCAGAAACGGAATTCCCCTTTAATCCGCTGATTTTCGCGCGTTGGTTCCAGAAGGTTACGGCGCATCCACAGGAAGATGTTGATATTAAAACATGGATGGCGAACGCAGCTCCTCGTGGATGGAATCAATTTGACTCCGATTTAGAAGTAGCGTTATTAGAGCAGGGGCCTATGCCACGAGGAAAGATCCCATGGGCGAAGGACCTTTGGGTGAACGTCTCATTTGATACCCGCCAACTCTCCGCCATTCGCCGTTACATACGGATGAATCCCGTTCGCTACTTCTGGAAACACGACCACCCAGACCTTTTCAAATGCTGTCCCCGCCTCAAACATCCCGCATTAAATCCTGCGTTACCATGGTCTGCGATAGGCGATATCACAATACTTGCCTCTCCGTTTCTCTTCCTTGTACGATTGACACGTAAGAAAACGATTCAAGCATTAGAGCCTGAGATAGAGGCTTATCTCGAACGCGCCCAACAAGGTGGCGTGCCCGTCTGTGGATTTATTTCACCAGCAGAGCGTGTATTTGAAGCTCGCTTAAAAGCCCTTCCAAACGTCCGCTGGATTAAGACTGTGCCCTATGGCCTGCCAGAACGCTATGACCCATCAGTAGAAGATTCTCGCTGGATATCTGCACGGCAGCAGTTAATCCTAAGCTCATTTGATACCACCCAGTACCCGCCTTTTAAAATTACACGCGTAGGATGCCTGCTTATGAATGAGCGCATTGAGCAGATGGTCGCCACCCTACGAGGAGAATAACCAACCAACGGGGGCGTTACACCCCCCGCTCCCCCAGTCCGTGCGATACCGAGTTTCTCTCACAGCGACTCACTCATGTGGCTAGGGGAGTGTCACTATCACAGCGACTCACTCGTGCGTGCTGGGGGAGCGGGGAGCGCCACTATCACACTGCAGTTAGGGGAGCGGGGAGCGCAGCGTCCCCGTTGGTTGGTAAGGCGCGCTTGCGCGCCCTTCACCTCCCCTCGGTGGCCTCATCTCTGCGCAGCGCCCCCTCGCGCCACTCGCCACTGGTCACCGTGGTGCAGCCACCCCGCCGCAGGTACATTTCTGAGGTTTAAATATTTTCGAGTATTTCGAGTATTTCGTGGTTTCTAATCCACATGCTGTGCCACTGCCACTGGTGGGTAGCACCTTTGTCTTATTTAATTACAGAAATACTTTAAATCCCCTTGTTTAGGGGGGTGGTTTTGATAAAAAATAAAAATTAACCCCCTAAAAGCTTGTTTTTGTGTCGTGGAGGTGATATACTGTTTGTGGTCTTTTAGGAAGGAAGGGTTTGATGAAGGCAACGATTTTTCCGCGTGAAAATTATTTGAGCAAACTTCGCCCATTTTACAAGAGTGCAGATTTGATTAAAGTTGTGACGGGAATTCGTCGGTGTGGGAAGTCGAGTTTATTGCTCTCGGTGATGGCAGAATTACAAGGGCAGGGGATTGACTCCCACGATATAATCTATTTGAATTTGGATGCATATGGGTACACCTCGGTTCGCACACCAGAACAGTTGGAACGATTGATTTCTGCATCTACGAGTGACGACCATTTCAAATTTCTCTTTATCGATGAGATTCAAAATGTAGAGGGTTTTGAGACGCTCTTAAACGCCTATCGCGAAAGTGAACGATTTTCAATTTTTATAACAGGGTCTAATTCTTACCTGTTAAGTGGTGAATTAGTAACAAAGTTGACTGGCCGTTACATTGAAGTACCGATCTTTCCGCTTTCTTTTTCAGAATCGTGTCAAATGGAGACGTTTTTAGGGATAAAACACGAGGACTCATTACAGAGTCGGTTCACGAACTATTTGCGAGTCGGCGGTTTCCCTCGGTTACTGACAATTGAAGAGGAGACGGCAAAGTGGACGTATTTAGAAAATTTGGTTGAACAAATTATTCAAAAAGATGTAAAACGTCGTGTGCAAATTAGAAATAGAGCTGTATTCGATAAAGTTCGTCATTATTTTGTCAATAATTTTGGAACTCCGATTTCACTTAAGAATGTTGCAGAAGAATTAAAACGAACCGAAAACCTTGTGGTAAAGACAGAAACGCTGAAGCGTTATTTGAATATCTTGGAAGATGCTCGGATTCTCTACAGATGCCCTCGATTTGATCTTAAAAGTCGACGCTCTTTAGCAGGAGAAGGGAAGTATTATCTTGCGGATACGAGTCTCTATTTCGCGACCAACACGGATCAGCGAATTAATTATGGACCCGTCTTGGAAAACATCCTTTTTTTACACTTGCGGAGTCGGGGCTACGAAGTCTCAGTTGGAAAGATTGGCAACTTGGAGTGTGATTTTATCGCTCGCAAGGCTGGAAATTACTTCTATGTTCAAGTTGCAATGACCATTATGAATGACCCAAAGACCGAAGAGCGCGAATACCGTGCGCTTGAGGCAATACGCGATAACTATCCCAAATATCTATTTACACTAGATACCCTCTTACAAAAACGAAATGGTATCCATCACTTAAACATTGTAGACTTTCTTACGGGCACAGGAGAATTATAGAAATACTTTAAATTCCCTTGTTTAGGGGGTAGTTTTGATAAAAAATAAAAATTAACCCCCCTAAAATGGATAAACTATCCTCTGCCGCTTTGGTTGGCAGTCGCTTCGCTCTCTGCGGCTGCGCTGCAGTTGAAAGTTCAAAGTTTCCTAGCACTTCGTGCTCGGGCGCATATTCGCTTCGCTTTTCGTGGGCGTAGCCTAGTGTTACGCATTGAGCAGATGGTCGCCACCCTACGAGGAGAATAACCAACCAACGGGGGCGTTACACCCCCCCGCTCCCCCAGTCCGTGCGATACCGAGTTTCTCTCACAGCGACTCACTCATGTGGCTAGGGGACCGGGGAGCGCCGCGTCTCCTTTGGTTGGTAAGGCGCGCCTGCGCCACTCTCGCCCCTTGTCCACTGTGCGGTCTAAGGTGTGCACCACTATAC
>JAZRAG010000059.1:0-3931 GCA_045634445.1 Candidatus Spyradenecus sp. | reverse complement strand
GAAAAGAAATCCTGTAAAAGTAAAACCACCCAAAGAAGCACGAGGGACGAGTGCGCACCCTTTAGGTTTCACTTCTTCAGCCCTTCGTACTATTTTCTATAATTTTCTAGACAGGTTTAAAAAGTCCCATGCAAAAAATTGTACTGTTTAAGAGTGCTTCCCGAGAGGAAATTTTCCCTTAAAATAATTGGCCCCCAAAAAAATTGTACTGTTTAAATTTTGCATGAATAGTACGAATTGTACTGATTTTAAGCCTAAAATTGCCGGCCATAAAATATTCAAGATAAGTTACTGTAAATGAATGACTGACCCCTGGGCAAATTTAGTACAAAGTATTGAAGAAATGAACCAAGGGGGGTAGAAATAAAAAAGCCACAGCGGGAGCTGCGGTTTTTAGAAGAGGAATGGTCGGACCGTCGGAATTTGTCAGTCGGAACGACTGTGCCGCGTCAGCGGACACCCAGGGTTCATAATCCCGACAGAAAAAACAAGGGGGTTAGAAACAAAAAAGCCACAGCGGATGCTGCGGTTTTTAGAAGAGGAATGGTCGGACCGTCGGGATTTGAACCCGAGACCTTTTGCACCCCAAGCAAACGCGCTACCAGGCTGCGCTACGGTCCGTTATGGTGGGAGATACTGGACTCGAACCAGTGACCTTCTGCATGTCAAGCAGACGCTCTAACCAACTGAGCTAATCCCCCGGAGTGGGTTGAAAACGGGACATATTATAGCAGATTGGGTTGTGCTTATGCAAGCACTTTTTTTGTTTTTCTTCATTTTTCTTTGTCTTATTGGTTTTTGAGGTCATTTTGGGTCGGTTTTACATTTGAATCTGGGGCATTCTTTTATTTTATGGTATACTAGTGGAGGCACGCGTGAGTGTCATTTCGGAGGGTGACTTATGATTCCGCAATGGTTTATTGAAAAAAAACGTGATGGTAAAGCGCACAATGAGGCAGATTTGCGTGCGTGGGTGAAGGCTATTGCGGATGGCGCCCTCCCCGATTATCAGATTTCAGCTTGGTTGATGGCGGTCTATCTGAATGGCATGACCGAGGCAGAAATTGCCATTTTAACGGATGCGATGATGCATTCGGGTGAGTGCGTATCGTTTGATTTGGATCGCCCAACGGCGGATAAGCATTCCACTGGCGGAATTGGTGATAAGATTTCCATTCCATTAGCGCCCTTGTGTGCTGCGATGGGGATGGCGGTGCCGATGATTTCTGGGCGCGGTTTGGGCATTACTGGCGGCACGTTAGATAAACTTGAAAGCATTGCAGGGTTTAATGTGCGCCTTTCAATTCCCGAATTTAAACGTCTTACGGATGAATTGGGATGCTGCATGATTGGGCAGACGGATACGCTTGCTCCTGCAGATCGTAAACTTTATGCGTTGCGCGATGTCACAGGAACGGTGCCGAGTATTCCTTTGATTACGGCGTCCATCATGTGTAAAAAGTTGGCAGAGGGTGCGCAGACGCTGTTGTTTGACGTCAAGTTCGGCTCTGGCGCCTTTATGAAGACGCTTGAAAATGCGCGTGATTTAGCGCAACACCTCATTGAGACGGGCAAGCGTTTAGGGCGTACGTGCCGCGCGCTTTTAACGGATATGGACCAACCCCTTGGGCGCACCATCGGCAATGCGCTTGAGATTAAGGAATCTTTAGAGATTCTCGCAGGAGGTGGCCCTGCGGATGTCCGTGAATTGACCTTAATGGAAGCCGCGCACATGGCACATGCCGCAGGCTTATTCCCCTCCGTTGACGAGGCCTTAGCAGCCGCAACTGCGGCCTTAGATGATGGCCGCGCAATGGCGTGTTTCCGCGCAATGTGTGAAGCACAAGGTGGCGACATTGATGCGCCTTTGCCACAAGCGGCCGTCATTGAACCCATACTTGCAGAAACGTCAGGTTATGTCGCACACGTGAATGCTGAAGCGATGGGACGCGCAGCATTGACATTAGGCGCGGGACGCGTCGCCGTAACCGACACTCCTGACCCAGCTGCAGGCATTGATGCTTTGGTGCAACAAGGCGAATTCGTTGAAAAGGGTCAACCGCTCTGCACACTCTGCACGAACGATATCGCGAAAATTGCCGCCGTGCGTAAGCAGGTCTTGCAAGCGATTACCTTTAGCGAGACACCTGTAGCTCCGCGACAGTTGATTTTTGAAGTAATGGGCGAATCTTGATTCCTCCCCTACGCTATTTCTGCTATACTTTATCATTATTAATCATTAGGAAAAACTATGAACGTTTTACTTATCAATGGTAGTCCTCACAAGGAAGGGTGCACATATACTGCGCTCTCTGAAATTGCCGAAACGCTCAAGGCTGAAGGCATTGATAGCGAGATCTTTTGGATTGGCAATCAGCCCGTGCAGGGATGCATTGGATGTTGGCAATGTCGTAAGGGCGCAGGTCGCTGCCACTTCCAAGACGAATTGTACAATACCGTTATGGAAAAGATTAAGGCTTGCGATGGCTTAATCGTGGGTTCGCCTGTGTACTACGCCGCTCCGGCAGGTAGCCTCTGTGCACTCTTGGACCGCGTCTTCTTCTCCCTCGGCGACCACTTGATCCACAAGCCTGCAGCCTGCGTGGTCAATTGCCGTCGCGGTGGTGCAAGCGCTGCCTTTGACCGCCTCAACAAGTACTTCACCATTTTGCAGATGCCTTTGGCAACGAGCCAGTATTGGAACTCCACGCACGGCTTTAAGCCCGATGATGTGCGTAAGGATCTTGAAGGCTTGCAGACGATGCGCACACTCGCACGCAACATGGCTTATCTCCTCAAGGCAAAGGCCACTTCTGGCCTCCCCATGCCTGAACAGGAGAAGTGGATTGCCACGAATTTCATCACAAAAGACCGTTAACCCAACTGAATTCTAAGGAAAAGCACAAAAAAGAAGGTTTTGGGCTCAATATAAAGTTGCCAAACAAACTTTTGCGTGCTATACTTTATGTATTCTTTTAACCCCTAAAGGAGAGATCGACATGATCGTCACAACGAAGGAACTCTTCAAGCACGCTTACGGCAAGTACGCCATCGGTGCTTACAATATTAATAACATGGAACAGTGCATGGGCCTCTTCAAGGGCTGCATCGAAAGCAAGGCACCGTTCATCATTCAGATTTCTAAGGGCGCTCGCAGCTACACCGACAAGCTCATGCTTGAAAACGTGATCCGCGCTGCTGACAAGATTTTCCCTGAAGCAGTTTTCGCTGTGCACTTGGACCACGGTGACGAAGAATCCTGCATCGACTGCATCAACTCTGGCTTCTACAGCTCCGTGATGATCGACGCTTCTTCCAAGCCCTTTGAAGAAAACGCAGCAATCACCAAGAAGATTGTTGACCTCGCTCACGCTAAGGGCCTCGTGGTGGAAGCAGAACTCGGTAAGCTCGGCGGCGTGGAAGAACACGTGGCCGTTGATGAAAAGGATGCTTGCCTCACCAATCCTGATGACGTGAAGCGTTTCGTCGAAGCTACTGGCTGCGACTCCCTCGCTTGCGCAATCGGCACCTCCCACGGTGCATTCAAGTTCACTGGCAACCAGGGCCTCCGTTTCGACGTGCTTTCTGACATCCAGAAGACCGCTCCTGGCTTCCCCTTGGTGATGCACGGTTCCTCCTCCGTTCCTCAGGACGAAGTGGCACGCATCAACGCATCTGGCGGTAAGCTCGATGGCGCTAAGGGTGTGGATGACAACCAGTTCAAGCGCGCTGCAGAACTCGGCGTGACCAAGATCAACATCGACACCGACGGCCGTTTGGTGTGGTGCCGCGTTCACCGTGAATACTTCCGCGATCACCCCGAAGGTTTCGACCTCCGCCCGATCGGTAAGATCTTCATGGATGAATACGCTAAGTTCATCGCTGCAAAGAACGAAAAGCTCGGCTCCGCAGGCCAGCTCGATTCCGTTCG
>JAZRAG010000058.1:0-68111 GCA_045634445.1 Candidatus Spyradenecus sp. | reverse complement strand
AATCATAGTGTTATTGGAAAATTTCATCACAATGAATTTTGATCGCATGGGTCGTAGGACATTTTACAAAGAAGAAGTGAATGGTGTCGTTACTAAACATCACCGCTTTGTCTATAACAACTACCTCTGTGTTCAGAAGGTGGATGCTTTAAACAATAATTCGCAGATAAACCTCTTTGTTTGGGATCCAACTGAACCTGTGGCGACGCGACCGCTTTTCACCACTGGAAGTGGCAACCGTAAATTCTTCTACACTTTTGACGGCAATAAGAATGTGTCAGAACTCGTTCACTTTGAGACGCGCAATGGCATCGTAGCATACTACGACTACGCCCCCTTCGGCGCGGTTACCCGTGCCGTCAACACCTCCGCCATCTCCGCCCGCGATTTCCACATCGAAAATCCCTTCCGCTTTTCCTCCGAGTATCATGACGACACCCTCGGCCTCGTCTACTACCGTGAGCGAGAGCGAACCTTCCACGGCCACTACCGCCACTATAATCCCCTTGACGCCCGCTGGTGCGGCAGGGATACATTGAAAGATGTGAATGAAATAAGAGTATATCTATTTATAGAAAATAATCCAAATTTAATTGACCTATTGGGACAACGCAGCCATTCAAGGAATTTAAGGATTGGACATACGTTAGAAGCAATTGGTGAAATTTGGAATATGATGGGGACGTATTTGTTTAATTTGAATAATGTCCTTAATGCCGCTCGCCAAGAATGTGAACGTGAGAGGCCTCGGAATATTCCCGTTGAAAATTCTTCAGGATGTAGTATAAGAAAGTGCCCAAAGAACTTTTATTGTGTGGTATTGTACTCAGTGAATCGCGCGTATGAAGCCTCTTCTATTTTACTATTTAATTCTGCATCAGTAGATGAAAGACCGTGCTCAAAAGCTGAATTAATTTATCCTGTTGGATTATCTGTTTATTTCCTACCATGGAGGGTGTATGAATAAAAAGAATGTTTGTTTATTTCTTATTCTGACTGCAATCATTGGCGTTTTTACATTTTCAAAGGTTCTTTTAAATCCGCGTCCAAGCCCTGAAGAATTCATAAAGGATTTTACAAGTTTCAGAGATTTGTTTAAGCAAACCTCGGTAATGGATTCACCCCAAGAGGTGATGTCTTCTTTAGGCGTGCCTAAAAAAGTGTTGTATTTTTATATGCAAGAAGACCTGTCAGAAAAGGCTCTTCATCAAGAAATACGAAAGCGATTGTTTAAGCAACAATACAAATCTGTTGAGGTAAAGTCTGCAGACCAAGTAATGAAGATCATTGAGACAAATGAGGGTAGATGTTTTACTTTATGGCTCTATGATACAGAGGCTCTTACTGGTTTTAAGGGGACAATAGAATTACATTTGTTAAACAAGACTAAAATGGCTATAAGTGCTCAATTTAGAAGTATACAGAACTCGTCATTGGAAGAATTTGAGTTAATTAAACAAACAGCACTTCCCTCAACGTGGGAAGCTTTATTCGCGCAAGGCGTGCCAGATGAAATTTCGATTTCGGAAGAAGTAAAGAATGGCGTCGTTGTGAGTGTTCAATACAAATCCAATTCCGATGAAGAAAGAATTAAGACAATCTTTTGGACAGGAGATATTAATGAACCTAAAGAGTATCTCCCATTAATGTGATACTTTGTTGTGAGCAGATTTTAAAGGTCGTATACGATTCTTCACGCGAATCACCTTAAGCTGAGATCCTAAACGTGCCGTTTTTGCGTTGCTTCTCACAAAACGCCACTCTATAATAGAGACTATTTGTCCATAATAGAGACTAGTGAGTCTACAATAGAGACTAAAGAGCCCTCAAAAAGCGGGGATAATAACACTGAACACCAAGAACACCACACACCCTATACCATAACGCACGCATGCGCGTGTTATTGGGAGAATTTACTTCTACAAGATTGCTTTTCTTTCAAATACGCTGTCTGTAGAGCATAGCACTTTTGATTTGAGGGAGTTCTTAATAGAAAATTGTTTAAAAGAGGAGTGGAGATACTCTTTTTGGTTTACAGGGTGTCTATTATTATGGTATTATACAAATGTCTTCAACGTAAGATGTGTTTGATACTGCAGTCGCAGTGATTTCTTTTATTCTCTTTTTTGCTTTTTATGTCGTTAGCATTTGCTTTAACTGGTGGCATAGCGTGTGGTAAAAGTACAGCAGAAGCTTGTTTTAAAGCTTGTGGGTGTCGCGTTTTAGATGCTGACATGGTTGTACGAGCATTGGAAGCGGCCGGTGGTGCAGCGGTGGCGCCCATTGTGGCGCAGTTTGGTGAAGCGGTCTTAGCTGCAGATGGTAGTATTGACCGGCAGGTTTTGGCGACTAAAGTGTTTGGTGATTTAGAGGCACGAATTGCGTTGGAAAAGATTGTGCATCCGCTTGTCCGTCAGGCAACTGCTGAGTGGTTGGCAGAAAGTGGCCCAAGAGATATCTCAATTTTCTCTGCTGCATTACTTTATGAATGTGGATGGGAAGGCGAGTGGCAGGGCGTAGTATGCGTAAGTGCTTCGCGTGAAACACAGATTCGTAGAATGTGTCAGATTCGTGGTATGACAGAAGCGGCCGCGGTAGCACGTTTGAACGCACAGATGCCTTTGACTGAAAAGGTCAAGCGGTCAAATTGGATTTTGGAAAACGATACAGATGAATTAGCATCGCTCCAACAGCAGGTAGAGGCTTTGGTGGCGAAGTGGAAAAACGATTTTAATCATTGAAAGTTTGTATGACTATGGAAGAAGATACTCAGAAGATTCAAGGGCCAGCAATTCGTGCACGTCGTGTAGCACGTCCGAAATCATTGGCAGAAAAGGAATCTCGTCAACGCTCAACGCGTGCTGTGGCAAAGCCAAAAGTGGTCGAAGCCAAGCCTGCACCTGAACCTGAAATGCCCGCTCCAGAAGTCGTACAACCTGTAGTAGATGAGGTGATGCTGACGCCTCCACCCTTTGAAGATACGTTGACGATTGAAGAGGATGTGCCTCTTACTAAGCCTGCAGAGCAGCAGCCATCCGCAGAAGGTGAGGCTGTAGAGCAGAATCACGCTGGTGATCAAGGGCGTAAGACTAAGTGGGATCGTAATGATAAGCGTGGCAAGCAGCGCCCCAACGGTGGTCAGCAACAGCCACAACAAGCAGCCCCTCAGCAACATGCTCAGTATGAACCGCTTCCTGAAGACGCTCCGCCGCTCTATTTGAAGAAGCTGGAGCATGTGAGCATCAAGGATCTCGTAGCAATGTTGCCGCCAGATCGTGCTGAAGATGCGATTAACTTGCGTCGTCATGAAGTCATTATGGAGTTGATTCGCGTCTACTTGCGCCGCAAGGGAACTGTTATTGCAACAGGTACGCTTGAATCGTTAAATGATGGTTTCGGCTTTTTGCGTTCTGCCGCGAATAACTATTTGCAGTGCCCTGAAGATGTGTATGTGAGCCAGCAGCAGATTCGCCGTCATGGGTTGCGCACAGGTGACTTGGTAGAAGGGCCTTTGCGTGAACCGCGTGATCGTGACCGTTTCTTCGCATTGTCAAGCGTCTCTTTGATTAATGGTTTGCCCGTGGAGCAGGCCAAGCGCATTGTACACTTTGAAGATTTAACACCTGTTTTCCCTGATCGTCGCATTCTTTTGGAAACCGCTCAGAAGGAGTATTCTACGCGTGTAATGGATCTCTTCACGCCGGTAGGGTTTGGCCAGCGTGGTTTGATTGTAGCACCGCCGCGCACAGGTAAGACGGTGCTGTTGCAGAAGATTGCAAATGCCATTAGTGCGAACTACCCAGATGTGGAATTGATCGTCTTGTTGATTGACGAACGTCCTGAAGAAGTGACGGATATGCAGCGTAACACCAAGGCGCAAGTCTTCTCTTCTACCTTTGATGAAGAACCTCAGCGTCACTGTGCTGTATCGGAAATGGTCATTGAAGTGGCGAAGCGTAAGGTGGAAAATGGCAAGGATGTCGTTATTTTGTTGGACTCCTTGACTCGTTTGGCACGTGCTTACAATACTGCCGCTCCGCACTCGGGTAAAATCCTTTCGGGTGGTTTGGATGCAAATGCGATGCATAAGCCGAAACGTTTCTTCGGTGCAGCGCGTAATATTGAAAACGGCGGTTCTTTGACCATTTTGGCGACTGCGTTGATCGAAACAGGTAGCAAGATGGACGACGTTATCTTTGAAGAATTCAAGGGTACCGGTAACATGGAATTGAAGTTGGATCGCGGTCTTTCGGATCGTCGTGTCTTCCCAGCAATTAATATTGAACTTTCGGGTACGCGTAAGGAAGATCTTTTGTTGCATCCTGATGAATTGTCGCGCATTTGGTCGATGCGTAAGTTCCTCACGCCGGTTGGCCCCAATGAAGCGATGGATATCTTGCTTAAGCGCTTGCGTCTAACGAATTCCAATGTTGAATTCTTGATGAGCATCAAGGAAAACTAAGCTATGGGAACCTATCAACGAAACAGTGGCCCTTCTGGACGCGTGTATCACCGTTCTGCAAAGCCGCGTAAGAGCGTAGCGCGTACCTTTGGTGAGAGTGCAGATTATTCTGATCATCAAGGTTGTGAAGCTTTATACACCAATAAAATCGTTGATCTAGTGAAGTGTTTGCGTCCAAGTCAGTGGGTGAAAAATCTCCTTTTATTGGCTGCGCCCTTCTTTGCGTTCTTTGACCAATCGCAAGCCGACAGTGCGTTTATTCAGACGTTGAAATCCACGCCACTTGAGATTGCAATTACGTTAGGATGTGCATTAGTTGCCTTTATTTTAATTTCGGCAGCGACCTATGTCATCAATGATTTACACGATTTACGTGGTGATAAATCGCATCCATTAAAGCGTCATCGTCCGATTGTCGCGCGTAAGGTTTCTTTTGGTGCTGCGATTCCTTTAGCAATCGCTTGCCTAGGCGGTTGCTTTGCGCTTGCAATTTGGCTTGGCGCCCAACAGGGCTCCTTAAACTTCCTTTACATTTGCTTAGGGTATTCAGGATTACAGTTAATTTACACCTTTGTCGCGAAGCGGATTCCCGACCTGGGCGTAATCTTATTAGCGGCGGGCTTCCTCTTGCGTGCGGCAGCTGGTGCTGTGGTAATGCAAGTGTCACTTTCTTCGTGGTTGATGCTCTGCGTCTTTGTCGGCGCATTATTCGTTGCGCTCTGCAAGCGTAGAAGTGCGTATTTCATCAAAGGTCAGCCCATTCCCTCAACAAATGAACCGCGCATCTTGGATTTTGAGATTGGGATTGCAGCCTCGGTTACGGTGGCATGTTACGCTTTATACACGCTTGCGCCTAAGACGGTGGCGCATTTTGGTACAGAGAATTTAATCTACACCGTACCATTGGTTTTGTTGGGTGTTTTTCGATATGTGCGTTTGACCTATCAAGAACATCGCGCAGGAACGCCAGAAAATATCTTTTTGCGAGATCCGTTGTTGATTTTATCTAGCATTGCGTGGGTAATCGCTTGTGGTGTTATTTTAGCGATTGCTGCCTAAATCTCCCATTTTATGCTATACTAATAAAAGTTAGGAATATGGCATGGCTGCTGCAGATGAAAAACCTTTTGAATTGACCGCGAGTCTTGAGGATTACCTTGAGGCTATCAAAGAATTAATTGATGCGAATGAACATGGTCATGCGCATACGAGTGAAATTGCGCGTCGTTTAAAGGTGAAGATGCCTTCTGTGACGAATGCATTGGGCGTTTTGCGTAAGCATGGCTATTTGAATTACGACTCAAGTTATCCTGTAACCTTAACAAAGCGTGGGCTTGCCGCTGCAGAACGCGTGATCGCGCGTCATCGCGTTTTGAAGAATTTCTTGAAGGATGTTCTGTTATTGCCAGAAGATGAGGCAAGCGCCACAGCTTGTCGCGTGGAACATGTCATTGATGACAATTTGATTACACGCCTTGATGCGTTAAACAAAGTTTTTGCCGAAGAGGCGATCTCGGAAGAAATCCGCGTACGTCTCGCTCAAAAGTTGGTAGAAGTTCAGTAATTTCATTTTAGGAGTTTAACTATGACACACGAAGAAATGTTGGCGCGTGCACATGAAGTAATCGCCGTTGAAATTGAAGGTTTGCGCAAGACGGATGCAGCCCTCGATGAAACCTTCTGCCAAATTACCGAGGCTATTCTCTCGACGTTAGAGCAGGGTGGTAAGCTTGTCGTCACTGGCGTGGGTAAGAATATTCACGTGGGTGAAAAGATTGCCGCCACAATGGCAAGTACGGGTACCACCGCAGTGTTGCTCAATCCTGTGCAGGCTATGCATGGCGACTTGGGTATGGTGACTGACAAGGATATCGTGCTTGCAATCAGCTTCTCGGGTGAATCTGACGAAGTGATTCGTTTGTTGCCGTCGTTGCGTCGCATTGGTGTGAAGATTATCGGTATGACGGGCAATCGTGAATCCTCTTTGGGTAAGGATTCGGATTGGGTGTATCACATTGATTGTGGTCCTGAAGCTTGCCCCTTCAATATGGCGCCTACCACTTCTACCACCGCCACACTCGCATTGGGCGATGCGCTCGCAATGGTGCTTTTGGAAGCACGTGGCTTTAAGAAGGAAAACTTCGCGCTCTATCATCCCGCAGGTGCAATCGGTCGTGCATTACTCTTCCGTGTGAAGGATATTATGCGTTCGGGTGACCGCTTGGTCTCTTTGGCTGAAACGGCTACGGTGAAGGATGCCGTTGTGGCAATGACCTCTGCAAAGTCGGGCTGCGCTTGCGTCGTAGATGGCGATGGTAAATTACAGGGTATTTTCACCGATGGTGACTTGCGTCGTCTCTTCTCTGAAGCCACTGAAAATCCGATGACGCGTCAGATTACCGAAGTGATGATTCACAATCCGATTCGCGTGACATTGGGTGCTTTGGCTGTAGAAGTCTTGAACATCTTTGAACATCACAAGGTGGATGACCTTCCTGTGGTCGATGCAGATGGTCGCTTGGTCGGCACGATTGACCTCCAAGACTTGCCGCGCATGAAGATCCTCTAATTATTCATGAAGCGGTACGCATCATTCGCGTGCCGCTTCCAATCTATAGACGAGTATCCTGTGATTTATCTCTTCGCTGGCCCAGACGAATATCTCAAAACCGAAGGCGCCAAACGCATCGTAGATCAATTAGTTCCCGCTTCCAATCGTGATTTCGGTTTGGAAGTAATGGATGCGCATTGTGAAAAGTGCGACGATGTACTTCGTGTATTAAACCAGGCCGAAGAAGGCCTTTTCACGGAGAGTTTCTTTGGTGGCGGCAAGGTCGTTTGGTTGCGCGATGTCAACTTCTTACCTGGCGTAAAGAGTAAGGCTACAGAAGCACAAGCAGCGAAAGAGGCTGTTGCAAAGTTTTGCGACAATTTGCAAGACAATCCGCTTCCAGAAGATCACCATTTGGTTATTACCGCAGATAGTTGCCCATTAACGTCACGCTTTGCAAAATGGGTAAAAAGTGCAGGAAATTACCACGTTTGTGGTGTGGAAGTGCGTTCATTCTCCTTAGAGAAGGTCGCGCTTGAGAATTTGGGACCGTTGTTGGAAAACAAGCGTCTCAAAATGGCCGCCCCAATCCGTTCGGCATTTGTACAAAAGGTTGGAGCAGACACACGTACACTCGTTTCTGAACTTGAGAAATTGGATACGTATCTCGGCCCCGAGCGTGATACGGTGACGATGGATGATTTAGAGACGATTACCTCGACTGCTGTCATCGGTGAGCCCATTGAATTGGTAACCGCAATTCAGCAACGTTCTCCACTACAGGTTTCACGCATTGTAGAGAAGTTGCGTTTGGATAAAAACTCTGCGTTTCCCGCGGCCGCGGTTTTGATTAACACCTTGAATGATCTTTGTGCAATCGCTGATGCATTAGAACATCAGTGGCTTTCAGGCGGACAGTGGAATATCCCCATAGATCAGATTCCCCAACGTCTCGCCCGTCTTCAAGGGTGGAATTTGTCTAAGTTGATTGATGCGGCGAAGCGTTATTCATTGAATGAATTGCGTGCAGCTCGCCACTACGTTATTGAGATGCGTTTCAAACTCGCAGATACGACATCTCAAGAACCTTGGGCAATCATTGAACCTGTACTGCTGCGTATTGTGGCTCGTCGTACGGCAACGCGACGTGCCTAAAAATGCGCACTTCAGAGGAAGGTTAACGATTCGCGCAGAGATTTACTCTTTTCTGCGCGTTTTCATTGTAAATAAGGATTTCTATTTAATTTCTCGCGTAAAGATGATGACTTTAACAGAAACACATCCAATTGAACAGCCTACAAACGTACAAAAGGCACCTCACTCAAAGCGTGTCCATATGTTGGATATTGTGCGTGGTTGGAGTATGTTCTTGATCGCTGGAGGTGATGCGTGCCTCTTAGCGCTTTGTATGTGTTGCTCAACGTTCCCGGGGGCAGACTGGTTACGTGGACAGTTAGGTCATGTTTATTGGGAAGGATTCACCTTCTACGATGCCATCTTCCCGACGTTTTTATTGATTTCTGGCGCCTCGTTTACCTATTCTTGGGAAAAACAACGTGCACATGGCGTTTCCTTAGGAACCCGTTGGCTTAAATTGACCATCCGTACGTTCGTATTAATCGTCTTAGGTGTGCTTTACAATGGCGCTCTTTCTGTTACCACATTATCAGAAATTCGCTACGCAAGTGTCTTAGCACGCATTGGATTAGGCGTTTATCTTGCTGCGATGGGTTATCTTTGTTTACCCAAAAACTGGAGATGGACATTGTTCCCTCTTGGGTTACTTGCTTATGCAGGATTGTTTGAACTATGTGGTGGAGAGGCGCCCTATGCGATGCAGCAGAATTGGGCTGGGCGCATTGACCAACTCTTTTTGCCAGGACGAGTTGATATCAGCGCAGTAGATGGCCTTGATCCTGAGGGAATCGTTTCTACCTTAGGTGCGCCTTTAACTGCCTATTTAGGAATGTTGTTAGCAGATTTCTTACGAACAAATGTGCGCTATAAAGCCCTTTGGATTGCCATTGCTGGTGGATGTCTATTATCCATCGGTTACTTGAGTGCACCATGGGTGCCGATCATTAAGAAGTTGTGGACATCAAGTTATGTTTGTGTTGCAGGTGGTTGGACGCTACTTTTCTGTGCACTAACGTACTTTATTACGGATTGTTTAAACTTTCGTAAGTGGAGCTATCCGATTACATTCTTTGGGTCTGCGGCTTTGTGGTTTTACTTATTGCCAAAGGTCTTTGACTTCCGTATGGCCGCATGGAATCTTTTACGCGGTGTTTCGTGTGCAATCACCGAGAGTCAAGCGTTTCATTTACTAATGTGTTCAATCGGTTCCGTGCTGTTATTGTGGGTGACGGTTTATCTTTTTAAACGAGCCTTGCGTTGAACCTTTAGGTTAGATTTTGGAGTATTTTGAGATGCAACAGTTTAATCGAAGAGATTGGCTACGAATGATGGTGGCTACAGGCCTTTTGCCTGCGCTTCCTTCTACATTCTATTCAAAGACGCCAGCTTATATGCACACTGATGTACGTGTGCCTATCGATCCCAACAATCCTGCGATCGTCTTTGATGAAAAGAAATGTATCTTTTGTGGTTCATGCAAGCGTGTTTGCCGTCGAACAATGTCAGTTGATGGTTACTATGACTTAAAAAAGACGGGAAATCGTCCAATTTGCGTTCATTGTGGGCAGTGTTCAACCGTTTGTGAAGGTGAAGCCATTTTAATGCGTCCTGAATGGCAGGCTGTTAAAAAGGCAAAATCCGAAGGTAAAACCATCGTTGTTTCGCTTTCGCCAGCGGTTCGTGTTACAGTTTCAGAGGCATTTGGTAAACCTGCTGGCGCATTTTGTGAAGGTGAAGTCATTGCTACCTTACGTGCACTTGGGGCCGATTATGTCTTAGATACAAGCGTTGGAGCAGACATCACGATTTTAGAAGAGGCAAAAGATTTAGTTGATCGTTTGCGTGAGAAAGTGCGTCCGCTACCATTGTTGACGAGTTGCTGTCCGGCATGGGTAGAGTTTTGCGAGACCTATTTCCCTAATGATTTGCCGAAGATGTCTACGGCAAAGAGCCCAATTGGCATGCAGGGCGTCGCAATTAAGACCTTTTTCGCAAAGCAAAAGGGAATCAATCCTGAAAACATTTTCAATGTCGCGCTTACGCCCTGTCCTGCAAAGAAGTTTGAGATTCGCCGTCCAGAGTTTGAGGTTGATGGATTGCGTGGGATGGATGCGGTTGTAACGGTGCGTGAATTGGCCGACTGGATGATGGCTGATGGGATTGATTACAACGCACTTCAACCTTCTCGATACGACCCATTGTTAGGGCAGGCGAGTGGCGCAGGAATTATCTTTGGGAATACGGGTGGTGTAATGGA
This sequence comes from Candidatus Spyradenecus sp., assembly GCA_045634445.1. Lineage (GTDB taxonomy): Bacteria > Verrucomicrobiota > Kiritimatiellia > RFP12 > DVOR01 > Spyradenecus. The sequence continues at coordinate 57,704 of JAZRAG010000058.1, read as the reverse complement.
GGCCGTTTTACGTACTGCGCATTACTTCCTCTTTAATGAACCTCCGCCAACCGACTTCTTAAAGTTTGAGCCCGTTCGCGGACTTTTCGGTTCTGATTCGCAACGCCCAGGAGCCTTAAAGCATGTCACAGCGCGCTTTTCGGATACGTTATCACTGGAGGTGCTTGTTGTGCAAGGGCTCGCAAATGCGCGAAAAGTGCTTGAGCAACTCCATGCTGGTGAGTTAAAAGCTGACATCATTGAAGTCATGGCCTGTGAAGGTGGGTGTATTGGTGGCGCGGGTTTACCGCGTGCTAAAAGTGTTCCTTATCTCACACGCGCGATGCGTCAAGCTCGTATTGCGGCTTTATATGCTTGCGAAGGGGATGCGCCGGTACGTTCTGCGCATGAAAATCCAAATGTGAAGGCCTTTTATTCTGAAGTCCTTGGTGAAGTAGGGGGCGCTTTGGCGCAAAAGTATTGTCATGCTTCGCCGCGATCTCGCGCTTCAGACTTAGGAAAGTAAATCGCTGAATGAAGTGACTTACACGTAAACGCCATTAAGGATTTAATGGTCGTGCAAGTGCGAGTACATAAACGGCTTTAGCGCCAGCAGAGCGGAGTAGGGATGCGCATGCATTGCATGTCGCGCCAGTAGTTACAACGTCATCAATCAAAAGAATCGTTTTGCCTTGTACGTTCGCGTGACGTGTAAGACGATATGCGCGTTTTGCATTCTGTAAGCGTTCGTTACGATGTAGGCGCGTTTGTGAGGTAATTCCTGTTTTGACACGTTTAAGTGCTTTTCTTTGAGTAGGAATGCCGGTGTTTTTAGAGAGATAATGTGCGAGGAGTTCGGTTTGGTTGTAACCGCGATGGCGCAATTTTGCCGATTGAATCGGCACAGGAATTAAGAGGTCGACTTCAATGCCTTTGTTTTGGATACGCTCAAGATAAACTGCAAGCAGATAACGTCCAAGGTCTTCGGTTAGCCACACCCCTTTACGATATTTAAAGGTGTGAATTAAATCACGAAAGGCGTTTTCGTATCGAGCAACAATAAAGGTGCGTTCAATTTCAGGTGGGGATTGAAGACATTCTGAGCAAATAAAGTCTGGACCATCTGGAAGGGTTGACTCAAGTCCACAGCGCGTACAGGATGGATTGCGATGAAGGGAGAGGCGTTCAAGACACGTCTGACAAATGTACCCATCATCTCCAGATGGTTTACGGCAAAAATAACAATCACGTGGATAGCAAAGATCAAGAATGCTGTTGTAGCATTCTTTAAGAAGTTGCCACACTTTTAGAGCGAGATACCGCATAACTGCAGAACTACGCCAATTGCTGCACCACTGAGAATCAATGGAATCGCGCTAAGTTTAAGAAGTTTGGAGAGTGTAAAAAGGGCGATAGCAAGTAAAAGGGCGATTAGATTTAATTCGCCTTCGCCTTGAAAGAAGGCATTCCTAGAAAGTGAAAATGCGGCCACGCCTAAAAGGCCTACAACCGCGGGTTTAGCGCCTTGTAATGCAGATTTCGTCGTCCAATGATTCAGTACGCGACTTGCAACACTTGCAATAAGTAAAATAATAATAACCGAAGGAAGCACAACGCCTGCAGTGGCGCAAATACTTCCCAAGAATCCACCTGTTGTAGTGCCACAGAAGGTTGAAATATTGATGGCGAAAGGTCCTGGCGTGCTTTCTGCAATGCCGACAAATTCAGTGAATTGTTCCAAAGTCATCCAGGCGTGATGATCAATTACTTCAGCTTGGATGAGTGGAATCATGGCATAGCCGCCACCCAATGTAAAGAGGCCTATTTTGAAGAAGGTGAGGAAAAGCGTTAAGTAGATCATTGCTTTTCCTCCGTGTGCTTCAAGAGATACCGCGGGCGAATGCCGTGCCACAGGATACCAATTAACAATGCCCCCATAATCACATAAAAGGCACTCACCGAGGGAAACGCAGTCAAATAGAAGGCGCTTCCAAGCATAACTCCATTAAACCACGTACGCTTTAGCTTTGAGCCCATGCGAAGACACGCTTGCGCAATCAACACGATGGCTGCCACACGAATGCCACTCAAGGCTGCCGCAATCCAAACATTTTCGCGTAAGGTGATATAGCATCCGCTGATGAGAAGGATAATTAACCACGCAGGGAGCACTAATGCTAAAACGGCTACAAGACTGCCGACGATGCCAGCGAGCTTGTAGCCGACAAATGTAGCAGTATTTACTGCGATGGGACCTGGTGTACTTTCGCCAATTGCGATGAGGTCCATTAATTCTTCAGAGGTCATCCATTGACGGCGATGAACGATTTCATCTTCCATCATTGCCACAATGGCATAACCGCCACCGAAGGTAAGCGCGCCAAACTTCCCAAAGACAAGTGTCAGTGTCAGTAGTTTACGGAAGAGGGGATTCGCTTCCGTAGTAGGTGACGCATTGACTTCGGGTGCGTTTGGCATGCGTTCAGTGAGCAATGAATTAGAAACCTGCTTCGAGCTGAGCCTTGAGTGCGGCAAGGTCGGTATCTGCAGGAGCAGCACCAGACTTCACTGCAGCTTCTGCGACAGCGTAGGAAACCACGCTGTACAAGCGGCGGTCAAAAGCCTTCGGAATGATGTATTGCGTGCCGAATTCAAGCTTTTCGTTGGGGTAGAGGGCCTGGATGTCTGCAGGAACGGGTTCGCGTGCCAACATTGCCAATGCCGTAGAAGCCGCGACCTTCATTTCGGTATTGATGGTACGTGCCTTCACGTCCAATGCACCACGGAAAAGGAAGGGGAAGCCGAGCACATTATTGATCTGATTCGGATAGTCAGAGCGACCCGTAGCCATTACGTAAGGCTTATCACCCATCGCTTCTGCGACAACTGCGGGCTCGATTTCAGGGTCGGGGTTAGCCATTGCGAAAATGGCCGGGAAATCTGCCATTGTCTTGACATCATCGCCAGAGAGCACGTTTGCTGCAGAAACGCCGATGAAGACATGTGCGTCAGCAATTGCGTCCTTGAGCGTACGCTTGTCGGTTGTGACTGCGTGACGACGCTTGTGGCTGGTAAGGTCTTCACGTTCGGAGTGAATGATACCCTTAGAGTCACACATCGTCAAGTTCTGAACGCCTGCAGCCTTGCACATATCTGCGATGCGAATGCCTGCAGCACCTGCGCCATTGACAACCACATTAAGTTCGCTCAAATCGCGCTTGCTAATGTATGCGTAGTTGATGACGCCTGCCACTGTAATCACAGCAGTACCCCACTGGTCATCATGGAATACAGGAATGTCGAGTTCTGCATCAAGCGTGTCTTCGATTTCAAAGCAAGCCGGAGCTGCGATATCTTCCAAGTTGATGCCGCCATACATCGGGGCCAAAGCGCGAACAACTTCAATGATGCGCTTCGGATCGGTCTTACCCGTATCCTTACCATCAATACGGCAACAACCCAAGGGCACGGGCCATGCGTCAACGTTTGCAAAGGTCTTGAAGAGTGCGGCTTTACCTTCCATCACAGGGATGGAGGCGGCAGCCCCGAGGTCACCCAAGCCGAGGATTGCGGTACCATCAGAAACAACAGCCACAAGATTATGCTTGCTCGTCAAATTGTAAACAGTTTCGGGCTTTGCAGCGATTTCTTTCACAGCCTGAGCCACACCAGGCGTATAAGCAAGGCAAAGGTCCTTTTGAGTTGCTAAAGGCTTCGAAAGTGCCACGCGCACCTTACCGCCATTGTGAAATTCAAAAACTTCTTCTTTCGTAATCTGAATTGCCATTTGAAAACCTCAAACTGTTAAAGAAATGAAATGTAAAAAAACGCGAATATTATACCATAATTTAAAGTAGAGAAACGTGTTTGAAATGAAGCAATCTCTTTCTTCATTTTCAAACACTTAATGGTATTAACGTAACGCGTTTTGCTAATGAAACGTTAGGATAGGGGATAGACGGTGGCGACCGCCATCGCAGAAATGCCTTCGCGACGACCAATCGCGCCAAGACCTTCCACAGTTGTGGCTTTGACCGAAACCGCATCTACAGAAATCTGCATTGCGGCGGCAAGTTTTTCGCGCATGGCAGGGATGTGCGGCATCAATTTAGGGCGTTCTGCCAAAACGGTCGCATCAATATTACCAATTTGCCAACCCTTTTGACGCAAACGCGCTGTAACAGCTTCAAGTAAACGAACGCTATCTGCGCCCTTCCACCGAGGATCTGTGTCAGGAAAATGTTGGCCAATATCACCATCGGCAATCGCCCCCAAAAGCGCATCCATAATGGCATGCGTTAACACGTCCGCATCCGAGTGACCAAGCAACCCAAAGGAGTAGGGGATGTCAATTCCGCCTAAAATGAGCTTACGCTCTTCCACAAGACGATGCGTATCAAAGCCAATTCCAGTGCGTGTCATGGTAATTTCAATGTAAAAGGGGAGATTATTAATGGGCCCGGAGGGACTTGAACCCTCACATCTTGCGATACAGGAACCTAAATCCTGCGTGTCTGCCAGTTTCACCACAGGCCCGAATCGCGCATAGTATAACAAAAAAGCACATCAAAATCACTCCAAAATTACCAATAAATGGACATTTTTGTTCACGAAATCCGAAATAAAAGGTTGTTGAATTATTAGATTTAAATAACCTATTGATTGTAAATAAGTTAAGTTAAAATAGCGCATCGAAAACACTTCAAAAGAGAATAGCTAAAATAGCGCGTTTTGAAAAAGGCTTGAATTGAATGTCAAAACAAGCCTTTTTCAATCTCAATACAACCCTTTTTGATCTTCAATTCAAGCCTTATTCAAAATAGACACAAAAGACATCCCAAACGACACGATTAAAACACTTAAAATTGAAGCATTTAAATTTCGATTAGAATGCCACCCAAAATACCTATCGTACAAGCAAAGATAATTTCGGACGTAAATTTGATAAGACAATTAGACGTATCCCTTACAAATAAAGATTCACGCCTAAAAAGAATGACTGTCTTTACTAAATGCTCATTGAATAAGTTTATAGATCAAAATAAAGTTTTTGATGTTCAAATTAAATCTAATGGAGTAAAAACTCAAAAATAACGAAAGAAACACCTGGACGGTGATTAAAAAGGTTCGAATGTTTACACAAAACAAACCAAATAAAACCGAATTTAAATAATGTAATGAAATAAATCCCAAACCAATATTAATGAAATAATAAATAACGACCAACTTAATCCAATCCCATTAAAGCCTTTAATAACAGCCTTTTTCGATCATGTTTAAATCATAACTTGCATTATGCGACAATGTTATAATTACCTTATAAATCAATATTGGGCTATTTTCATAAAAGATATTGAGGGTGAAAAAGACTCGCCTACTCGTTGAGAGACGTTCTATTCCTTAAAGAAGGAATTATTTTAAGTTATCTGCTTTACGGAGTGCTGCATGCATCCAGCGTAAATCGCGGCGACGCATTGCGCGACGTTCTTCTGGTGTGGCATCGTCTGCATCCGTTAAATGATCGCAACCATGTGCGATGTAAAGCACAACTTCTTCCTCAAAGGTTGTTGTTCCCAACTTCTCAGAGATACGCTGCGCTTCATCAAGATTGACGTAGATCTCGCCAATTAAGCCGGGCGCCTCTCCTGGGAAGGTTTCGTAACGTTGTGTAATAACATCTGTGGGACCTTCATGGCCCAGAATCGCATCATTTACTTCCGCACTAATTGCATCGTGCACTAAGTGAACGGTTACCTCCAACCACGGCGCCTCTGGCGCGCTCCAACGTTCTGCAGCGGCTGCACAGTAGTTTGCAGCGCATTGTAACCGCGCTTTTTTGAGCGGAGCGCTTAATTTGCCATGCGTTTTAAGGAGAACGGTTGCCATAGTTTTTCGTTGGAAATTTTACATGGGTTAGGGGTGCTCCCCTACTCTGCAGCTCTTTATCGAAGCGATGAAATGCAGTTAGAAATACCTTAAATCTTATCGAAGGCGCGACAAAACGGTGCATTCCGAAGCGAAAAGTGCTTCAATTGCTTCGTCAACATTCGTAGCGTTACGCAAGGATTCAAGAATATCCGTATCTCGAATCATCATGCACAAGCGTGCTAAAACGTGCAAATGCGAGAAGTTTTCATTACAACAAACCAAACAGAAAAGGTCTGTTGGTGAATCATCCTCAGCGCCATACCACACAGCTTTTCGAGCTCGCGCAATTAAAATAAATGGCTCAGAAATCAAATACGGATCGGGATGATGCGGGTGCGGCAATGCAATACCACCTGGTAACGCTGTAGAAGAAACCTCTTCACGCGCTTCCAATTGGGCCAACATGTCGGCAGGATCGTAGAGCAAACCAAGTGCTTCTGCGGCATCAACCAAATCACGAATCACGCTTTTACGCGTCTTAGCGGTGAAATCAAGATTGATGAATTCAGGCTTAATCAAACGCGGCAAAAGAATGTCATCACGCAGATTCTTCACATCCATGCGCGTGGACGCCGTATGCTCAGGTTGAAGCACTTTTGGGCTTAAAGCCAAAATACGGGCTGATGCCCATGCATCCAACTCCGAGGCCTTAAAGACAACTTCTGCACCTTGCTTACGAAATGGCACTTCACTGTATTTAACAGCATCACGAAGTACCTGCTCTGGAATACGCGTTCGCGCACAAGCTTCTTTAAAGGAAAGTTGACGATGTGGCATAAGGTCCCCTACTCCACTTATGGTGCATCAGGAATTGGAATGACAAGACTGTCTTCTTCGTTTTCAATATTGCCACTTACCAAAAGCGCCGTAACGCCACGTTGGCCTTCCTTATGGCGCGGTACTTGCAAGAATGCAACATTCACCTTAGGCTCAGGCAATTTCGCACCTTCGCGTTCGCGAATCTTACGCAATTGCTGATTGCCTTCAATGCTTAACTTCCAATTGGTAGAACTGATAATCGGGTTTGCGATCCCCTTCCAAACATTCAACCCAATGATGGAAACATGGTTGTAGTACTTAGGATCGTAAACGAAGATCAAAGCATAATCACGAAAGTCAATCGAGGGTGGCAATGCGGTGGCTTCCTGTGTATACATGCGCCACATCTTAGTAAAGGTCTCTTGGTCATTAATGACACCAAGGCCGTTATACTGATAACTTTCGTCTAATTCTTCATTAAAGAAGCGTACTGGGATATCGAGCGAACGCATCCCATCGACAGGTTGCTGAGTGGTAAGCGCAGTTTCATCAGCATACCACCCTAAAGTAGAGGCACACCCTGTGAAAAGGGTGACCACTACGATTACTGCCAAATACGTTAACCAACGCATCCCTACACTCCTCTTTAACGATTAGTGACGGAAGCTACGCTGACCCGTGAAGACCATCGCCACATTGTGCTCGTTACAGCAGTCAATGACGTCCCAGTCACGAATTGCGCCGCCAGGCTGAATAATCGAAGAGATACCTTCGTTAATACCCACCATTGCGCCATCACGGAACGGGAAGAATGCGTCAGAAACCATACAAGCGCCAATCATGCCACCCTTGGTTTCCTTAGCAAAGGCATCACAAGCTGCAATCTTAGCAGCATCAGTCAATTCATTGTAAGGCGTGCCATAGTTTTCACGTGCAAAACGGTCTGCAGTCTTACGATAAGCCTTGTCACGAGCGATTTCAGCCACGCCTACGCGATCCTGTTCACCCGTACCAATACCAACCGTTACACCGTCCTTCACGAAAAGCACAGAGTTTGACGTCACGCCGCTTTCAACCAACCAGCCGAAAATCAAGTCATCCATTTCCTGGGCTGTCGGCATACGATTAATGCGGTGCACCACGCCATCCTTGGAGGTCACTTCAGGAACAATCAAACCTTCTGGAGTACGTGCTTCAGGCAAATAGCTCAACTGTGCAATCACGCCACCATCCATCATGCTCTTGAGGTCAAGGAAGCGTTCGGTTGCATACGTTTCAAGGTGTTCCATTGCGCCAATCTTCATCACGCGAAGATTTTTCTTCGTCTGAAAGAGCGCCATCGCTTCTTCAGTGAAGTCAGGAGCCACCACAACTTCTGCATAATTCTGCGTAATCAATTCTGCAGTTTCGCGATCGCAAGTGCGGTTCAATGCGATACAACCACCAAATGCGGCCAACATATCAGCCTTATTTGCGCGATCATATGCTTCAGCAATCGTGCTACCCTTTGCCACACCACAGGGGTTATTGTGCTTGACAATCACAGCACACGGCGTAGCCGACAAGAAACGCAAAATGTTAAGTGCGTTATCAGCGTCGGTAATATTAATCTTGCCAGGGTGCTTGCCAAACTGTAAGAGTTCTGCGTCAGAAACAAGTGCACGACCGGGCTGAATCGTCGTTACATCACCTAAAACCAAGTTGCCATTCAATAAACGATACATTGCGGCTTCTTGACCTGGGTTTTCGCCATAACGCAAACCCTTACGTACACCATCAATCGTCCAAGCAACCTTTTCGTATACCAATGTCTGACGCTTATCGCCATCAACGAAGGAAATCTCCATTTTGGGCGTAAAATGATCGTCCATTACAGTTTTATACGCAGCCTTAAGATCTGTTGCCATAACCACTCCCTAAAAAGCGAAAAATGGTGCGAAAGACGAGGTTCGAACTCGTAACCTTCGGCTTCGGAGGCCAACGCTCTATCCAATTGAGCTACAATCGCACGTGAATAGATTAAAGTATATCAAAACTGACCCTTTTTAAGCAAGTGAAAGTTAACAAGTCCCCTAAAGGGGAAGAGTGCTCAATCGTGTCTTAAAACGACAATCGCGCATAAAAGAAACCGCCTTGATGAAAAGAGACGATTTGAGAAAAAAGGAGATGAGCGTAAAGAGAAAACGCATAAAGCGAACTAAACTGAAAGGAACTGAAAATGAATAACAAAGGAATGAAATACGAAAAGAAAAGAAAAACGCGCCTCCCGAAGGAGACGCGTTTTATTGCCGTTAGGCGAAGACTTACTTAGCGGTCTTCATGCCTGCACGCAAACGTGCCTGAACACGCTTCTTGTAGGCTTCACGACGTGCGCGCTTCACGCGCTTACGGAGCTGCTGTCCCATGGTCGTATTCCTTTTTCAATAACGTTTAAAAACAGACATGAGGCCAATTAAGCCATGCCGAGCTGATAACGCACGAAGCGCTTCACAGTGATCGTGTCGCCGGTAGCCTTTTCGGTTTCGCGGATGACGTCGGTCACGGACATCTTGGGTTCCTTAACGAAGGGCTGATCGACCAAGCAGACTTCTGCGAAGTGCTTCTTGAGCTTACCCTTGAGGATACCTTCGATGATGTTAGCAGGCTTGCCTTCGACCTGAGCGCGATAAACTTCCTTTTCGCTCTCAATTTCTTCTGCGGGCACTTCGGTTTCGTTGAGGTAACGAGCGCCAGCTGCAGCAGCCTGGAGGCAGATGTCGTGGATCAACTGCTGGAATGCTTCCGTCTTAACGGTTTCTTCCTTGGTGCAGCCCACTTCAACCAACACGCCGATCTTACCGCCCATGTGGATATAAGCTTCCACAGCGCCGGTGCCGGTGAGGTCAAAGTACTTGCCACGGCGAATCTTGACGTTTTCACCGGTTGCAGCGACGACTTCGGTCAAACGCGTAGCGTGCGTTTCAGCGAGGTTTTCGTCACCAGCAGCGCAAGCAGCTGCGAGTTCCTTAGCGAAGTCCAAGAACTTGTCGGTCTTAGCGACGAAGTCGGTTTCGCAGTTCAATTCAACGATGCCGTATGCGCCGTTTGCGCCAGCGGCGGCAGCGATGATACCCTGCTTGGATTCGCGGTCAGCGCGCTTCACCTGGAGAGCGAGGCCCTTTTCGCGAAGGATCTTGATCGCTTCTTCCATGTTGCCATCGGTGTCCTGAAGCGCACGCTTGCAGTCCATCATGCCGACGTTAGTAGCAGCACGGAGGTCGTTGATCATCTGAATGGTGATGTTTGCCATTGTTCAAACTCCTATGATACTTAGGGGCTTATTCAGCGGCAGGAGCGGTAGCTGCGGTTTCAGCTTCGGCTTCAGCCTTAGCAGCAGCGACGGTTTCCTGAGCGGCGGCAGCGGCCTTGCGAGGAGTGCCCTTACGAGAAGTACCCTTGCGAGGAGCACGAGCGGGCTTGTCAGCCTTCTGCTGTGCGCGTTCAGCTTCAGCAGCAGCACGAGCTTCAGCTGCAGCCTTAGCAGCTTCGCCATCAGCGTCCTTGAGCACTTCTGCGAGCTTGGAGACGATGAGCTGGATACCGCGCACGGAGTCGTCGTTACCAGGGATCACGTAGTCGATAGGATCGGGATCAGCGTTGGAGTCAACGATTGCGACCACGGGGATGCCGAGGCGCTTTGCTTCCTTCACAGCGTTAGCTTCACGGCAGACGTCCACCACGAAGAGAGCGCCGGGCATGCGATCCATGTCAGCGATACCGGTGAGGTTGGTTTCGAGCTTTTCGAGTTCACGAGCGAGAGCGGAAGCTTCCTGCTTGTGTTCGGAGAGCACGCCATTGTTGTTGCGAGCGATGTTCTGAATCTGGAACATGCGCTTGATGCTACGACGGATGGTCTGGTTGTTGGTGAGCGTACCACCGAGCCAACGTTCGGTCATGTAGTACTGATTGCAAGCCTGAGCTGCTTCCTTAACAACTTCCTGAGCCTGCTTCTTGGTGGCCACGAAGAGGACCTTCTGACCGTTAGCGACAACGCCGCGCAAGAATTCGGTTGCTTCGTCAAGCAACTCAACGGTCTGAGTGAGGTCGATGATGTGGATACCTTCGCGCTTGTCGAAGATGTAAGATTTCATCTTCGGGTTCCAACGCTTGGTCTGGTGGCCGAAATGAAGACCTGCTTCGATGAGGTCCTTCAACGGGATAAGATGCGCCATGATGCGTCTCTTTCTAAAACGTGTAGTTATCGTTTAATCCACTCGGAAAGCCGTACACGCGGACGGACATTTCTTCGCTTCTTACGCCCTCGGACACGCATCCCAGAGACGTAATGCGCAGAATAATATCAAATTCGGTTCACTTAACGCAAGCATTTTTAGTTATTTTTACGCTTTTTGTTAAAAGGAGCCTCTCTCCCCTACCTTTTCGCTGTAATAATGAAAAGTAGATTTTGAAAGGCTTTTTGAAAACAACCTCTTTTGAATCTCAAAACAACCTCTTTTGATTTTGAAAAGCAGTTGTTTTGACGCGTAAAACAAGCCTTTTTGAATTTGCATATTTATTAATAGGATAGTTTCTCCTTGCCACAAGGGTGGTTTTCATGGTATACTAAGACATCTTTCCACTTTATTTAAGGAGATTTTTAGATGGGCATTCGCAATATTCTCGTGGTGAACGCAGGTAGCTCTTCGTTGAAGTTTATGCTTTTTGATATGGAAGCTGAAAAAATGCTCGCGAAAGGCTTGGTGGAGCGCATTGGCATTGAAAATCCTTTGTTGACATTCTCTGCTGGTGATTATACTGAAAAGGGCGTGCCGTGTGATGCACCTGATCATGCAGCAGCAGTGAAGATTGCTTGCGACGCTTTGACGGATCCTGCTAAGGGCGGCTGCTTGAAGAGCTTCTCTGATATTGATGCTGTGGGTCACCGCATGGTGCACGGCGGCGAAGAATATTCGGGCTCCGTGTTGTTGACGCCGAAAGTATTGGAAGTGTTTGAAAAGTTGAGCCCCTTGGCACCTTTGCACAATCCGGCTTGCTTGCAAGGCGTGAACGGCTGCCAGAAGGTGCTCGCCGATGTGCCGCACGTGGGTGTGTTTGACACGGCTTTCCATCAGACGATGCCGGAAGAAAGCTATCTCTATGCGCTTCCTAAGGAAGTGTACAAGACGCTTGGCGTGCGCAAGTATGGCTTCCATGGTACGAGCCACAAGTTTGTGACTTTGCGCATGGCAGAAGTTTTGGGCAAGCCTTTGGATGAGATGAATATCATCACGTGCCACTTGGGTAATGGTTCTTCGATTACGGCTGTTAAGGGCGGCAAGTGCTTTGATACCTCCATGGGCATGACGCCTTTGGCTGGTGTGATGATGGGTACGCGCTCGGGCGACATTGATCCTGCAGTGGTGCTTTATCTCTTGAAGAACGGCTATTCTGCAGATGATATCGATACTTTGATGAATAAGAAGGGTGGCGTTTTGGCCCTCGGTGGTACGGGTTCTAGCGATATGCGTGACCTTTGGGCTGCTTGCGATGCAGGCAATGAAGAAGCTCAGGGTGCAGTGGCACGTTTGGTGCACAGCTACGCAATGTATGTCGGTGGTTACACGGCACTTTTGGGTCGCGTGGATGCTATCGTTTTGACGGGTGGTATCGGCGAAAACAGCAAGGAAACACGCGCAGCTCTCTTGAAGGCAATTAGCGGCTTGGGCGTTACCTTGAATGCTGAAGTGAATGATCAGGTCCGTGGCATTGAGAAGATTATCTCTGGCGACGACTCCTCCATCCCTGTTTATGTGATTCCCACGAATGAAGAACTCATGATTGCTCGTGAAACCTTCTCCGTGGTTAATCAGTAATTCCTACCGTGCATATCCTCTTTGATTTGAGGACATTTAAGCGTCTTTCCATATCTGCCTCCTCTTATATGGCAGATATGGTTGATGCTTTTTTGCCAGCGCTTGATGAAGGGGATAAGGTCACGATCTTTTTAGGGACTTCCACGCACTTAACGTGGGGACGTATTGAACATCCTTCAGTGCGTTACGTGGAAGCCTCTCAAAAGCATCCGAGGCGTCGCGCAGGTGCCATAGAACTGCGTAAGTTAGTTGAGCAAGTAAAGCCTGACATTTGGTGGTCTGCTGACACAACGCTTTCACCGCCTAAGACGAAACGTCACGTATGCAAGTCGGTTTATGGTGTGGCAGACCTTAGCACGCTTTTGGCAATTGGTAAAGGGCCGTTTTGGCGTCGTTATCTCCATCAACGCCGCTCCTCCCAGAACTTGATGCGTGCCGATGCGATTATTTGCCCAACGAAAGCAATTTCGACGCGACTGATTCAGTTAATTGGATTGTCCGCACGTCACAAGACCTTTATGATTGCCAATGGCGTACATCCTGTGTTTCGTCAACACTCGGCAGAAGAGATTTTAACTGTGCGCCGAAAGCACTTGATTCCGCAGCGTTACGTGCTTACAACGGGTTCAGTTAGTACCGCGCAATTCCTGACACCAGTCTTAAAGGCGATGGGAACAAGCGAAGAAGTGTCGTCAATCACTTGCGTGGTGCTCGGCGATGCGGAATTGCACGATTTGCTTCGTGATGAAATTCGTGATTGCCATTTGGAAGGTATGGTTCGCTTCATTGACGTAAAGTCCTTGACGCCTGTGGAAGAATCGGTGCTTTATAGTGGTGCGGCAATGCTTTTTGAACCCTCACAAGCATTGACCTTCCCCTACTCGATTTTGCGTGCGTTAGCGACGGGAACGCCAGTTATCTGTACTGCAAATGCCACGAATAAGGAATTGTACGGGCAGGCTGTATTACGCGTACATCCGACAGATGTGCGCGAGTGGATGCAAGCATTTACGGCCTTGACGCTCTCCTCAACCCTTCGTGAACGGCAAATTGAGCGAGGTCTTGCATGTGCCCAGAATCTTACCACTACAGCAATGGCAAAAGCCTCCTTTGCGTTTGCACGATTACTTTGTACCGTTTCGGCGGCAACCATTCGCAAGAATAATTTAAACTCCTCACATGACTGAAGTTGAACAACGCTTTCACGAACACTTTATGCGGATCGCCTTGCGCGAAGCCGATGCTTCAAGCATGGCTGGTGAAGTGCCATGCGGGTGCGTGATTGTGCAAGTTCCAGAGGTCTTTTTTGACCCAAGTCTTGCTAAACGTCCAGAACTGTCAGATCCGTGGAGTGCAAAAATCCTCGCAAAAGCCCATAATCAGACTGAAATGCTGAATGATCCCACCGCGCACGCAGAAATGATTGCAATCACCTCTGCCACGGCAAAAGTGGGCGATTGGCGATTAAAAAACGCGATTGTTTACGTTACAAAAGAACCCTGCCCCATGTGCGCTGGCGCATTGATTTGGGCGCGTCCTGAAATGATTGTTTGGGGTTTAAGTGATAAAGATCGCGGCGGCGAGCATGAATTTGGTATACTATCGAGCAAGAAAGTGAACCATCACCCCATCTTGGTATCAGGTATTTTAGAAGACCTGTGCCGAGAACAATTTGTTGATTTCTTTAGAAATAAACGGAAAGAGTCCTAACATGAAGTTAAGTTTTGTACTGTTTTCATCCCTTTTTATGAGTGCGGTCGCCTCTGCGACGGCTGCTGAGCAGACGGCTACGGTGGCACCTGCACCCATGCCTGAAACTGCACCCGCAGTCGCAGAACGTTTCCCAAAGCCTGATTGGAAGGAAGAACCCTCCCCTTATGCTTCACCCTATGCACAAGTGGGTGGCACCTTAAACTATGCAGGTAACAACCCGCCGAAGAGCTTTAACGGTTATTTAGATAACAACACCTTCACAATGATGGTGTTCGGCATGCTTTATCCTTCGCTTTTGGGTACCGACCCCATTACGGGTGACGTTGCTCCAGGTTTGGCAGACTGGTGGGAAATTAGCCCTGACAAGCTTAGCTATACTTTCCATATTGATACGCGTGCGCGTTGGAGCGATGGCTCTCCCATTACTGCAGAGGACGTGAAAGCAACTTTTGACGCCGTGACCGCTCCTAAGAGCCTCTCGGGTCCCTTTAAGGTGATGTTCTCCGCTTTGGAATCTCCGGAAATCATTGACAGCAATACCTTGCGTTTCCCTTGTAAGGAAGTGCATTGGCGTAACCTTAATAGCGCAGGTCTCTCCCTTTACATTATGCCTAAGAAGCTCTTGGACGCGGCAAAGGCGAAGTGCCGCGAAGAAGGTCGCGATGAAGAACTTTACTTCAATGAAATCAACTTTGATCTTCCCATCGTGGGCGGTCCTTATATGGTGACTGAACACAAGGAAGGTCTTAGCATGACCCTTACGCGTCGCGCAGATTGGTGGTGCTTTGACACGCCTTCTGGCAAGGGCGTCTACAACTTTGAAAAGATTCGCATTCGCTTCTTCATGGACCAGAACAATGCGTACGAAGCCTTTAAGAAGGGTGAGGTTGACACCTATCCCGTCTATTCTGCACGTGTGTGGAATACGGAAAGTGTTGGCGAACGCTTTGAAAAGAATTGGGTTCTGAAGCAGAATGTGCACAATCTTCAGCCCGTTGGCTTCCAGGGCCTTGCGATGAATACTCGTCGTAAACCCTACGATGATGTGCGCGTCCGTAAGGCTGTGGCAATGCTCTTTGATCGTCGCCGTATGGTGCGTACCCTTATGTACAATGCCTACTTTATGCAGGACTCCTACTGCCGTGACCTCTACAACTCGAGCAATCCCTGCACCAACACCCTCTTTGAGTTTAATCCCGATGCAGCTGTGGCTCTTTTAAATGAAGCTGGTTTTGCTATCAATCCGCAGACTGGTAAGATGGAACGCGATGGCCAGCCTTTTGTAATTCGCATTTTGAGCCGTTCTGCAAGTGATAGTGTTTACCTCGCACTCTTCAAGGAAGCCTTGGATCGCGTAGGAATTGGCCTTGAAATCTCTCAAAAGGACTTCGCCACCTGGATGCGCGAAACAGGTAAGTATAACTTTGATGTCACAACCAGTGCCTTCTCTGGTTCCCTTTTCCGTGACCCTGAACCAATGTGGAGCAGCACTTTCGCAGAAACGCCTAATGGCATCAATTTGACTGGTTTCCACACTCCTGAAATCGATGCTTTGATTGAACAGCAGAAGTCTGAATTCTCCTCTGCTAAGCGCAATGAAATCATGCGTCAGATTGACAAGATTTTGACCGATGCCGTACCCTACGCACTCACATGGAACACCGACTCTACGCGTTTGCTCTATTGGAACAAGTTTGGTACGCCTTCGACGGTGTTGGGTCGCTTTGGTGACGAATCCTCCATTCCTGTCTATTGGTGGTATGATGCTGACTCTGCTGCAGAATTGAAGGAAGCTATGCGCAATAAGACCCCGCTTCCTGGCCGTGTTACCGAAGTCTACTTCGAACAAGTCATGCAGCAAGATGCCGCACCCGTAAAGTAATTTTCCCTGCCGTTATTCTAACCGCCCATGTCGAAAAATAGCCAAGACGATAACGATAGCCTGCAAGATGAATTTCTCTCTGAAATTCTTGACACCTCTGCAGAAACTACAGAAGAAGCCGAAGAGTCCTCTTTTGAAGGTGACACACCTCCACCTGTAGCCGTAATTGCACCACAGAAGATCTCCGTGCCTGAAGTGCATGACCGAGGCCCCTTTGGACGTTTGATGGAAGCGAACTTCTTACAGTTCGCCTCCTACTCTATCTGTGACCGCGCACTTCCGACCGTAGAAGACGGATTGAAGCCCGTTCAGCGTCGAATTCTCCATGCCATGTGGGAAAAGGACGATGGGCGTTTCTCCAAAGTGGCGGGTGTCGTAGGTAACACGATGCATTACCATCCGCATGGTGATGCTGCAATTAAAGATGCTATCGTTACACTCGCTAACAAACGCTATTTAATCCAAGGGCAAGGTAACTTCGGCAATATCTTTACTGGAGACGAAGCTGCTGCTGCACGTTACATTGAATGTCGTCTAACAAAGCTTGCGCGCGAACAGCTTTTCTCTCCGAAAATCACAGATTACGTTCCAAGTTATGATGGTCGTAACAAAGAGCCGATTCTCCTTCCTGCTAAGATTCCACTGAGTTTGATGTTAGGTGTAGACGGCATTGCAGTAGGCTTATCAACTGCCATTTTGCCACATAACTTCCCAGAACTCTTGGAAGCTGAAATTGCTATTCTTCAAAAGAAGCCCTGTCCTACACTCTTGCCTGACTTCATAACTGGCGGTGTGATGGACGCTTCGGAATACAATAATGGCAATGGTAGCGTCCGCGTCCGTGCAAAGATTGAACAACGTGATAAAGAAAAGAATAAACTCTTTATCACCTCTGTACCTTACGGCATCACGACCGACCGCTTGGCAGAATCGATTGAAAAGGCGATTAAGACCAAGAAGTTGCCCATTCGTCATATTGATAACTTCACTGCGGAAAAGGTTGAAATCGAACTTTCTTTGACACCTGGCTCTGATTTAGAGAAGGTTCGCAAAGCCCTCTATGCCTTCACAGAATGTGAACGTAAGATTTCTAGTCGTATCGTAGTATTGCGTGACAATCGTCCGGTTGAACTCTCTGTTGCAGAAATGTTGGCTGACCATGCACAACGTTTACAGGATATTTTTGCTGCAGAGTTCCGCGTTCGCTTAAGCGAAATTGATCAGTTGATGATGCGCAAAACTTTGGAAGCGATTTTCATTGAGAATCGTATTTATAAGCGCATTGAAACAGTCAAAACTGCGGAAGGTGTGGCAATGGAGATTCGCCTTGGCTTTGCCCCCTTCATGGAACAGATTGGTCACGAAATTACTGACGATGAAATCGAAATGCTCTTAAAGATTCCGATTCGTCGTATCTCACTTTACGATATCAATCGTCATAATGATGAAATGGAAGCGCTTCGTCAAGAACATGCTCAAATTACTGACGATCTTGGCCATCTCGCACGTTATGCAGTGAAGTTCCTTAAAGGCCTCTTGAAGGAATACGCTAAGGTTTATCCACGTTTAACAGAAGTAGCTGACGGATTCCAGGAAATTGACGAGCGTGCCTTAACCTCGACAGAATTGACACTTCGCCTCTCTGAAGATCGTTATATCGGTCACGACATCAAGGGTGGCACACCTCTCTTCCCTTGTTCAAGTCTCGACAAGATTTATATGGTGTGGAGTAATGGGCGTTATCGTTTTACGCCGCCACCAGACAAATTGCTTGCTGATGCCGAATACGAACCAGATAAGGAATGGCTCGGCGCACTCAAACAGCGTGCCCCCGTTAATTACTTCACCGCTGGCATTTACAATCGCGACGAAATCTTTACTTGCGTCTATTATGAACCGCTTTATGGCTTTACATACATCAAGCGTTTCACATGGGGCGGTATGATCTTAAATAAGGATTATAGCCTCGTACCAGAGGGAGCAACAATTCTCTTGCTCTATCGTGGTACTCCTGAAACGATTTATGTGAAGTTTAAATTCCTGAAGTATCAGCGTTATTCTCAGTTGGCTTTTGATCCGCAGAAGGTACGTGTTACCGCCGCATCTTCCAAGGGTATTCAAATGACCTCAAAGCAGATCGAACGCATTGATACGAAGCGCCCACAGTGGTGGGTAGCTTCTGAAAATGCGGCTGAGAGTTCGCCGGAAGGCATGCTCTTCCAATAAAAGTTGTGCCATACAATCGTTCTGATTTCGTAGCGTAAGTATGGAACCATCCGAAGACCCCTCGCAAGCAGTTTTTACCCTTCCATGGCAACAAATTCGTCGGCCATGGTTAAGGGCGCTTGCGAAGGTGTCGCATCGTTGGGCTGAGAAACTCTTGGGGTTAACACAACTTCAGCAAATTTATTCAAAAGTGAGTGCTACGCAGCACGACGAGTCTTTTGCCAAACAAACCTTAGAAGCGATGAAGATTAAGGTGGCCGTGTCGGACACAGATCGCCAAAAGATTCCGACGACAGGCGCTTTAGCAATTGTTGCAAATCACCCTTTTGGTGGAACAGAGGGGTTAGCATTGCTTGAACTCATTCGTCAACAACGTCCCGACGTAAAGATTCTAGGCAATTTTATCCTCAAACGTATTCCAGAATTACGCGAACATATCTTTTTCGTAGATCCTTTCGGACTTGCAGACTCTGCCACGCGTAATATTCATGCGATTCGTCAAGCATTGAATTGGCTTCGTGATGGACATGCGTTAATTATTTTTCCTTCTGGTGAAGTTGCAAGTTTTGAACCGAAAGCCTTCCATGTGCGAGATGCTGTTTGGCATGTTTCGGTGATGACACTTTTACGAAAAGCTACTGAATCTCTCCAAATATTACCCGTTTACATTCCAGGATCGGCTTCTCTGCTTTTCCATTTGATGGGTAAAATTCATCCAAGATTGAGGACTCTGCTACTCGCACGTGAAATGTTGCGTCTCCAGAATCGAACCCTTTCACTGTATGTTGGCGCCCCTCTTTCCTCGCAGAATCTTTTTAAACGTTTTTCCGACGACAATGACGCTCTTCGTTATTTGCGTTTTCGTACCTTTTTGTTGGAAGGTCGTCAACGTGAAACGTGGTTTAATACCCAAATGAAACGACTCACGCTTGATACAGAAGAACGTGTCATTGAGCCTGTTATTGCACCCATTCCGCCGGAACGTATTGAGGCAGAAATTGCTTCATTGCCACTTGACGCGACCCTTTTCACGACAGATGATCATATTGTGTATGCTATCCAAGGGAAGTATATCCCAATTACACTATCAGAAATTGGGCGTCTCCGTGAATTAACATTTCGTGCTGCAGGTGAAGGTACTGGTCACACCTTAGACATTGATGAATTTGACGAATCGTACTATCAGATTATTCTTTGGCAACGTCATGATCGTGCAATTGTGGGGTGTTATCGTTTAGCATTGACCGATGTATTAGTAGAAGAAAAAGGTCTAAATGCACTTTATACACGCACACTTTTTCAGTTTGATGAACGCTTTTTAGGCCATTTACCAGGTCCAGCAATCGAATTAGGTCGTTCATTTGTGCGTCCTAGTTATCAAAAAACCTTTGCGCCCCTACTCCTTCTTTGGCGAGGCGTTTTGACGTTTATTGCGCAGCATCCTCGCTATACAATTCTCTTTGGTCCTGTAAGCATTTCACATGAATTTAGTGAAGCCTCTTCTGCTCTCCTAATTGAATATCTCAAGCGAACTGCGTATAATCAATCTCTTGCAAATTGGATAGCAGCACGATTGCCTCCAAAATTCTTACGTTTAGCAGAATGGCAACATGCCGATTATGTCGACTTCCGAGAGGGTGAAGACGATATTAATCACGCTATTAGTGAAATTGAAGAAGGTCGTCATGAGATTCCAATCCTCATTCGTCAATACCTCAAATTAGGAGGTGAAATTGTTGCGTTCAACATTGACCCTAGTTTTGGAACAACAATTGACGGACTTATTGTGGTTGATTTGCTCAAAGCTTCTCCACGTGATATCTCGCGTTATATGGGTAAAGCTCTCTATCAAGCCTATTGTGATGCACAACTAAAGGATGAGAAATGCGAATCCTAATTACAGGAAGTCGTGGGATACTTGGTCGGACATTGTTGACACAATGGCAACACATACACGAGTGTTTTACAACAGAATCTCTTGATGTTGACTTACTAGACCAGGAAAAACTTGAACATCTTTTTAGTTCAATCCAACCTGAAGTCGTTGTGCACTGTGCAGAAATGACTTCATTGGATTTGTGTGAATTAAATCCTAATCGAGCCTTTTTAATAAATGAAACTGCTACTGCGAATCTTGCTCGAGCCACTGCGGCATTTGGCGCAAGATTAATTGCAATTTCAACATCTGCTGTCTTTTCGGGTGAACAAAAAGGAGAGCTTAAAGAAAATAATCCAACGCATCCCAATACCGTTTATGGCAAGAGTAAACTGGCTGCAGAGAAAACAATTAAAGAAATTTGTCAAAATTATATTATTGTTCGGACTGGATGGCTTTATGGCTCTGGTGGACCGAGTTTTGTTCATTCAATGATTGCCTTAGCTGCTGCCCATCCACTACGCACTCTTACCCTTGTTAATGATTTATATGGTACACCTACACCTGCTACAGATGTGGCAAAAGTCTTAACAACCATCTTACAACGTCCAGAATTGACAGGTACATTTCATATTTCATGTGAAGGTGCAACTACGTGGTATGAGTTCGCAAAGACAATTTTCAGAGTAGCAGGATATTTCGACATTTCATTAGAACCTTGTTCTATTACAGACATTCCACGCCCGGCAAAACGTCCTCGAAATGTTGTTTTATCAAAGGAAAAGCTTAAATCTATAGGCCTACCTAAACTGCCACCTTGGCAAGAAGCTTTAGCTCAATTCATCCATCAAGAATGGCATTTATAATAAAACCTGTGTAAAAGATTATTAAGCTTAAAACTATGTTACAATAGCGATATTTTGGAGAAATACACAATGAAGACTGTCTCTTTTCGTGGAACTTGTGCAAGCGGTGCAAGTTATGAAATTACGAATGGTGTTATCACCTCTTGTACAATTCATGGAGGTTGCCCAGGTAATACTCAAGGTGTAGCACGTTTGGTTGTCGGCCGTCCAGTTAAGGAAGTCATTCCTTTGCTTAAAGGTATTGTTTGTCGCAATGGCACATCTTGCCCTGATCAGTTAGCTCAAGCATTGCTTAATGATTTGAGTGAATAAATGTATTTACTTCGTATGTTTAATAAGAAGCCGACTTGGATTTTCAAGCCGGCTTCTCTATTTAAGCAAAAGTATTCTAAACCAAGTAACAACTTACAGTTACCAAATAATTGGATCGTAATGATGTGCCGTTAAATAGGCATTTGCTTGAGAGAAGTGCTTACAACCAAAAAAACCATTCCATGCAGAAAGTGGTGACGGATGAGCTGCAGTGAGAATACAATGCCGCTTTGCATCAATGAACTTACTTTTTGCTTTAGCTTTGCTCCCCCACAACATAAAAACAACATTTTCGCGCTTTTGAGCAATGGTCTTAATTATTTCATCCGTAAAATCTTCCCACCCTTGCCCCGCATGTGAGAGTGGAGCACCAGCACGCACTGTTAAAATAGTGTTAAGCAAAAGAACTCCCTGCTGTGCCCACGGTGTTAAATCTCCGCCTTGAATCTGCGAAGGTCCAACATCCGATTCAATCTCTTTTAAGATGTTACGAAGAGATGGTGGTGGCGCAATAGGATGCTGAACTGAAAAAGCGAGGCCATGTGCATGTCCTGGCGTTGGATAAGGGTCTTGTCCTAAGATAACAACGCGTGTTTTTGCAAGTGAACAAAGCTGAAGTGCAGCGTAAATTGTCTCTTGAGGCGGCAGAATCTGTTCCTTAGCATAGACTTCTTTAACAAACTTACGTAAAGAAGCAAACGCAGGAGTATTAATAAAATCCGCTAATGCGTCACGCCAATCGGTTTTCATATTTCTTTATCTTGATAGAATTCTGGTGCACGTACCGAAAAAGGTTCTGAAAATGCATCTTTGAAGTCGTAAACATCTTCAAAATCTTCAAGACTATCTTCAGGTGTTTTTCCAAAACAACCAACTGAAATAAGATTGAAAACCAAATGTCCAATATCAATCGTTGCATGCAGATTCAAGTCGTTTAAGATTTCCTCTGAAAACGGTCCAAATTCTTCAAGGATATAATCGCGAAAGCCTTCTGCCAGTTGACGTCCTGTAACATGGCGAGAAGACGATCCATTTTCGAGAGATTTTCCAGCGCGTTCGCGTTCTTGAATTTGGCGAACCGTGTAATCCAATGCAATTGGCATGATATCATAAGCGCCACGTGGATAACGCTTGTCACGTTTTAGAATCTGAGAAACAGCACGTTCAAAGTTTTCGTTGCGCATGATTACCTCATAGGAATACCTGCTTCACGCAAAGCATTCTTAATGCCACCGCATGTATACCCCATTGTATGTACCATTGAAGCAACTAAAGCAGCATCAGCGCAACCACTCGTTAAGACGTCCACAAGATGCTGCGGCATTCCTGCACCACCTGAGGCAATGACAGGTACACTTACTGCTTGGCTAACCATTCGCGTAATTGGCAATTCATATCCTTCGCGAACGCCATCGGTGTCAATTGCATTTAAGCAGATTTCCCCTGCTCCTCGTGCAACAGCCTCTTGAGCCCAAGCAAGCGCATCAAGTCCCGTGGGTTGACGGCCACCACGAATCACAACTTCATACCCAGAGGGTATCGTTGACGAAATAGGGACTCGTTTAGCGTCCATCCCAAGAACAACACACTGACGACCGAAAGCCTTTGCTCCTTCGGTTAAAATCTCTGGAGATTCAACAGCGAGGGAATTTAAAGAGACTTTATCCGCACCAGCTAATAATGCCGCACGCATATCTTCCACACCGCGAATGCCGCCCCCAACAGTAAATGGGACACTCAAAGCGCGAGCTGCACGCGCTACCATATCTAAATCGCAACAACGATGCTCTGCGCTCGCAGTGATATCGTAAAATACGAGTTCGTCTGCACCATCTTTGCAGTATTGCGCAGCCATATCAACAGGATCGCCAACGTCAACATTTCCCTTAAACTTTACACCTTTTGTTACACGGCCGTTGCGAACGTCTAGGCAAACAATTAATCGTTTTAAGAGCATACGCCCTCCCAACTCAAGAAGTTTTTCAAGAGCATTGCACCTGCTTCGCCACTTCGTTCAGGATGGAATTGCGTTGCAAAAAGCGTTCCTTTACCAATCACTGCGGCAAAAGATTCACCACAATAGTCGGTAACACCTAAAACATGACTTGGATTTTCAGGTGTTACAAAGTAAGAATGAACAAAGTAGAACGCTGCATCTTGTTCAATGCCAGCAAATAGTGGGTGCTCCATATGATGCAAGGTATTCCATCCCATATGTGGAATCTTTGCAGTAGGTTCTTTCGAACGATCAAATTCGCGACATGCTCCCGCAATTAAATTCAAGCCTTGAGTCCCGCCATCTTCTTCTGATGTTGAAAGCAATAACTGCATTCCAAGGCAAATTCCCATTACAGGTGTTCCATTGGCGACTGCAGCGCGTAATAATTGATCAAATCCACGCGCTTGAACACCCGCCATACCCGAAGCGGCAGAACCTACACCAGGAAAGAGGATGCGTCCACCTTTATATTGAGAAGCATCCGTGATCAAATCAGGCTGTTCCCCTAAACGTTCAAACGCAAGACGAACACTTGTTAGGTTCCCAGCACCATAATCTAAAATCGTAATCATTTAATCCTTCAATCCAACTCACATATAGATGTGTTGCAGTACAAAACTTAACGACGTCCCGCACCTTTACAAGTTTGACAACGATCTATGTACGCGGGTTGATTCTTCTTTGCGGGTTTCGTTATCACACCATTTCCATTACAGCGCGAGCAAACACGAAGTAACCCTGTGCATTCACATGTTTTACAAATTCGTCCGCCACTTCCATCACAAGTACTACAGCGCTCTTTCGTTACAACCTTAAGATCATCTTCAGAAGCTTTTGTATCACGCACGGTTACCACACCCGTACTGTCGCAACGTTTACAAGGAGTATAACCAAATCCATAACACTTGCGGCAGTGAGCAGGACGACGTGCTGCAATCGTAGCAAACTCTTCTGGGGTTAACGAATCTGCGTACTCTTTATCAATATACGCGGAGCCAACTGGAAGATGGCGTTTCATTAAATGAAACGTATCGTATTCACTCCTTATCGTCATATATAAAGCAATACGTTCTTCTAACGTTAATTTACGTTTATGACGTTTTTGTCCATGACATTTATCACAAGGCACATAAAAATCAGGGGATTGTGCCAATGTTTCAACGCCAGCTTTCCGTTTCGCAACAGCAAATCGTGTATCTTGCGGCTTTTTCAAGCGGCTCGCTAGTCGTCCTTTCCCATCACATTTAAGGCAAATGCCTTCTCCATGAGTTGGAACTTCTTGAGGCGGCTCATAAAACTCTGTTAAATCAACCTTAAATGATTTTTTTGCAGGTGATGTAGCTTCATAAGCTATTGGCTTTAAGACGTTATCGTCTGAGAGAAAGTTGCCAACTTCTTCTTCGCCCCAAAAAGCAGCTTCTTCTCCATAGAGAATCGTCAATGGTAGAATTGAAAGGAACGTAAGAATGGTAAAGTAGATAAATGATTTAAAAAGATTCATATTACATTTATCCTTGAATGCCATATTCTTTTAAACGACGATAAAGCGTACGTAAAGGAATCCCAAGACGTTTCGCAACTTCAGTTTTGTTTTTACAAGCTTGCAATGCCACACGGATACGATCAGCCTCTTCTCCTTTTTCAGCATCTTGAATAATTACCACTTCGCCTTTAGATTCGGCCAAGATATTTGCAGGAATATCTTCAAGTGTAAGCGTATCACCCTTGGCTAACACCATCATACGCTCAACGGTATTACGCAGTTCACGAACATTACCAGGCCAAGAATAATGTGAGAAAACCTCTAAAACATCTGGCTCAAAACCTAAAATAGAACGTCCCAGTAAGGGGTTAAATTCTCGTACAAATGCGTCACATAAGAGCGGGATATCACCACCGCGTTCACGCAAAGGCGGCAAATTCACATCAACAACATTCAACCGGAAGAATAAATCTTCACGAAACTTCCCTTGGCGAACCCATTCCATCAAATTACGATTGGTAGCCGCCACAAGACGAATATTAATTGGGATTTGTTCGGAAGAGCCAACAGGTTCTACTGTACGCGTTTCTAACACACGAAGTAATTTTACCTGTGTGGCAGCATCTATTTCAGAAATTTCATCTAAGAAAAGCGTTCCGCCATCTGCAAGTTCAAAACGTCCCTTTCGCGTTTCATCTGCTCCTGTAAAGGCACCTTTCACATGACCAAAAAGTTCACTTTCTAAGAGTGATGGTGAAAGTGCAGCACAATGAACTGCCACAAAAGGCGCATTTGCTCGTGGACTTAACGAATGAATCGCACGAGCCACTAATTCTTTACCCGTACCACTTGGTCCTTGAATCAAAACCGTAGCAGGCGTAGGTGCAGCTTGGCGAATACGTTCACGGACCATCTGCATCGCCTCTGAAGAGCCTAACATACGATTAAGCGCAGATTGTCCAACAAGTTGGGTACGCAAGGTCGCATTTTGCTTTTCAAGATGCTTTTGCTTAAGTGCTCGCCGCACCACGAGTTCAAGGTGATCAAGATTAATAGGCTTCGTTAAAAAGTCATAGGCGCCATCTTTCATCGCCTCAACAGCACTTTCAACCGAACCATAGGCCGACAACAAAATTACAGGAATTGTTGGATATGCCGCAATAATATCGCGTAAAAGTGAAAGACCATCACGCCCAGGCATACGTAAATCCGTCAAAACGAGATCCACGGAATTTACATTTAAGACAGCCATTGCCGCATCTGCATCTGCAGCAGTATGCACAATGTAATCACCTCGTAATGTGCGCGCAACACCTTCACGGGTTGCTTTATCATCATCAACGACTAGAATTGTGCTCACTTAGCACTCCTTTCTGCCGTTCCGCTTTCAAGGGTTCGAATCTGGCGTTCAGCTCTTGGCAAACGTACAGTAAAGCACGTGCCTTCACCTTCATGACTTGCGCATTGAATTGTTCCGCCGTGACTCTGCACAATACGACGCACCACCATTAGCCCAAGTCCACTTCCTTTTGTCTTTGTTGTGACGTAAGGGTCAAAGATCTTTCCCAACAAACTTTCCGGGATGCCACTGCCATTGTCCAATACCGAAATACTTACGCCAGTATCGTCAACAGTTACTGTTAAGCCAATCTTACCACGATCAGGAATTGCATCCATCGCGTTTTTCAAGAGATTGAAAAAGACTTGCTCAATTTGTTGAGCGTCCAAATAGACATCAGGAATCTGTTCTGGCAAGGATAGGCACAATTCAATATTGCGACGTTCAAAATCTGGCGTTAATAAACGGACTGTTGTCGTAATGACATCTCGCACATTACCCCGCGTTAAGTTTGGTTCTGTTGGGCGTAATGCTGTTAAGAAACGACGAATAATACGATCTAATCGTGTCACTTCTTGAGAGGCAATCCCTGTCAACTCTTGCAAGTTCTCTCGCATTGCACCATCATCTATTTTTCGTAATTCTCGTTCAAGTAATTGCAGATGGATGGTTAATGCATTTAAGGGATTGCCAATCTCATGCGCTACACCTGCAACAAGAGTCTGCACAGCGGCAAGACGCTCATCGGCAAGGGTATCTTCTTCTGCTAAACGTTCACGCGTAACATCGCGCAACATTAACAGGAGTTCCGTTCTTGATTCAAATTCAACGGGGCGTGCATAGTAAGAAATCACTCGATGTTCAGGATAAGAGATTTCAACCTCACGCGCCTCAATACGATTCCAATCTGCGACTTGATTTAACAACAAAGTGTCAATTTCCCAATCTCGCAAATAACGCTTCATCGTATTACCACGTTCGCGTTCTGCAGAAAAGCCAACCATGCGCTCAGCGGCATGATTTGCATATAACAAACGCATCTCGTCACCCAAAACGAGAATACCTTCGTTAATCGATTGGAATAAGGTTTCTAGAAATCCTCTCTCACGCGCAAGCGCAACAATGTGCGCTGATGCTACTGGTGCATCAATACGATCTAAACGCGAGATGAATTTATCAAAAAAACCTTGTCGCATAGGTGTATGGGGCATTAAAGCCCCATTTCCTTTAAGATGTCAGCCAATTGCTGACGAATCACATCCATGGAGAGGCACTTTTCGAAGAATTCGCGGGCAGTTGCTCGAAGTGATTCAAGTTCTGCACGCTTGTCAATCCACGGCACCACAGCATCTACGAGCGCTTGAGCATCGCCTGGCGGAATAAAGGTAATTGCAGCGCAATCCTTTGCTTCTGGCGGATAACCAGTGCAGTATTCGTTAATCACAGGACGGCAACATGCCATTGCTTCGTAGACCTTGTTACCAATCACGCGAGAAGCCTTTTCAGTAGTGCCAAACACGCCCAAAACGATGTCAGCTGTGCGAATCACCTTCGGCACATCCACATAGGGAACCTTTTCAAGGAAGGTAATATTCTTAATTCCCTTAGCCTTTTCTTCGGTGGCCGCCTTATAAGCCCCCCACCCTAAGAAATCCCAATGAATGTTTAAGTGTTGCGTTGCGCGAGCAGCTTCTACGATATATTCTGTGCCATGTAAAGGCAAGTAAGCCCCATGGTAAAGAATACGTAAAGGAGCCTTAGGATCATGTGGCGGATCTTCGCCTTCTGCAGCGGGCTTAAAGACCTTTTCATCTGTACCCGTAAAGAGCACGCGTAACTTTTCACGCGGCACCTGCATATGCTTATGGAAGAAATCTGCATGACAAGAGGTGTCGCAGAGCATCAAGTCAACAGCATTAAAGAGCTTCGTTTCCCACTTGAGCAACTTCTTAGCGCGACCTTCTTCAGCCTTCCACTTCATCTGTTCAAGGACCTTTTTGTCCCACGCAGAAATCATCGGGTCGAAAGCCACCTTGATACCACGACGATGAGCCCAACGGCAAGCCGCCATCGCATCACGTTGACGAGCCACAGGTACCCAAACGAGGTCTGGTTTCACTTTTTTAGGACCACGGAAAACATATTCCAAATCCCCAAGTGCACAGCAATACTTCACGTGGAAGAACTGAACATCCCAACCCAATTCCTTAAAAAGGGCAATATACACGCGGTTACGCGAATAATTCGGATCAAAACGACCCCACCAAAGAACAGTTTTCTTTGCCATAATCAAAGGTCCTTTCTTATTCTACCACTTCAAGTAAATCCAACATATAGAGCAAGGTCATCAAACGCACATCCAGTGTGTGTCCTGCACGATAAGACTTCACCGTACCAATGAATCGACCGCGGTCTACCAATGCAATTGCTGCCACAAGATCAAGCATCGTACGATGCCACACGGGTTCGCAGCTATTGCCATTTTCCAAATCATACGCAGGACGAGGTTTCGTTACGAAGCCCTTCTTGCCATGAATCAAAATGTTATCCTTCGTATAGCCCATGTTACGCACGTCTGCGAAGAGCTTGCCGATCGTCTTTGAGAAGATATACTGTGTCTGTGTCGCATTTGTGCGGGCACCAGCACCATAAATAAAGGTTTCAGGCGTCAAGTCTACCTGAATGCGCTGCTTTCCAATGACGGTATTCCAGTCAATTGCCACGTCCAAGTGCAAACGCTTATCACCCTTTTCAGCTGGCAAAATGGTCAAGAAATCGCCACGTGTACCACCAATCGTTACAGGCTCTTTTACCGTTACATAACGTGCTGGGCGTCCAGTTGGCACAATCTTTGCCTTTTGAATCGCTTCAACCAAATCCAAGCTAGAACGATCAAACAAGGGCGGATCACCGCTTGCAATTGAAAGACGCACATTGTCCACACCTAAACCTAAACGAAGGGCAACGATGTGTTCTACCATACGTAAATAGTTGTGCGGAGAACCAGCACGCAAAACGATGTTACGCGCGCTTGTCCACACATTGCGCACAGACACCTTTACATCCAACTGTTCATTCAAGTCTGTACGATGAATCCACCATCCTGGCACCTTTGAGGGGCCAATCTGCAACAAAGAGTTATGGCGACGTTCAAACGTGCCTACCCCTTCAGCACTTTCTGTGCCTTCAAGTGTCGTTTCTTGGCTTCCGAAAGGTTCCAAGTTGTCCGTTAAACGAACATCGGTAACAGGCTGTACTTCAAAAGCCTCATACGCTTTCTGTACTTGTGATTCAACACCTGCCACTAAACGTCCAATAATAGGATGACTCATACGTGCTCCTTCTATGGCTTTAACATCAGTTGTAACGCAAACGACTTTCGCCTAAATACTCGCGCAAAATCGAGTTTGTCGGCACATCAGCCATCGGCATTGAGGCAAAATTTTGTAAGAAACAGGATAGACGACGCGCCAAGACAAATTCAGGATGCGATGGCTTAATCTGGTTCAATAACGGTGCAGCCAAGGTCTTCAAAACGGGAATTTCGTAGTCTAACGCTGTGTTAAATGCGACATCTGCATAGTGTTGGAAGGGGAAAATCCACTTCTCTTCACCTACACGCACACTTGGCCAAAGGCGCAAGGTTTCACGCGGACTTCGACCGCGGAATTGTCCATCTCGCACCATACGACGTAACAATCGATTATCAATCGTTGAAATACGATTATTGTTATCAATTGCAAGCTGTGTCAAGGCATTGACGTAAATTAAGAACTTCTCTTCGCGCGGGATGTCTGGCGTGAGATCTGGATTTAAGGAGTGAATACCCTCAATGACTAAAACGCCGAGCTGTGTATCTAATGTCAACGTTTCGTCCGAGTCATAGCCTTCATGCTTGAAGAAGTCAAACTTGCGCAAAGGAATCTCTTCACCTTTGAGGAGCTTCAGGATGTCTTCATTCAAACGTTTACGATCGACTGCATCAATGTGTTCGTAATCTAAATTACCGTGCTCATCGCGAGGATTACGCGCATCTCCTACGAAATAGTTGTCCGTAGAAATCAGCGTTGGCTTCAAACCAATCACACGCAAATGGGTGCAAAGACGCATCGCAGAGGTTGTCTTCCCTGCAGAACTTGGGCCCGCGATTAAGACAATGTGCGGACGCGGGACTTGTGTTGCAATTCGATCTGCAATCGTTGCAAAACGCTTCTCGTGCAAGGCTTCTACGGTATTAATCACATCCACAACAGATCCATCTGCGATGGCGGCATTCAATTCTCCCGCCGTCTTAATACCAATGATTTCCCCCCAACGCAGATGTTCTGCATAAATATCAAAGAGGAAGTCATACGGTGGCATTGGATCTAATTCACGCGGTGTGTGATAACCAGGGAATTCCAAGACAAAGCCATCGCGTAACGGCACCAAATCAAAGAGCTGTATCACACCTGTATGTGTTGCTAAGGCGCCTTGTGGTAAGTCGTAGAAATCCCCACACCTGACTAATGACAAGTAAGGCGGATTACGATGCGCTAAGAGATTGACCTTGTCTGTTTGGCCACGCTCTTTAAAGAGCGAAACAATCTGTTCGTAGCCTGCCACTTGATGGCAAATCGGCAAATCTTGCTCAATCAGTTCAGCTAAAAGTGCTCGAAGCGTAGCCGTCTTATTTTCACGCTCTTCCGTTGGACAATCCCACGACCAAAAGAGCGCGTTGTGACCGAAACTTTGACGAATCGTGCAATGCACTTTTGGGAAGTGCTCATGGAGCACCTTTGCCAAAAGGAAACAAAGCGTACGACGATAGACCTGCCAACCATTTTCATCGGCCAACGTTAACGGGAGCAAGGTAGCATCCAATAACGCTGGCGAATCTAATGGCACGACATCGTTGTTTAAAAGGGCTGCCAAAACAGGCAAACCATCCACCTCCGCAGGCAACACCGCAGAAAGCGACGTCCCCTTCTCTACTTGAAGCGTCTGATCATTCGCCAATTTAAACGTAATCATCTCGGTCACTCCGAAACAAAGCTATGATTAGTTCGTCAAGTCGTCTTCAGTGTTCATTGCACCGTCAGGACCAGCCGAACGGATGGAGTACTTCTTACCTTCTGCCTTGTATTCAAAAGGAATACCCCAAGCATCATTGAGTGCACCAGCCTTCAAAAGCGGTTCTTCATCATTAATGCCATTGGTCAAATCTTCAATATTGCGAGGCAAACGACCTGTCTTCATGCGATAGATGTCGCAAGCCTGGCTAATTGCATTGATCGACGTCAACGTCGTTGCCTTACGTGCATCATCGCCAGCGCCAGAGAAGTTCACCACCACCACGGTACCTAAAATACCGAGAATGGTAATCACGAGCAAGAGTTCCACAAGCGTAAAGCCTGCACGACGATTCTTACGATTTTGTTTCATAGTCATTTTCCTTATCTGCTGTTCTAAAATTAATGTCCCATAGCCGAGGTTGCAGAGAATACTGCCGACAAAATAGCAATTGCCACAAAACCAACCACTACAGCTACAAAAAGGATCAAAATAGGCTCCAACATCGTGGTAAACACCTTGATGTTGCGATTCAGTTCCGCTTCATAACGCTTACCGATGTGCCCTAAAGCCGTTGGTAGATTACCAGTCTGCTCACCCAAAGCCATCATATCCGTCATCATGCGTGGGAAGACACCGCTCTGCGCCAAAGGACCAGAAATCGTAGTACCGTCCGTTACACGTTCGCGCGCCTTCTTGAGTTCTGCGCCAATAACCGCATTTCCGCTTGTTTCCTCTGAAATGCGTAATGCACTTAACACATTCACGCCATTTGAAAGCAGGGTCTGCATTGTGTAGGCCAAGGATGCATAAGCGCCCGCGGCAATCAAGCCTTTCACAAGCGGCATCTTCAACTTAAATGCGTCCCACTTCATGCGGCCAGCGCCTTGTGTCCACTTGCGGAAAAGCACAATCGCCACAATCAACCCTAATGCATAAAAGACGCCATAGCGAATCATGCCATCGCTCATGTTCATTAAGATTTTCGTGGGAAGCGGCAATTCTTGCCCCATGCTTGTGAAGAGTTCGGTGAACTGAGGCACAATCTTCACCATACAGAAAATCACAGCCAAAACACCAATACCGAGCACAATGCACGGATACGTTAAAGCCGAAATAATCTTGCTCTTCATCGACTGCGTACGTTCATAGTGCTCCGTCAAACGATGCAACACTTCTACCATTGCACCCGAGGCTTCACCTGCACGCACCATATTGCCGTAAATCGGAGGAAATGTCTTAGGATGTGCATCCACCGCATCAGAAAAGGCTTCACCGCGCACAATGCGATCCTTCAAATCGGAAGCCACCACACACATACCGGAATTGGGGTCACCTTGGTTTGCGAGCGTATTTAAAGCCGCCCCCAACGTCATACCTGCTTCAATCAAATCTGCCAATTCAGAAGTAAACAACAAAACCTCTGCAGGTTTCATCTTCTTCGCAGGACCACTTGAAAACGAGAAGAAACTCGAGCCTGTTGCTTTCTGCTTAGCGGCTCCAGCGACCTCCTTCACCGAAAGAGGCGTTAACCCCATCCCACGTAATGCTGCCAACGCACTACGACGATCAGCCGCCTCAAGTGAGCCCGACTTCTGAGTACGCCTGCTATCCAACGCAAGATATTCAAAATTTGCCATAACGTCAATATCTTACCAAAAAAGAGCACTCTTTCCTACCATTAAATAAAGAAAATAATAGAAAAAAGAGTAAAAAAAAACACTTTCTTTTAGGTAAGATGGCACAAATCGTGCCACAAAAAGGAACGCCTTGGCAAAATCATGTGCCACATAGGGTAAACATCTCTGATAAATGAAATGTGCATAATTCCCAAATGTGGCACATTTTCACTCATCAACTCTGCTGACGCCCTTCAATCGCAGAGAGCAAAATCGCCCCACCTAAAACCAACATAGGAGGAATCGGTGAATCCGTGTAAATCGTGGTACGTAGCTTAAAGATAAACGGATTAAAACACTGTTCATAACGTGCGTAAACCTGACCATTCGGCGCAATCAAATTGAACTTCTGCGGAATCAAATTTGTCAAGAAACGACGCACAAGCGCCATGAGCATACTATCCTCTTGAAGCATTGCGACTTCATTGCCATTACCATCCTCCACAATCCACGTATCACGCACAAGTGAGCGCCATCCTTTGCGCTTCCAAGTACCAATACGCTCCCCTGCCTCGTTTAAGACATCATACGCAGCACTAAAATCGATGATAGCGCGCGCATGAATCTGCAAGAAGGGCGAAACGGCATCTACGTTTTGAAAGACACGAATATCTTCCCTCAATTTAAAGGCTTTCTGCTTAGAAAAACCAATCAATCGTCCTGCCGCATCATAGATGTCAAATTTCGCACCAAACAATACGAAAACACGACGACGAATCAAGTAATTAAACGGTGCCATAACTCCTCCTACTTCGGAAATCACTCTGAAGAGTGCTAATTTAACAGATAAGTGAATCAATATTACCAAATTTTAACGACGGCACACGCTGCACCGTCGTTAAAATCTGATACTGTTATAGTTACTTCGGACACATAAACATCTTCCTCATGCGTCCGAAAACCGTCCTTTAGCGCTGTTCCGGGGCCAAACGCAATGGCGTCACTTCGCGATTCACGCCATTACATTCCTTAAGATTGAAGGAATGCTTCACCCACGAAAGCTTCGCAATGTCTGCGCCTTCCAGCGAAGTTTCAGGAATCGCACGCACCAAAAGATTTTCCTTATCATAAACCAAGAAGTACGTGTGTTCAGGATAGATAGCATATCGCGATTCGATAATCGTACCAGGAAGTTCCCAAATGAAGAACGTATTCAAGTCCAAACCTACGTGGATAAAAATACGAGCGAACTTCCATCCCATCGGCACACCATCAATGAACTTCACTTGTTCAATATAAGTCTGCTGATCATTACCCATACCAGCTGCAATCGGTGCGCCATAAATACGATCAACGCGACTCTGCGCAATTCCTGCCACAAGTTTCTCCGGAGGACGCGCCACAGGCAAATTGCATGCCATCTTCATCGCACATCCTTGGCAGAGCAAAAAGACGGGAAGCAACATCAAAAAGAAGCATTTTTTCATTTAAAACACCTTTCATTTACACCCTCCTATTTGAGGGCTTCTTTTGCCATGCATTATCGCACAAAGTATCGTCCATATCAAGCAAAAATCTTCTTCTCATCACAGTAAAAACGTGATTTTAAAGCAAAAAATAACACTAAGTCTGACTTTGATAAAAACCATTGACTCCTTACGCTAAAACGAGTATGCTTTTCTTGTAGTAAAACGAGCGGCATCCCATCCAAAGGAGGTCATTATGACAACGCATTTAACGCCATCAATTGACATGCCTGAATGGGCTGAAGTGCTTGAACGCGCCGCATTGGACACCTCTTTTCCTACGGATGAAGACAAACTTCGTTTTGCCATTCGTTTAGCCACTGAAAACGTTAAACACAATACTGGTGGTCCTTTTGGTGCTGCAATCTTTGATCGTACAACCCACGCCCTCATTGCGATTGGCATCAACCGCGTAGTGCCCGCGAATCAATCTTGGGCTCACGCTGAAATGACGGCTTATGCGCGCGCTCAACATCGTTTGCAAACCTATAATCTCAAAGGATGTCTCATCGCCACGAGTTGTGAACCGTGTGCTATGTGTTGTGGAGCCACCCCTTGGAGCGGCGTTGAAGAAATGCTCTATGCCGCTACCCAAATAGATGCCGAAAAGGCTGGTTTTGACGAAGGTGATAAGGGTGAAAATTGGGTCGCCGCCTTCAAAAAACGCAACATCTGTGTTAAAGGTCCCCTCCTCCAAGAAGAGGCTCAAATCCCCTTCACGCTCTACCTTCAAAATGCAGGCAAAATCTACTAACCGAGACCAACCTCATTTTGGCGCTTTTAAAACATCAATCTCTAAAATAAGCACTTGTATTTAAAAGACTTATCTTAGTAACCATTTAAGAGATTAGGCGTATTAAATCAACAACCTTTTACAACCCTTTTTGAAAAAGGGTTGTTTTGCGCTTTAAAAGAGGTTGTTTTCAAAATCAAAAAGGGTTATTTTGAAGTTGAAAAAGGGTTGTTTTGATTTTTGAGGTAAAACCTTGAGATGCGCACGTCATTACCAGTCGCGAGCAGAAGGTGCAATTTGTTGAATCGCGCGCTTACGTTTTTCTTCTTCGTGTTCGCGTTCACGATCAACCGCTTTCTGCAACATCGCTTCTAAATCATCTTTAGCGGACTCAGTTTCCTGAGGTTGTTGATTTTGATTTTCTTTTTGCTCAGATTGCTGCTGTTCTTGATTTTGCTCTTCTTGCTCTTGTTTTTTATCTTGCTCTTGTTGCTGTTGCTGATTTTGTTGTTGGTTTTGATCTTGGTTTTGCTTTTTGGGCAAAAGGTCGTGAATGCGTTGCAAATTCTGCATCACTTGTTGCTTTTTCGCCATTTCAACAGGAGGTGCAAGCAATGGAACCGTGGCATCGGCTGTACGAGCGATTTGGTCACGCGTTTCTTCCGTGAACGTGACTTCATTTGTAGAAGCGGCCTGTTGACGTAGATATTCTTCGGCCCATTGCGGGAAGATTACACGAAATTGCTGAACGAGATTCAAGACTTCGGGTTGGTCTTCTCGTGTAGGTTGATAGGGTTGCAAAGAAGTCAAAGCGTTGGTTTGTATAGCCATAGCCTCTGCAATGAGTGCGGGAGGATCTGCAACGAGTTTCCAGAAGTCGTAAGTAATGGGTTCACCTTCCATCAAGGGGACGACACTTTGATCAAGGGCTTCATAACGTTTTGCAGCGCCATCCAGGAGTGCTTGAGCCTTTTGTGCGGCGGTCATTAATTCCAAACAAGCGGCTTCATTGGTAACGGCTTGAGGAAGTTGTTCAAGCACAGGATACCAAAGGTCATACTGTTCGTTCACATCGGTAACAAGTTGCTCTGCTTGAGCCAATAAGACCGCGGGATCTCGCAAGGAATAGACCTCTGGAACGGCCTTCATTAAGGCGCGTTGAGACGTTAACAGTTCGGGCAAGATTTGCTGAAGAGGACGCCCCTTATACTTTTCCAACGCTGCAGCCTTGCGCGCTTCAGCTTTAAGGGCTTCATAACCCTCCAAAGCGCGTGAAAGATTACGTTTTGCTTCATCCGTAGTTTCGGCGCGCAACGCACGCGAAAAGGCCGCGATTGCTGCGGTGCGATGTTCTAAACGTTGTGCAACGTCTGTAGATTGCGTTGCCAAAGACATCTGAAGTGAACCTTCTAACGTTGCGGCGCGCGCGGTGAAGTCACGATCTTCAACAGCCATTTGTACGCGATCAAGTGCGTTTGTAATGTCTCCCGACTTCCAAAGCGCAAGCGCTTCATTGTAAGCGTAATGGGCGACTTCTGAAGGTTCTGCCCCAATACGAGCCGTCCCATAAGCTGCAGCAGCGGCTTCAAACTGTTCGGCATCGTAGAGACGCTGCGCTTCACGCGCAGGTTCTGCGGAAGAAAGACCTGCCAACAGAAGCCCACCTGCGATGATAATAAAGCGTCCACAACGCACTCTCCCTAAGGAGATTAAACCCGCGATTAGAAACGCTATCACGGCCAAAGTTGCAACAAGCCTAGTACGATCGACCTTCATCAATGTCGCATTTTCGCGCACTTCTTCATTCGCTAATTTCGTAAGATAACGCGCATAAACAGCACCCAGCGTGGTCTGTGCAGTACCTGCGGTGGCAAGAGGAATATAACGCCCCTGACTCGCTTCTGCAATCTCGCGAAGCGTAGACTCTGTTAGGCGACTTTTTACCGCTTCACCTTCATATTTCACCACTGAATTGCCATCGGGAATTTCAGCACCTTTGGCAGAGCCAATCCCCACTGTAAAAATCGGAATATTGCGTTCACCAGCAACCTTTGCCAACTCCTTTGCCCTACCCGCCAAGTCTTCACCATCACTCACAAGAACAATGGCATTATGAGCACTTTGCGCGAGTTCAAAAGCCTCCAAACACTTTGCAATAGCATCTGCCAAATCCGTTTCGCCAGGCGGCGCAGAATCCGGCGCCAATGCATCAATGTTCTGACGTAAAAAGGCGATATCGGTCGTCATTGGGCAGAGAAGCACGCCTTTACCACGGAAAGCCAAGAGCCCAGCACGGTCACCATTCAGCGCATCAACAAGGTCGATTAGGTCGGCTTTAGCGCGACCAAGACGATTGGGGCGTACGTCTTCAGCAAGCATTGAGCGAGACACATCAACCGCCAACATCACATTGCGACTACGTTGTACCACAACTTCTTCGCTTTTTCCCCACGCAGGACCAGAAAGTGCCAAGATTAAAAAGGCGAAACCAAGCGTGAGACAAACGATTTGCATTCGCGCGCCCTTCGGTACGCTTTCTGCATGACGGGACAACCGTGCCACACGCACAGCAAATGTCTTCCACCACATCATTGCCAAAAACGGAATGAACGGTAACAATAGGAAAAGGAAGAGGTAAAGTGGATGCGAAAAGGTCATAATGTCTACTCTTTCAATGCAGAACGACGAATCCAACCTGCGCCTGAGGGCGTTTGTACACGCACCCAAGTATCGCGCGTTTCAAGAACTTGGTAAGGCGTTGTTAACGCGCCTATAATGGGGGCGCCTTCCGTGGGAGCAAAGCGTAACGGTGCGCCAGGATTAACCGCAGAGGCGGTATCAATAGACAATGTCATATCCTCTGTTGTGGCGGATTCAGGTGCACCAACCTTTAAGGATAATGGAGCGCAATTGACCATTGTCGCCGTGCGCGTAGCGAGATTAAAAGCGCGTAAGGGCTTTAGGCACAAAGAAACATCTGTTTCAGAAGAGATCACCACATGCGCTTCTGCGATTAATTGCTTATTGGTGCGTTCTTTCACACGGAAGGGATACACTTCACCAAAAGCAGTGTCCGCCCATTCAAAGGCGTAATCAGACGGCACATAACCTTCGCGCGCGGTTAAGGTTGCAGTAATCAAACGTACCTCACCGGGCAAAAAGGTGGACTGATCTGCAGCGAGTTGTAAGTCAAATAACCCAATTGGCAGACCACGCGCATCGCCTGGTAGCGGCACAACCTCGTAACTTAACGCTGGCGCAGAAACCACTTGCGAGGTGGTATTTGCCGTTCGCATGAAGCCAAACACTTGTACAAGCGTCACGTCGGCCTGAATACGACCAGCGGGAATAGAGACAATCTTTGGTGCAGATTCTTGTTGTTGCCAATGTAGCGTTGTGTAGCGGCGCCCATTCTTGATAACGCTTGACTGTTCATTAGGGCGCACTTTGGGCCCTTGTTCCAAACGAACACCAGCGATTTCTTCATCTTGCTGCGTTTCAAGTGTGAGCGTTAATTCATACGCTTGTCCGACGTAAAGCGGCGCACGAGGCGATGTTTCCCATTTCGCCGACATCAACTTTGCCGACAAAGTACTAACGCTTGTAAGCATTAAACAGCAAAGAAGGATACGCTTCATGGCTGCACCTCCGCTTCCAAAGGCGTTGGCAACGCATCATAACACTCCGAATGCGTCAACTGCATTGCAGAAACAAGTACGCTGATAATCAGTGTTATCACACTGATTCCAATCAACACTTTGAGGCCCTTTAAGCCACGCAAAGAGCAGGCAAAGAGGAACCCAATAACGCCAACCAGGATACACAAGACCTCTAAACGCAACGCAAGCGCGTAAGTGTAATGTGCTTTAAAGAGCGTGCGTCCCCAAAAAGGCGGCTCTTCCAAACGTTCCAATGCGGCCGTTAAAGCTTGTTCGCTTGCGACATCTGCGCCATAAAGTAACTCATAACGCTCGATAACGCGTTTTGCCACAATTGGATGTCGCGCAAAGATTGCACATCCTGCGGCATTCAAAAGGATGGTTTGAGACGGATAGCCTTCACGTGCCAAACTTAACCACAGATCCGCAGCTGCGGCATAATCCTCAGGCGTAGTGGCCGACAAGGAAAGCGCCTCTGCCTGTTCAAGGACAAAAGCGTCTGGCATTGCCTGTGTTACAGCGGGCAAAAGGGTGAAAGAGAGGGTCAAAATAAGCGCAAGATGCGTCTTGTTCGCATGACGGAAGGTGACGTGTGGCAGTTGTTCTACCAGACACGCACGCGCC
Source organism: Candidatus Spyradenecus sp. (assembly GCA_045634445.1). Taxonomy (GTDB): domain Bacteria; phylum Verrucomicrobiota; class Kiritimatiellia; order RFP12; family DVOR01; genus Spyradenecus. The sequence goes on along the minus strand of JAZRAG010000058.1, from coordinate 18,277 downwards.
GTTGGCACATCTTGACCTCCAGAATAAAGCGCATGCTCTAACTGAGTCATTGCCTCAACTGCCAATCGTGCTGCAGGAGAATCCTCTAAAAGGTTGCGAAACTCTGTAGAAGTTAATGCAGGACGACCGATCCATGTGCGAATTGCAGCGAGCGCCACCTCTGGCGTCTCTGCTTGACGAAGTGCCGCACAGACGCGACGCACGGGACGTCGATGCGTCAAAGCCTGCACTAAGTAATACCAAATGCGACGTAAGGGCGTAAATAAGATGCGGAAAATCAACGCGCAAAGCCCCAAACAAAGCACAATCCACGCATAAATACGCGGCTGTTGCGCTGGTAATTCGCCATAATTCAATTGCAACGGAGGCGGCAACGTACCAGAAAGCGCTTCCCCATCTTCGCCCATCAACACCAATTGTGCAGAGGGATGTACATAGAGTGGCACTGCAAAGGTGTGGGTCACTTGATAAGCACGCGAATGCTTTTCAAACCACGCAAAGGGCAATGACGGGATCTCTAACAAGCCAGCCTGAACAGGACGCAGATTGTAAACGAATTCGCATCCGCCTTCAATGGTATGACGCAACGGTTCTCCATAGGTACGAAAACCGCGCAATTGTGGCAATTGTGGCATGCGGATCTGTTCGGCATCTGCCTCTGTTTGGAAGGTAATCGTCAACTTCACTGGGTCGCCGACCTTTACATTCAGCGCATCTAAGGCAACCGTTGCAGCAAAACGTTCTGCGACAGCTCCTGTAAAGCCTTCGGGACGCCCTTCTACTGGCGGCGCCACAACATTCACCGTGATTGGTTTACCCACTATAAGACAACGCACCTCTTCAAGTTGTTCTTGATCCGCTGGCGCTGCAAAGCGGGTATCATTGATACTTGGTGCAGGAAAGACCTGTTCACCCACACGCACCGCGCGATACGCACAAGTGATTGTCCAAACCAAATCATCACCTTCTTGTTCGCGTGACTGCAATTGAGGTTGCGACAACGCACGTAAAGGAGAATCCTCTCCTGTCGCAGCTTCAAATTGAAGGCGCGGGAGGCGTTCTTCTAAACGGCCAAAGATCGAGGGCGAAAGGAAGGGCGAAAACGCACGTCCATTCTGTTGGATTGCGGGCGCACGAATGGTTAAAGTAATCGTTACTTCATCCCCTGGCAACGGCACTTCTGGCGTCACAGAGGTTGTAATCGAAACGGCTTCATCGGGAACAAGTTCGCGCACTTCCACTTGGAGCGGCTGCTGATAAGTCAACGTTTTACCTGTCTCTGTGACGGCGGTTACCTTAACAAGCTGGCAAATACCAACGCCTTCTGGCAAAACGCGCAACGATTGAGACGTTGACACATGTCCATTAATCGAATGCATACTTGTGGAATGGCCAATCGTATGCGTAGGCATCGTAAAGGTACATGCGACATCTTTCAAAGAGGCGCCATTGGCAGAGACTTCAAGATTGAACGCATCACCTGCGTAAATCACCCCAGGCGTTGCCCGCACCTTGAGGGTCTGCGCAGACAACGTAGCTGTTAAAAACAAAGCACAACAAAACAACAAACGTAACATAACAATGGTATTGTAACAAACTTCTCTTTTATTAGGGTTCAACTCAATCGCTTCTTCTTACCCTGTCTAACGCAGAAAGCGTTCTTCTCATTCACAGTTCTCCTCATCGGAGCGAAAACCGACTTCCTGGAAAGGCTTCATACCAACGCATCTCTAACGCGTCTTCAAGCGTTTGCGTAAAGGCCTCATCCGTCTTTCGTTCGCGTTCACCGTTAGAATGCTTAAGCCATCCTCCAATGAGTGACTGCGGAGGCTTATTGGGTTGAAGTTTCGCGCCATTACGAAAGTAGAGTTCTCGCCCTTTTGGAAAGACGTGATTACCTGGTGCAGGCCAAACGGGATAATCTAAGTACGGACGGTGACCTTCTGGCAAATCCACCACAAGCGTCACTTGTTCACCTTGCGCTTCGGTTGGCAAGGCTTTTGGGGATTCAGATGTCATTGCGCGCCATGCGATGGCCGCGAAATTGCCTAAACCTGCGTTCCCAATCTTCGTTGCGCTCACTTGAATCTGCCAAGTACCCGCTTCTTGCACAACAGGCACTATCAAACGTTCAATAGTATTCTGATGATCAGAAAGCGTGGTTTGCTTTCCTGAGGGCGAAATAAGCGTCAAATCATAATCATTCACAAGCGCCGCAGCGACGTTGTCAGGCGCATCAATCCATGACAACACCACGGAAAGTTGGCTCTGCGCTTGCACATTGGGGATCTCAAAACAAACCGAAGTTTTGGCCGCTTTAAGCGAAATACGGTCTTCAAAGCCTAAGGTTTCGTTACTTTGCAAGAGCTTCCCAAGGCGAAGTGCCCCCCACCCTTCTACATTGTTTGGAGAGGCTTCAGGGATTTCACGCATCTCATCTGTACCAAATTGTCCTGGCGAGAGCGATTCAGAGGCCAAAATCAAGCCCGCTCGCACCACTGCTGCAGTTGGCGACTGAATTTGATGAACCTCTTTTAAATACTGACGAAGCACTGCTGCTGCGCCACTCACAATCGGCGTTGACATCGAAGTGCCAGACATAGCCCCTACGCTACCGCCTTTTAAGGTTGAGTAAATCGTACTTCCTGGCGCAACAAGCATTGGCGCGATACGACCATCAGTTAAAGGTCCACGCGAAGAAAAGGCACACATACCATCGTTTTTGCCATCGTAAGGGCGCGTAATGAAATCTGTTGCAAGATCGGTTGTTTTACCTTCAAACGCTAAAAAGCCGGTATAGCGCGCGGCCACATTTGTACGATAACTCTCCTGAGCGCCCACTGTTAGGCAGTTCTTTGCGTGAGGTTCACTCGCATAAACCGATGCACTATCAACAACACTGTTGTCGTCTTGGTCAACACCATCATTGCCAATCGCGAAACAGATTAAGACTTCTGGATGATTCCAAACAAATCGATCTACTTGCGCACTATAGGCATTATACTTATTTGGGTTAGGCTTTGTATGATGTCCCCAAGAACAGTTAATGATTGAGGCGCCAACGGCAATACTTCGGTCAAAGTGGTCAGCGATATCGTCACTCGGATATAAATCGGCCCCAATACCAATGCGTTGAAAGTAAAGTGCTACGCCAGGTGCAGCACCACGAACCGATGCATAGTACTTGCTTTGCGCGGCAAGACACCCTGCCACATGCGTACCGTGCGATTGCGTGTTCGTATCTTCAGGTGTTAAGTTTGCCGCATTCGTAACGTCTGGCTCTACAGTCATACCATAGAGTGCAGGCAAGAGATTGGGATGAAATTCCTCGGCTTCACCCGTACTAATGCCCGTATCAATCACCGCAACCACTTCACTTCTACCATCCAACCGTGAAACACTTTGTAACGGCGCTGTTCCAACAAAACGCTCACTCGTGGCGACACTGCCATAGAGAGCGACAGGCATCACAGCATCAAAGCCTAATATCCCTGGTGTGGACAATCCTTTTTCAAGGAAGTCATGAGCGATACCCTGCGGAACAGCACAGGTCAATACGCGCTCTGTTTGATTAATCACTTCAAGCGTTGGGCACGCTTTTAAGAGCGCTTCTGCGGCCGTGGGCGTCTCTAAAAGAAAGAGGAAGGGCACCGCCTTCCCTTGCGCTTCTGCAAGACAACGCAACGCATATTCCACATTGCCACAACGCGCCTCTGATGAAGAAGGGTTGTTTTGCGCTTCAAAACAACCTGTTTTGCTGGGTAAGAAAGGCTTGTTTTGATCTTCAATAAGGCTTGTTTTCACAGCGCGCTCTAACCACCCTGCAAATCCTGCAAGGAAGAGTGCGATGAGGGAGAAAACAAGAAGTGCGCGTTTCATGGAAAACGATTCGCTATTACATCATCTACCGTAAAACCCAAATCACGCAATGGCTCAAGGACGAAGTCACGCAGATGCGCACGCGGATGGGGCAAGATAAGCGACTCTGTATTGCGCCGTTCCCCTTCGTAAAGGATTAGATCTACATCCAACGGACGCGGCCCATTTCGCACAGTTCGCACGCGCCCCGCCTCTGCCTCAATTGCCAAAGCGGCCGTTAAGAGCGCTTCTGGGGTAAGGGTTGTTTCAATCAACACTGCGGCATTCAAGAAGGTTAGGTCAGCAAAGGCCTCTGGCACATCCACAGGCGCGGTTTCACGATGTTTTGACTCGGCCAAGATGCGCGTATTGGGCAATTGCGAAAGTGAAGAGACCGCAAAAGCCAAAAAGCCTTCACGGTCTCCAAGGTTACTGCCAAGTGCAAGAACTGCTCGCGCCATGGCATCTCCTTCGTTAGTCTTCAAAACCCAATACGTGACGCATGTTGTAAAGACCAGGTGCACGACCTTCCAACCACTTGGAGGCCTTCAATGCGCCCTTTGCAAACGCTGCACGAGAAGCAGCCTTATGCGTGATTTCAACGCGTTCTTCATCTGCGGCAAACATCACAGTGTGGTCACCCACCACCGACCCGCCACGCACAGCATGAACGCCAATTTCGCCAGCAGGACGTTCGCCCACGATGCCGTGACGACCATAGCATGCGACGTCATCCAACTTCACACCGCGACCCTGTGCCAATGCCTGAGCCAAGCCCAAAGCAGTACCACTCGGCGCATCCTTCTTGTGACGATGATGCATTTCGACGATTTCTGCATCGTAAGATTCGTCCAAAACAGATGCTGCACGACGCACAAGTTCGAGCAAAAGGTTCACGCCCAAAGAGAAGTTCGGTGCGAAACAAATCGGGATTTCCTTAGCAGCGGCATCCACTGCGGCCAATTCTTCATCGGTCAAACCCGTCGTACCGAGCACATAGGTCTGGCGACACTTCACTGCGTTGGCCAAGTTCTCCTTCACACACGTGTGGAAGGTGAAGTCAATCACAGCATCGGCATCAGCCGGCCAAGTATCCTGATAAAGAATAGCGCCCGTAGCTGGCTTACCAATCAAATCACAACCAGGCACTTCCGTTACGGCCACGACCGAAAGGTTCATTTCCTTCGCGCAGTCAATCAACATGCGCCCCATACGACCGGCGCCACCGAGAATCGCGAGTTTCATTGCCTTCTCCTTAGATCAACTTGAGCTTTGTCAAGGTGGAGCGAATCAATTCTGTATTCGCAGCATCAGGTTCGCAGAGCGGCAAACGATACACTGGGCGGATACGGCCCATCATTGCGAGAGCGGCCTTCACCGGGATCGGGTTCGTATCGCAGAACATATCGCGGAAGAGCGGATAGTAGGTTTCGTGAAGCTGACGAGCAGCTGCGAAATCACCAGCCAAAGCGTAAGCCACCAACTGGCTCATTTCGCGCGGAATCACATTCGAGCAAACCGAAATCACACCTTCAGCGCCCACCGAGATCATCGGAAGCGTCAAGCTATCATCGCCAGAGAGGATCGTCAATTCAGGCGCAATCTGACGAATCGCAGAGACGCGATCAACGCTACCAGCGGCTTCCTTGATGGCGCACACATTCGGATGCTTTGCCAAACGAGCCACCACGCTCAAGGGGATTTCCTTTGCGCTACGGCCAGGTACATTGTAAAGCACCACGGGCACGCCCAAATCAGCCACTGCTGCGAAGTGACGATAGAGACCTTCTGCATTCGGCTTGTTATAGTAAGGCGTCACCTGAAGCGTTGCAGAAACGCCGAGATCCTGGACAGCCTTCGTCAAGTGCAAGGCTTCTTCGGTCGAATTAGCACCCGTACCAGCAATCACCGCCACGCGACCAGCGACAGCGTTCACCGTTTCTTCAATCACCTTCAAGTGATCTTCGGGGCTCAACGTAGGAGATTCGCCAGTGGTACCCACGGGGCAAACACCTGCGACACCTTCTTCAATCTGCCACTGAATATTAGAACGCAAAGCACCATAGTCAACGCTGCCATCGTCATTGAACGGCGTCACTAATGCACTAAATACACCCTTAAGCTTAAGCATGGGAAACTCCTTTTAAAGTAAAACAGGCAAAGTTTACCAAAAAACGCCTTGAGACTCTATCAAAAAGTGACGAAAACAAGAGAAAAAGACAAGGGTGCGCTCTTTTGTCTCAAATCCCCCCGCCTCACACTCCAATGTCACGCTCCATAGCAATAGAAAGCGCGCCATTCTCTAAGGAATCGCGCGCTTTCTAAGAACTGATAAAGGGCTAACGAATTAGCAACCTTCAATCTGACCCGAGAGGGCGAGCATACGAGCTTCAACCGACTGGATTTCAGCGAAGCCCTGAGAGCTGACCGGGTTGACACCATCAGAAGCTTCCATCGAGGAGTCTGCTTCGTTGTAGATGGAGTGCGGGCAATCGGTGAGTGCATCAAAGATGATGTTGCCCTTGTAGAGGCTGAGCTTCACCGTGCCGTCTGCGTGCTGTGCGAGGGAGTCAACTGCGCGACGAGCAGCCAAGCAGGTCGGATCGTAGAAGCGACCGTCGTAGATTTCGTCGGTGATCAACTTGGAGAGCTGGGTGAAGAACAAGGTAGCCTGACGATCCATCGTTGCCTGATAGACGTAACGGATTGCGGTACCGAGGAGTTCCATACCAGGAGCTTCGTAGACGCCGCGGCTCTTCGTACCGATGATGCGGTTTTCAAGCGCGTGCTTCATGCCGATACCATTACGGCCACCGATTTCGTTAGCGAGCGTCATTGCTTCGAGCGGGGTGACGTCCTTACCATTGATCTGCACCACGCGACCCTTTGCGAAGCGGATGGTCACTTGTTCCATCTTGTCAGGAGCCTGCCAAGGCCACACGCCCATGGTGGGTTCCACGATCTGCATGGAGGTTTCCATCGATTCGAGGTCTTCTGCTTCGTGAGAGAGACCAGCGATGTTTGCGTCGGTCGAGTACTTCTTCTTACCGCCAGCGAATGCGATGATGCCGAACTGTGCGAGGTAATCCACCATCTGGGTACGGCCAGGGAACTTCTGAAGAAGGCCAGCGTCACGCCAAGGAGCGTAGACCTTCATTTCAGGAGCGAAGACGTTGGTGTAACGTTCAATGCGCATCTGGTCGTTACCACGGCCGGTAGCACCGTGCACGAGCACCTGAACGCCACGCTTCTTCATTTCAGGAATCAAGCCCTTAATGGTCACTGCGCGACCGATACCGGTGGAGTTCCAGTAACCACCATCGTACATTGCCTGGCACTTGATTGCTTCCAAGCAAGCGTCTGCCATTTCTTCGCGCAAGTCAACGATCACGGTTTCAATGCCGGTCGGTGCCATACGCTTTGCCACGTCGTTGATATCTGCTTCGTCGGGCTGACCAATGCCACCGCAGAAGCCAATCACCTTCACGCCGGCTTCCATCATCACCTTAGCGATTGTACGAGAATCCAAGCCGCCAGAAACGCACGTTCCTGCGACCATACCCTTGAGATCTTCCAAAACCATTGCCATGGTATCTACTCCTTAATTGTGAAATTAAACGCGCAAAAGTATACCACAAAACGAGGAATGTGAACCCCCTAAATCGCAATTTAGCGTATTCTGTTGCTTTTTGTTTGCGGCACCCCTCCTCATTCACCTGTATCCTGCGGGATGATTTTGCCTTTTTGTTCATCAAACAAGGGCACTCTTCCCTCAAACATGCTACTATACTTACTGCTGAAAGGAATCATTATGAAGCACGCCTTTAACACGCTCTTACTCGCCCTTACACTCTTCGCGCTTTGCGGTTGCGCCACACCCCCTGCCACCACACCTGAGACACCTTCTACGCCTGCGCCTCAGAAGGTCGCCAATCCTGCGGTGATTCCAGCCCATCGTTTGCATCTTGAATGGTGGCGCCTACGCTTAGCCGAGAAGGAAGCCCAAGCGCAGACCCAACACGATACCGTGCTTTTGGGCGACTCGATCACGCACAATTGGGATGTCTTGGCTCCCGATTTGCAGCAGACCTACTTTGGCAACGCCCTTAACTTAGGTTTTAGCGGCGACCGCACGCAGGATGTCCTCTGGCGCATCCGTCGCATCAATTGGCAGACGGTAGCCCCTAAGCGTATCATGGTGATGATCGGCACAAACAACACAGGTTGGAATCTCAACAAGGGGCTTGATCCTGCGCCTGAAATGACCTTTGAAGGGATTCGCGCCATTGTTGACACGTTGAAGCAAGAGTGCCCCCAAGCGAAGATTACCCTCCTCTATATCTTCCCGCGTGGTGTTAATGGCAACGATGCAAAGCGCCGTGCAAACGACCGCATCAACCAAATGATTCCCACACTTGCCGATGGCGAACGCGTTGTTTGCAAGGACATCTCTACGCTCTACTTTGCTGAGGAGGATGGTCATACCCTTCGCCGTGATTTGATGCCAGACCTCTTACATCCGAATAAGGAAGGTCATCGCCTTTGGGGCGAAGCTGTGGTTACAGACTTCATGGCACCGTAACCTCCTAACCGCCTTCGCGCCTCAATGTGTGCGAAGGCCCCTCTTGAAGTTCATATCCCCTATCCTACATTCATTAACACTCTCCTTTAGAAGACTCCTCATCCTATGACTAATACTGCTACGCCACACCACTCGATTGCGATTGCTTGCGGAGGCACGGGTGGACACATTCACCCTGCAATGGCAGTCGCGGACCAACTCCTTGCTGAAGGTCACACAGTTGCGCTCATCCTTTCGGGCACACGCGATGCCGAGGCTAAGACGGTTGCCGCGTGGAAGGGCCCATTAATGAAGTCAGGGATGTACCCGATTCGCCGCATGGTACACCCGCGTATCTTCCTCTCCAACGCACTTGCCCCGCTCAAGTGTCTCCGTTTCTTGAAGCAACAGCGTCCCGCGGTGCTCTTTACCACTGGTGGCTACACGTGCACCCCTGCCGTGATTGCCGCACGCTTGCTCAAGATTCCCGTCGTTTTCCACGAAGCCAATAGCCTTGTTGGGGCTGCAGTGCGCCGCTTCTCTACATGGTCACACGTTGCAGCGGTGGCAACCTCCTTTGAGGAAGCGAATGCCCAACTCCCTGGCGTCAAGACGGTCTTCACAGGCCTTCCTTTACGTCAGAATGTCTTGGACACGCTTGAGAAGGCGCGCGCCATGACGAAGACACATGACACCTTCAACCTCCTTGTAACAGGTGGTAGCCAAGGTGCACGTGGAATGAACCTCCTCATTGCGCCTGCTTTAGCTGCACTTGCAAAGGACTGCCCAGAGGTGCGCATTGTCCATCAATGCGGCGCAAGTAGCTTAGATGAATTGCGTCCCATCTACGCAGGCCTTGAAGCCCAAATCCAGCTCGTGCCTTTCATTGATGATATGGGTGCCGCATATGGTGCTGCTGACCTCATTATCGCTCGAGCAGGTGCGGCAACGTGTTTTGAGATTGCACGGTGCGGCGTCCCCACGCTCTTCATTCCGCTCCCAACAGCTGCCGACGATCACCAACGCAAGAACGCCGAGTCCATCGTACGTTGCGGTGGTGCGCTCTGCCTGAATCAATTGACAACTACGCCCGAGCAGTTTGCCGACACCCTGCATTCGCTGTATGCCGATGCTGCCCTGCGCCAACAGATGCGTGATGCCTTTGCAAAACTGCCGCAGCAGGATGCTACGCGCGCAGTGACAGACTTGCTCTTAACTGTGGCACAAACCTCCCGTAAGTAACCCGTGACGCGTCCTTCGCTTGCCTTTCAAACCTTTGGTTGCCGCCTCAATCAAGCCGAGAGTGAGGGGTGGCAAAGCGAACTCGCCGCGCGTGGTTATGCCATTACCGATCGTTCAGAGGCTGACGTCTTCTGCGTTCATTCGTGTGCCGTAACCGAACCCGCGGTAAAGGAAGTCACGCGCCTCTTGCGCGCGGTTCGCCAACAACGCCCCAAGCTGAAGATCATCCTTAGCGGTTGCGCCGCAGAGTTGGTGAAAGAGGTTGCGATTGACTTGCGAATTCCGCACGCGCAGAAGGGCGAGTGGCTCACCCAGACGCTTGCCTTCCTCCAAGCCCAAGCACTTCCCACGACAACACCCCACCTTTCGCCTCCACGCCATCGTACGCGCGCCTCGCTTATCATCCAGGATGGGTGCGACCAATTCTGCGCCTACTGCATTGTGCCGCACCTCCGCGGTGCACCAGTTTCAGAACCTTCCGACCGCATTTTGGCGCGTGCGCAGGCACTCTTTGCGCAGGGGTATGAGGAGATTGTGCTGACGGGTTGCCACTTGGCGCTCTACCGCGACCCCCTACACGGCTATGACTTCATCGAACTCCTCCGACGGCTCGTGGAAGTGCCAGGCGAAGGGCGTTTCCGCATTGGTTCACTTGAGCCTTGCATCTTGGATGATACGGCACTGATCCAACTCATTGCGCGGTCTAAAGGCCGCATCTGCCCCTTCTTACACTTCCCCATGCAGTCAGCAAGTGACGCGGTCCTCTCTTTGATGCGCCGACGTTATACCCAGGCGGACCTCCATCGTCTTCTTGAGACAGTCTGTACCACCTTACCGGGATGTGGCTTGAGTGCAGACTGGATTGCGGGCCACCCTGGCGAAACCGCAGCCCACGCTGAAGAGACACGCGCCTTTATTGCGGCTTACCCCTTCACAGGGGCACACGTCTTCCCCTATTCCATCCGTGAAGGCACGCCTGCGGCTACCTTCCCCAACCATGTTCCGCCCGCCGAAATCCAACTGCGCGCCAAGTCCTTACGTGAAACCGCCGCCTTACAAGCCACAGCCCAACTGCGTTTGGCGGTGGGCAAGCCCTTAGAGGTCATCCCTGAACAACGCCGCGGTGACGTCCGTCTGGGTTGGTCTGCCGAACGCTTTCACTGTCGCCTTCCCGCCGCTTTCCCACGCGGCAAACGTGTTTGGGTCACCCCCACGCAACTTGAGGGCGACCTGCTCATCATTCCATAACGGTTAACAATCGTGCGGCTTAGCGCACGGGAGTGGGTTGCGCTGGGACAACGAAGTAGACCTTATCGCCAGGGCGCACGCGTTCAGGCACCACGAAGGTCACCCATTCACCGCGACGCACCTCTTGCGGCATCTGCTCATCTTGACGTAAGGTCCCCACAACGAAGTCCACAACGCCTGTCTTCGGCCCATGAATGGCCAACCGCGTATCGGGTTTAAGCACCCCTTCATGCACCAAGACTTCTGCCACGTTGTGACGGGCATAGTAATTGCGCACCACGCCGAGATAGAGCTTCTTCTCAGTTGCGAAGTTAGCATCCGTATCGGTGAACTGTTCCTGCCCTGGACGCCCGCGCAGAAGTCCTTCTGCGAAGGGACGGTGATAGACGGCATTGACGAGCTGCAGACACTCAGCGCGGCAAGCTTCATCATAGGTGCCTGCAGCAATTGCATCCAACGCCTTACGATAGGCGCGCACAACATTGGCCACGTATTCAGGATTACGCGCGCGGCCTTCAATCTTGAGCGAGGCTACACCCGCAGCAATCAATTCAGGCAACATGCCCAACGTACATAAGTCCTTGGCCGAGAGGATGAAGCTGGGCCCAATCTCAAATTCGGCATTCGCCCCTGCCTCAACGCCATCGGAGACCTCTTTGATGTGGTAACGGCGACGGCAGGGTTGCAAACACTGTCCACGCGAGGAGCTACACCCATACGCCATCTGCGAGAGGAAGCAACGCCCACTGGTGGCTACGCACTGCGCGCCGTGGCCGAAGACTTCAATCGGCACGCCGCCCTCTTTGGCAATCACTGCGATGTCTTCTAAAGAACACTCACGCGCCAAGACGACACGTTCGGCACCCTGCTCCGCGAGGAAACGCACGACTTCGGCATTGGAGGCCGACATCTGGGTAGAGACATGCACGGGGATTCCTGCGGCCTTTGCGCGGCGAATCACCGCCCAGTCACAGGCAATCACAGCATCCACTGCGGCCTCTTTGAGGAGGGCAATGGTGCGATCGAGCTCGGGCAATTCGTCTTGATAGACAATGGTATTGAGCGTCACATAGAGCTTAGAGCCTACAGCGTGGGCCTCTTTCACCATATTAGGGATCTGGTTGAAGTGCAGGCACCCGTCTTGGCTACGACGCATATTGAAGCGCCCAATGCCGATATAGACAGCATCTGCGCCATTGGCTAATGCTGCATGGAAGCTGGCTTGGTCCCCTGCTGGGGCGAGAAGTTCAGGTAAGGTCATGCTATGTTGCTCCAATCAATCTTATACGCGACGCTCATTCGAACGTCCACTGGCCACGCGCTCAGCTACCGGAAGCGGGTAATCTTCTTCCAATCGCGCGAGGGCCAACCCAATACGAATCGTAACAAAGGCTGCTGTTGAGGCCGAACAGAGGGAGATGATGCCCATCAGATAGCCTGGCACCTTGAGGCCAAAGAGAATCACCAGGACGGCAACTAAGACCCCGAAGAAGACCGCCTGACCCGCCAATACGGCGTTGGGGCGCTTACGCGCTGCGGCCAATCCCTCTGCATGTCCACGCAAAGCCTGCACCACGGGGAAAATCATCGCCACCAAAAGGGCGCGTTGAGCCAAAGGCGCTTGCCAGTCAGAGAGGTGTTGCACGCCACAGAAGTAACCCTTCGCAAGCGCGGGAATCTGCATCACAAGAAGAACGGCTGCGAGGCAAAGCCCACTCACGGCGGCAAAACAGAAGGTACGCTGATCGCGCACATCGCGTTGGGGGAAGCCAATCGCCACCGCTTGGTTGCGCAGCGCGCCATAAGAGAGCGGGTTGACTAACCCAATCGCCACCAAGTGAATTGCCAACATCTCCACGCCTTGATCCGCGCGGTTGATAATCGCATTAAGCATGAAGATGGCGAACATCAGCAACATCCCACCAAGGGAGAGTGGGATGTTAAAAAGGAAGATGCCAGCCGTAGAGATGCGCGTCTGCGGTGAGAGGCAACGCGGTAAACGTTGGACATACTTCCGCGCGAGGATCTTCATCATGGCAGCTTCAAAGAGCACGGGGAAGCTCAGGCAGACGCACCCCCACTGCCAGCCGACAAGCCCCAACCAATAGAAAAGCGGCGCGGCGCCGGCAGTAATGAGAATACGGAGAATCGTGGCGAAGTTGGCCGACGCCGTCTCGTGTTCGTTATAGAGCACCACCTGCGGCACGTTTCGCATCATGAAGCCCATCTGCGCAGGAACCGAGCAGAGCATTGACCAACGCGCCACCTCGAGTTGCGCCCCCTCAAGCCCAAGGCAGGTACCGAAGACAAAGGGCGCCACCCCTGGCAGGGCGAGGAAGATCTGCCCACCCGCCATGATGAGCATGATAATGAGGTTGACGAGCTTAAAGCGTAGGTAGCCCACACGATCCTTTGCGTAGACCATCCCTGTGGTCACGAGTCCATAACCGAGGGTACCAAGGAAGAACATAATCATGAGCCCTTGGGCAAAGGCGGAGTACTCCTTCGCACCGCCTGCGCCATTGGCCACCACGATCCCCACCAAGGGATAGGTTAGCGATTGGCTCATCGCCTGAATGCAGAGCGGAATGAAGAACTGCGTCGCCCGCCACGGGGTGAACTCAAACTTCGCTTTAGCGTCTTTTGCATCGCTCATGGCAATTGTTCCACAATGATTTGATGCGCCTTGGCCTCATAATGATAGGTCTTGCCCTCCAGTTCCACGGTGAAGGGTCCAGCTGCTGGCAAAATCACCTCTGCGTAGTCATTCATATCTTGTAGCGGCCCCGGCGACTGATACGTTTTTCCATTCACCACAAACGGCACTGCTACGCGCGCACCCTTGCGTTCGACAGCGAAGTAGACCTTACACCCTGTTGCTACAGTCGGCGCCTTCACATAGAGATGGGTCACATTCTCTGCAGGGACGCCCCACCCAAAGAAATAGGTACCATTAAGCGGGGTCTTACGTGCAGCGTAGATGGTAAAGCGCGGGTCTGTCGCATCGGCCGCCGCCGCATCACCGAGAAACCATAATTGGTCGGGCGGACAATCCTCAAAGGCACCTAACGGATACCACTTGCCGCCGCTCTTCACTTCGACCCAACTGTGATTACCAGGCTTTAAGCGCCACATGCAGCCCACTACACGCGCGGGAATCCCCACACTGCGACAGGCATCCACAAGGAGGATAGAGAGCCCCGAACACGAAGCCAACCCAATCCGCATTGAATGCAAGGGATCTTGATTCGGCTTATCTCGTTGGGTGGAGTAAATGACATTGATGCGCTTCCACATGTGACGGTTTATGAGTATCGCCGCCTCAAGCGGAGAGGTTGCCTCTGCAGTCAATTCCTGCGCAAGGGGTTGGAGAATTGGCAACCAATCCACCTCATCCTCGCCTAATGAAGTCAGTGGCAACACATACTCGCGCAAATCCGCCTCCGAAACCGCTTCCCAACGGTTCCCCTGCCCATACGCCGCCTGCAACGACGCCGCATGCGCCTGCGCCAAATCAGCCGAGCGACACCCCCATAGGCCCACCATGCCAAGCGCAAACACCGATACTAATAGACCAAAAGCCAGTTTCATCTTCATCGCACTATTATACCATAGCACAACGCCTCCTCCGCCACCCCCTTGTTCCTTTTTGCTCATTAACGCCTCTCGGCCGCAAGCCGCCAATAAACGGCAAACACGCTTCAGAATGTCGTATTTTCGCACATTTTCAAAAACACAAAATCCGCTAAAACAACGTCATAGACGTGCTTTAATGGGTATTGACGTGATGTTCAAAAATACGACCTTCATCTATCGTCGTCAAAAGGTTGCGCCGTGATGATGTCTGTGCGGTGGGGTGGCGTGTTCTGGCTACGATACTATTATTATTTTCTAATTCAATATAGTAAGTATGATAGAAAGAGATCGTATTTTTGAACAGCCTTAGAAAAGGGGGCTTGGGTTGACAAAAGGTTGAAATAACAGGCTTTTACAGATGTTTATCCTTCGTCAACCCCATGTCGGGTTTTGCAAAAATACGACATGGCCCCTCCTTCCGTAGAGGCAACCATATGCCAACATCAAGCAAATGATAGGGTCACATACATTATCAACGTTGTAATTAAGGCTCACATCGGGTTAATCATCCACTCGCATCAGGCACATATTCCATGTGACGTAACGCGCGGCGCGCTTGCACGCGTGTGAAGATTGTGGTATCATATGCCCTCAATAAGGAGGTTAGGTTAATATCATGGCTAAAACATGTGCTTTTAAGGCGGAAATCCGCCAGATGCTTGATTTGGTGATTCATTCGTTGTACTCGAAGAAGGAGATCTTCCTGCGCGAGTTGATTTCGAATGCGAGCGATGCAATTGATAAGGCTAAGTATACTGCATTGACAGATAAGACGATTGCACCAGAGGCGCCAGAATGGGCAATTCGTTTGACGGCAGATGCTGCCACGCATACGTTGACGATTGAAGATAACGGCATTGGTATGAGCGCGAGCGAAATGGAAGATGCGCTCGGTACGATTGCAAAGAGTGGTTCAAAGGCTTTCGCCGAGGCACTCAAGCAGGATCAGGAAGCCAATATCCCTGAATTGATTGGCAAGTTTGGCGTTGGCTTCTACGCAGCCTTTATGGTGGCAGATGGCGTCACGGTGGAATCGCTTCGCCGTGGTGAGGGTCAGGTACCCGTGAAGTGGATGAGCGCTGGTGATGGCGAGTACACGATGGATGAAGGTTCGCGTACGGTGCCGGGCACGGCGATTACGCTCCACTTGCGTCCTGATCAGGAACAGTTTACGAGCGGTTGGACGATTAAGGACTTGGTGCGCCGTTATTCGGACTTCATCGCCTACCCGATCTATTTGCATGAAGAAGAGGCCGAACCGCTCACCGATGAGAAGGCCATCGCCCAGAAGGCTGAGGATGAAGCCAAGCCGCTCAATACGATGGTGGCGCTCTGGAAGCGTATGAAGAGCGAGGTGAAAGCTGAGGAGTATGAAGCCTTCTATCGTCAGACGTTGCACGGCATGGGCGAACCCTTAAAGGTGCTTCATGTGGCAGCAGAAGGTGCTTTGGAGTATCGTGCGCTCCTCTTCATCCCGAAGAGCGCTGGCATGGAGATGATGATGCCTGGCAATAAGCATGGCCTCTCGCTCTATGTGCGCAATGTCTTTATCGGTGATGAGATTGAAGCCCTAACGCCCTCGTGGATGCGCTTCCTCAAGGGTGTGGTCGATAGCAGCGATTTGCCACTCAATGTCTCGCGCGAAATGCTTCAGGATGATGCGATCATTCGTAAGATTCGCTCGGATGTGACCAACCGCGTCCTCAAGGCGATTGGCGAAATGGCGAAGGACAAGCCCGAACAGTTTGAAACCTTCACGACCGCCCTTGGCGACTTCCTCAAGGAAGGGTATCACACTGATTGGGAACACCGCGAGAAGATTACCGAGCTCTTGCGCTTCCGTAATCTCAAGGGTGGCAAGTACACCTCTTTGAAGGCGTACAAGGAAGCCATGCCCGAAGGTCAGAAGTCGATTTACATGCTCACGGCTGACTCCCTTCAGGCTGCCCAGCAGAGCCCCTGCTTGGAACAGCTCAAGGCTAAGGGTTATGACGTGCTCTTCCTCACGACGCCGGTGGATCAATTCATCGCTTCTGAGATGTATGAGTATGACAAGACGCCGATCGTCTTCGCAGACAAGGGCGACTTGGACCTCGCTGATGATGAAGCGAAGAAGACGTTGGACGCAGCCAGCACAGAGATGAAGCCCCTCTTAGAGGCCGTCACAAAGCAACTCGAAGCCACGGTGAAGGAAGTGCGCCTCACGGCTCGTTTGACCGACTCGCCGTGTTGCCTCGTGCAGGATCCGACGGCCCTTAATCCGACCATGCGCCGTATGATGGAAGCCATGGGTCAGACCGTGCCTGAAGATAAGCGCATCTTGGAACTCAATCCTGAGCATGTCCTCATCAAGGCGCTCGCCGCGGAAACCGATGACGCCAAGCGCGCAGACACGGTGGAACTCCTCTATGGTCAAGCCTGCCTCGCAGAAGGTACCTTGCCGCCCAACCCTGCTCGCTTCAATCAGTTGGTCGCCACCTTGATGGCACAGCGTTAATCCCCTTTCACACGTTAACCCAAGCAATCTTATGGCTTACGAAGTACTTGCGCGAAAGTGGCGACCGAAGACCTTCGACGATGTCGTGGGGCAGGACCACGTGACTCGCACGCTCGCACATGCCATCCAGCAAGACCGCATTGCCCACGCCTACCTCTTCATTGGCCCGCGTGGTATCGGTAAGACGACGCTCTCGCGCATCTTCGCGATGGCGCTCAATTGCGAAAATGGCCCCACCATGCAGCCCTGTGGCCAGTGTGCCAATTGTAAAGGCATCGCCACAGGCATGGATATGGATGTGATCGAACTCGACGCCGCGTCCAACAACAAGGTGGAAGACATCCACGGTGTGTTGGACCAGATTCAGTTCGCGCCCACCCATAGCCGCTTCAAGATCTTCATCCTTGACGAAGTGCACATGCTCTCCAAGGCAGCGTTTAACGCGCTCTTGAAGACATTGGAAGAGCCGCCAGCCTATGTGAAGTTCATCTTCGCTACGACTGAAGGCGACAAGGTGCTGCCCACCATTATTAGCCGCTGCCAACGCTTTGACCTCCGTCGTATCTCCACGGGCGACATTGTACGCCGCCTCCGTTTCATCTGCAATGCAGAAGAGATTACGGTGACCGATGATGCGCTTTTGGCAATTGCACGCGGTTCAAATGGCGGTCTGCGCGACGCGCTCTCGGCCTTAGACCAGCTCATCGCCTTTAAGGGCGACAACCTCACCGAAGAAGACGTACTCTCCGTCTTTGGGTTGATCTCGCGCACGGCGCTTGAAGACTTGGCGAGCAACATCCTAAATGGCAATATTCCACCGATTTTGAAGGCGATTCACTCGTTTGAATCTACGGGCAAGGACATGCGCCGCTTTACGGCAGAACTCCTCTGGCACTTCCGCAATCTGCTTGTCTTCCAACAAGCCGGCGCAGAACTCGCCAAGCAGGACGTCACCTCCGACCAGCTCGCAGTATTGGAAGCGCAGGCGAAGCTCTCCACGCCACAGCGCATCGTTGAGATCACAGGCATGCTCTCCGAAATGGAAGCGCGTTTGGGATCCTCCCTCTCGGTGCGCACCGTCGTGGAAATGACGTTGATTCGCTGTGCGCGTGCCGCGAAGACGGTCTCTTTGGATGAAGTGCTCAAGCGCTTGACCCTCCTTAAGGACTCCGTGATTCGACGCTTGGCGGCTGCTGCTCCGCAAGCAAAGGCAGCCGCCCCTGCGGCGCAAACAA
>JAZRAG010000057.1:0-34041 GCA_045634445.1 Candidatus Spyradenecus sp. | reverse complement strand
TTGCAAGCGGCTGACGCACCTTCAAATCCTTATCCGTGGGCAACTGACTACCTAAACGCACCATACGCTGCACTTGAGCCATGTCAGCTTCCAGGCGCAAATCACGTGCAGATGCATCCGCCGACGGGAAGTCGCAGAGATGTACGCTTGCAGGATCAGAAGCACCCTTAAGATTGGTGTAGATTTGTTCCGCAACAAAGGGACAGAATGGTGCTGCCACCTTAGAAAGCTGAACCAAGACATAACGCAACGTGCGATACGCGCTACGCTTATCATTGTCATCTTCACTCTTCCAGAAGCGACGACGAGAACGGCGAATATACCAGTTGGTCAAGTCATCAATGAAGGCCACAAACGGACGGACAGCCTTCTGCAAATCGTAGGCGTCCATTGCAGCCGTCACATCATTGATTAATGTTTCCATCGAAGAAACAATCCAACGGTCCAAAACGTTTTCAGAGTCAGGGCGTACAACTTCTGCTTCTTCAAACTTATCCGCATTAGCGTAAGTCACAAAGAAGCTATATGCATTCCACCACGGAATCAAAAGGTCACGCAACAATTGACGCACGCCCGTTTCCGAGAAACGAAGGTTTTCAGCACGTACCACGGGAGAATTAATCATGTACAAACGCAAAGCATCCGCACCATAACGATTAATCACATCATCCGGTGCAGGATAGTTCTTCAAGCGCTTTGACATCTTCTTGCCGTCTTCAGCCAAAACAAGACCATTTACGACCACGTTCTTGTAGGGTGCTTCACCGAAGAGCAACGTACCCAAGACAAGCAAAGTATAGAACCAACCGCGTGTCTGGTCAAGACCTTCTGCAATGAAGTCTGCAGGGAAGAAATCTTCCAACTTCTTGCCAGAGAAGGGATAATGTTGCTGAGCGTACGGCATCGAGCCAGATTCAAACCAGCAATCAAGCACTTCGGGCGTACGATGATACGTGCGACCATCCTTCTGGATGACGATTTCATCAATGAAGTGTTTGTGCAAGTCGGTAACTTTCACGCCCGAAAGCGCTTCCAATTCAGCAACCGAACCCACGCAAATCATATCCGTTGGGTCTTCATCACAAATCCATACTGGTAAGCAAGAACCCCAGAAGCGGTTACGAGAGATGTTCCAGTCCTTTGCTTCGCGCAACCAGTTACCAAAACGATTTGCGCCCACTGCTTCAGGCTGCCAATGCACCTTTGCATTGTTTTCCACCAAACGGTCATGCAAATCTTCCACTTTCACATACCACGCGTCAATTGCGCGATAAATGAGCGGCGTATCGGTACGATCGCAGAAAGGATACGAGTGAACAATCGTTGCCTGGTGAACGAGCTTACCATTTTCCTTCAAGGTGCGAATAATATCCTTATCACAGTCCTTACAGAAGCGACCACGCCATGCTTCAGGTGCCGGAGCAGTAAAAGCACAGCTTTCATCCATCGGGTCTTCAATTGTAATGCCTGCTGCTGCACAAACGCGGAAGTCATCTTCACCATAAGCAGGAGCATTATGCACTAAACCCGTACCATCAGTGGTTGTCACGTAGTCGTCAGTCAACACCACAAATGCGTTCGGCTTGTCCTTGTAGTAAGGGAAGATTGGTTCATAACGGATACCCTTCAAGACTTCGCCCTTGAAGGTTTCCAAAATATCATACGCATCCGCCTTCTTAAAGACCGAGCTCAAACGAGCTTCTGCCAAGATATAAACGGCGCCATCAGCCTTATCACGCACAGCAACGTAATCAATTGAAGGACCAGCGCAGATTGCGAAGTTGGTCAAAAGCGTCCAGGGGGTGGTTGTCCACACAAGCAAGTAAGCTTCATTGCCCCACGCTGCATGAGCACCTTCAGTAATGCGGCAACGCACCGTTACTGCGGGATCTTGCACGTCCTTGTAGTTATTACCAGCTTCAAAGTTAGAAAGCGGCGTAGACAACTTCCAAGAATACGGCATGATACGGTGGCTACGATAAACGCGACCCTGATCCCACAACTGTTTAAAGACCCACCACACACTTTCCATGAAGGAAGGCTGCATCGTCTTATAGTCGTTGTCAAAATCAACCCAACGTCCCATACGGGTCACAGTATTGCGCCACTGTTCAACATAACGCAACACCATCGAACGGCACTGTTCGTTAAAGGCATGAATACCATGCTGACGAATTTCATATGCGCCACTCACCCCTAAGGCGTCCTGAGCCAAGGCTTCAATCGGCAAGCCATGACAGTCCCAGCCGAAACGACGCTCAACATAATAACCACGCATTGCCTGATAGCGCGGCACAACGTCCTTAATCGTACCAGCCAAAAGGTGACCATAGTGTGGCAATCCTGTAGCAAAGGGAGGACCATCATAAAAACGAAAGATTGGCGCATCCTTGCGTTGTTTCAAACTTTCTGCAAAGGTATTTTCACGTGCCCACTTTTCTAAAACGGCTTCTTCATTCTTTGCGAAGTCTGGGCGATTCGAAACTGGATTAAACATATGCATCCTTAATTCATCAGCGCGGTCCGATGTTTTACATCGAGTCACGCGCAAACTTGGCACCCTAAAAGCGATGCCTTAAAATGTTACATTCCCGAAGGAATTATTTACTGCGTAAAAGATTCAAAACCGTATCACGATCCGTTGCAGCAATCATGGCAGCACGCTTTTCATCATCCATCAACGTGCGGCTTACGGTTCCGAGGAAGGTGGTATAACCCGATCCTGCGGCGGGCGGAACCAACATCAAAATCACAACGCGTGTCGGCTGACCATCAGGCGCATCTGCAGCAAAACCATCCTGATGCAAACCAATCGCACAAACAAGCTGATCCACAACATCGGTACGGCCGTGCGGCAATGCAATTTCATCCGTCATCACCGTAGAGGCCGACATTTCACGGCGCACGATAGCCTGCTTTGCCTCGTCACGCTTATCCTCTGCCAACAATCCTGCAGTCACAAGCGCATCGGTCAATTCAGCAATTGCGCTGAAAATATCTTCACTCTTCAACGAGTTAATTACAATTGCCCGATCAAGCATATTCTCATAAGTGCTCATAATCGTTCCTTTTCAATCAATAATTCAATCACATGTAGCGGACACGCAGTTCCGAATTCTCAAGCGTATCCCGTTCCAAAAGCTCATTCAAAAGACGACCTGCTGGACCTGGCTTACCATCACCTACAGGTTGTCCATTATACTGCACCACGGAAGCAACATTCCATGTTGTACCGACAATTAAAATCTCTCGCGCTTCTGCAAGTTCTTCCTCACGAATTGGACGGAAGACGACCCCGCGCACCACTTGTTCATCCTGGATAGATTGCGCCAATTCTGCCACACGAAACATAGTCGTACCAGGCAAAATTGTATCTGGAGCTGGGAAAACCAAGCGACCACTCTTTGAGATGATACCAATGTTCTCTGTGGCGCTCTCTGTAATGTGCCCAGCTTCGTCTACGCCAACCACGCAATCTACACCATGCATCATTGCCTCTGCTTTCATCAATGCATTCGGCAAATAATTGCAAGTCTTCACGCGTGCCATGTAGGGTTGCTTCGGCAAAACAGAACTCTTTCGTAGCGTTGCGCCCTCAGGATGCACCTTCATGAAGGGTGTTCCAGCCCCATAAACTAAGATGTAGAGAGCAGAACCTGCGCTTTCAGCAGGTGCGACTCCCATTCCACCGGGACCGCGGCTTAAAATTACACGCACCGAACAAGCAGGCTGCGCAGCAATTTCTAACGCTTCAAGAATCAATTGCTTTACGGCATCAATACCTTTACGAAAACCGAGTCCAATCTCGTGTGCGCTTCGTTGCATCCGTTGCAAATGCGCATCTAAATTGTAAACAGCGCCATTGACACACTTCATTGTCTCAAAAACGCCATCTCCACGATGCACCAAATGGTCATGAAACGGCACTTGCATCAACGCAGAATCCGTCACATATCCATCTAATAAGCTTGAATAAAAGAGATAATACGGCACCGCACCCTCGACGTTCGAGGAATGTAAGCGCTCTAAATAAGCATCTGGAGTAATCAGTTTCATTGCCGTTAACAATCACTAACAGTATATCACAAACCAACCCAGCCAATGCAATAAGATTCAACGATATTTCACGATTTCTTCAGTTTTCGCCTCAAAAAGGCCAGCATGCTGAAAAAAGTCTACTACACACCACGCTAAACCTATTTAAAGATACACACCATCAACCTCATTTTAGAGACCGTATTACACAGTCTAAAAAACTCGGGCGAAGTCCAAATAAAACATGGGCGAAGTTCTATTGAAACATGGGCGAAGTTTAAATCAAACATGGGCGATGTTTCAAACACCCCTCATCCACCCTCACAAATCTAACCACCCCTACACCTGAAAAACCCATTGAATTCAAAGTGAAGTCCATTAGAAGAATGCTTCATAGGGATTCTGTTCGCGAAGGTTGTGGAAACTGTTTTTGTGGTATTTGCCTGTGTAATATACGAGAAGTGGTTCTTGATTCTTTAGGAATTCGGCGTAATTGGCTTAAAAGATTTCTTTTTTATAGAAGCGTTTTTTGCTAAAATAAGTGCAAGTATGTACTTAAAGACTCTAGAAATACAAGGTTTTAAAAGTTTTGCAGACAAAACTCGTCTCACCTTTGAGCCGGGGATGATTGCTATTGTGGGGCCGAATGGATGTGGTAAAAGTAATGTATCTGATGCCATTCGATGGGTTTTAGGTGAACAACGTCCAAGCGCATTACGTTGTTCAAAGATGCAGGACCTTATTTTTAATGGTACTGATGCACGTAAGCCACTTGGCATGGTTGAAGTATCTCTTCACTTCGCAGATTGTGAGCAGGCGCTTGGCACTGAGTATGCAGAGGTCTCCATTGCTCGCCGTGCCTATCGTTCGGGTGAAAATGCCTACTTTTTAAATAAAACGCCTTGCCGCTTAAAAGATATTCAACGTCTTTTTATGGGTACAGGTGTCGGAACGACCTCCTACTCTGTGATGGCTCAGGGGCAAATTGATGCTATTTTATCATCGCGTCCTGAAGATCGTCGTGCTGTCTTTGAAGAAGCTGCAGGCGTAACGAAATTTAAAGCGGATCGTAAGGAAGCCTTACGAAAAATCACGCAAACTGAAGAAAATCTTACCCGCGTTACAGACATTTTACGAGAATTAAAACGTCAAGGCACACTCTTACAACGTCAAGCAGAAAAGGCTGAACGCGCAAAGGTGTTGCGAGGTGAATTGCGCGGTTTAGACCTTTTTCTTTCCAAGAAGCGCATTACTGCACTCGAATCTGCCATTGCAGAAGCGGCAATGGCGGTGGCAGATGCTGCCAATCGAATTTTAGCTATTCAAGATGAGGCCGAAGCTGGCGCACGGGCGATTGCAGAGGTTAATGGAAGAATTCAAGCTGGAGAAGATGCAATCGCGCGTCTTTCCGAACAATCTGCTGCAAGCGTTGCCCGTCATTCGCGTGCTCAGGAAATCATCGAAACAAATCTCGCGCGTATCACGGAGTATCGTAATTGGGCCGTAGGACTTGAGAAAGAAATTGCAGAAGCTCAGACCCGCATTGAAGCTGCACGTAATGATCCCAATGCAGCAGTGGATCTTTCTTTTTTTGACGATGAGCAGGAAGCTTTAGAAACACTCTTAGAAGATGCTCAAGTTGCATATGACGAACGCAAAGCTGCCGTGGATGCAACGCGTGCGAAGTTGCAAGAAGCACGTAATCATTTGGCGCAATGCGATCGTCAACAACTCCATTGGCAACAATTACTCTCTAAAAATGATGCAGAACGTGAGGCGCGTTTGCTCAAGCGTGAACGTTTAAAGGCTGAAGCTGAAGAAGCCGCTCGCCGAAAAGCTGACACTGCAGCGATTTTAGCAGATGCTCGCATTGAGGCAGATGAACTCCGTGAAGCAACTGAAGATGCGCGCGAAGCCCTAATTATCTTAGAAGAGGATCGTATCGCCTTAGGCGATGACATTACAAAGTTGCAACAACGTCAAGAACAGCGCCGTCGTAGAATCGCTGCAATTGAAGCGCAACGCGCTTTGTTGTCTCAGCCTGTTCCTGGCGAATCCCCTGATGCCGCGACACGTCTTTTTGATCCCGCGAATCCTTTAGGTATTGAAGACGGCGATGTTATTGGTGTTTTGGCAGATTTAATCACGGTAGACAAAGACCATCAAGCCGCAATTGAATTAGCACTTCAACCTTGGAGTCGCGCTGTTATTGTTCGGAATGCCACCATCGCGACAAGGCTTGTGCAGCGCTGTGCAGAACGCTTTCCTGAAGAAACGTTGCAACTACTGGTTGCAGAAGGTCCTGAGGTCACCTTCCCTCCTCCAGTAGAAGGTTTGCCCGCGTTAGTCAATTTTATTACGGCAGATGACACTACATTACGCGTATTAAAGCGCGTGTTATGCGGTTATGTCTATGCCACACACTTACCTGAAACCCTCCCTGATGGTGTATGGGCGGCAGTAACGTGTGATGGCTCCATCCGTTATGCCTCTGGCGATAGCGCACACGCGGTAATTGCATCCGCGGTTACCCCTCTTGCCCGTCGTCAGCTTTGTGCAGAACTGGATGAACAAGCAGACGCGCTCAACGATGAAATCTTGGCAGACGATCAAGAAATTGCGAATTTGCAAACGCGTTTAGATGCAATGAATGCCAAAAGTCGCGATACGCAGCGTCAACTTGAAAAGGCGCAACGTGCCGCAGACCAAGCCGCTGGTACTTGTGCTGCAGCAATGCGTGATGCTACTGCAGCAGCAACGCGTGCAGCAGAACTTGAGCAACTCTTTGCAGAAGTCACAGCAGAGACGGGCCATGAAGATGCGGAACGCATCCAAGCGCGTGAAGGTTTAAACGCTCTTGATGAGACGCGCGAACAATACACGCAGGCGACAACAGCCGCCTCTGAGCAGCTCACCCTTCTTGAAAGCGAACTTGACACATTCTCTGCTCGTCTTACTGAAGCGCGTTTTCGCATGGCAGGGTTTATGCAAAAGCGCGAACATGCTCAAGCGCAAGCGCGTAACCATGAGGCCCGCATTCAAGAACTTGAAGCGACTATTCAGAGCAGAAATGACTCTGTGAAGGCGTGTTTTGGCAATATTGAGAAGTTAGAAGCCGACAACTTATCAATTATTAATTCGCTTGACGGGATGAAGCAAGAAACGCTTGAGTTGCAACAGCAAATTGAAGCGGCTCGTTCTGCCCGTTTGGAATTAAATGCATTACGCGAAAAGCTTGAGCAAGAATCAGCTACCGCTCGTAAAACATTATTGGAAGCGCAAGAAGTAAAGACAAAGGCTGAAGTTGTTATGGCTGAAAATCGTGCCAAGCACCAAGCCCTTACCGAACGTCTTTCAAATGATTATGGTGTTGCGCCAGGTACCGTTCAAGATGAACCATGTGCTTCGTGGGAGGATGGCGAAATTCCTGAAGACGCGTGGATTGAAACGCGCATGGGCGATATTCGCGAAGAGCTTGAACGCATTGGACCTGTCAATCTTCTCGCAATTGAAGAATACCAAGCACTTGAAGAGCGTCACGCTTTTTATCAAACACAGGCAGATGACTTGACTCACTCGCGTGATGAGTTGCTCGCACTTATCAAGACGATTAACGAAACATCTGGAAAGATGTTCCGCGAAACCTTCGAACGTGCCAATGCTAATTTTGAAAAGATGTTTACGCGTCTTTTCCATGGTGGTGAAGCGCGTTTGGTCTTGCTTGAAAACACAGACGATCCACTTGAATGTGGTATTGACATCATTGCGCGTCCTCCAGGTAAGAAGCCGCAAACCATTAGTTTGCTCTCTGGTGGCGAACGCACGATGACAGCGGTCTCCCTTCTCTTCGCGATTTTCTTGATTAAGCCTGCTCCATTCTGTCTATTAGACGAATTGGATGCTGCACTGGATGATAGTAATATTGGTCGTTTTGTGGATGCACTGAAAGACTTCTTAGTTCACTCTCAGTTCCTCATCATCACGCATAACCAACACACTATTGCAGGATCTGATATTGTTTATGGCGTCACGATGCCCGAAAAGGGCGTTTCGCGTACGCTTTCCATGCGTTTTAGTCGAACCACTACTTCCGAATAAGGAGGACTATGCAAGCGCTCATTGTTGAACTTGACCCACTCTTTTTAGGTGGATTTGCTCTGCCAGCTGAAGTGCTGACTGAGCGTCTTGAAAAGTACGGCATTGCAGATAACGATCCTTATCGTTTTGTGCGTAAGATTTATGGAAAGCCGTTTACGGCAGCACTTGAAAAGTTGCTTCCTGAAAACGTTGACGTGGCGCACGTTGAGCGTCGCTTAGCTGCGATGTATGCTGCACTTTTACAGCAGAATGCTCTTGGTGCGCTTGATGCGTTAAAATTGGTCTTACGTCCACTTGCAAAACAAGGTGTACGTCTCGTTTTAATTACGCGTTTACGTCAGACTATCATTTCAGAATTATTTGAAAAGATTACAGACGATCCCATCGCGATTTTTGATCCTACACCACTTGCGACTGGCCTTACGCCCGAAATTCTTCAAGCGGCAGTCATTGCTTTAGGTTATTCGGTGCGTCAATGCTATGGACTTTTTGCTTGCGGTGAAAGCGTTCGCTCTGCTGTGCGTATTGGCTTGCGAGCAATTGCAGTGCCTGACCCATTGGTTTCCTTTGAAAACTGTGCGGGGGCAGATTTAGTCGTAGACCATGTTGGCAAAACATTAGCCACGAAACTTTTAGCGAAAGTCAAGACGGCTTAACTTCGTTTGCTTAAGTATTTCCCCGTATTTATGACAAAAAGGCAGCCTTCGTTTGAAAGCTGCCTTTTTGTTTAAGTTTGTTCTACTTACTTCGCGGGGGCTTCAAAGGTGAGACCTTCAGGATTGGGGAAGAAGCATGTGGCACTCCATTTCCAACCCTTACGCGGGAGCTTGATTAAGAGTTCGTTGCGCCCCTTTTTGAGCTGCACCTTCAAAGGTTCGCGCACCATCCACGGCTCGTCCACGAGAGGTTGTTCACGCGTACCCCAACCCGAAAGGCCAGGCTGAACCCATTGCGGCGGCGGCACGGGTGTGCCATTGAGGTAGATTTCTGCGCCCTTGGCATTCCACTTTCCCTGAACGAGTGCGGCATCACGTGCGCGGCCATCGCTACGAGAGTAGTTCATGCAGTCAGCAATGAGATCCACCGTCTTATCGGCATCGCTATTTACGATGGTGCCCAACCATACGCAACCGCTCTTACCATTGGTGAGATTGGTCTGGCCAAAGAAGAAGTGCTGCGGATAGATGGTGCCTTGTGCAATGATACGATCGCCCCAAGGAAGTTCATTGAAGGGCTTGGTTTCAGCGGTTTCTGCCATACGCCAGCGCATCTGCGTCTGCGGATAGTAGTCGAAAGGCAATCCCTTAAAGAGGGGTTTTTGCGCCAAGGTGCGACGTTCCAAATCAGCGGCGATGGCGAATGCAGGATCATTCGGCGCAGGCAAATTGCCATAATAGCGCATGTCATCCTTTTCGCGATTATTCCAATAGTTATCGGAATAGAGCACCATTGCTGGGAAAACAGGGTTCATCGTGAGAATGTCCCACGGTTTACCCAATGCATCGTCGTGCCAAACGGCAAAGATTGCACCGTAATGATTTTCTGCAGGACCTGTCAAGCAGGGCTTTTGATAGCAAGCTGCAGCAAGGAGTTCCAAGGGGTCTACATGGTTAATGTAGTAGGAAGACTGCGAGTCAAAGTAAGGCTCGTTTGTCGGACGACCAACTTGGCGACCCATCCAATACTGACGAATCAAAGGGCGATCCAAATTCGGCGGGTGCTGACCCGGGCCCCAAGCGATTACCTTAAAGCCCTTGGCTTCAATCTGCTTAACCCACTGGGTGAGCCATTCGCCAGGGACGCGTTCGTGCGCCTTTACTTCGTCAGAGCCGATGTGAATGAAGGGCGTGACTTCAGGATCCAACAAGGTCATCAATTCATCAAAGAGATCTGCAATGATTTGACGCATCTTGGGTTCGTCCATCTTCTGCACACCGAAGGCACGACGCATGGTTTCGGAGTGACCTGGCACGTCCAATTCAGGAATCACCGTAATGCCAAGTGTCTTAGCATAAGCGATGAGGGCCTTGAATTCTTCTTGCGTGTAGAAGTTATCCGTACGATCAAGATTGTCCGGATGAGAGAGTTCCGGGTACTTTTTCGACTCCAAGCGCCAACCATGATTGTCGGTAATGTGCCACTGGAAGCAGTTGAACTTATACTTTCGCAACCATTCCAACTGCATCAAAAGCTGAGACGTAGGCTGCCAGTTACGGCCAGTATCGTGTAAGAGACCACGGTACGGCAAGGATGGCCAGTCTTCAATCTTACCGCAAGGGATTGTCCCCTGCCCTAAGTCTGCTAACTGACGAAGCGTCACCATGGCATAGTTCTTATTACCATACCACTGTACACCTTTCGTCGTGATGATTAAGCCGTAGGCTTCTTTGCTACGATTCATCACCACAGGATTGGGGCGCACTTCCTTAATCTGTGCTTCATCATATGTCCATGTGCCAGCCTTTGCAGGCGTGACTAACTTTGGACGCGGCATTAAATCATCCAACGTAGAGGCCATCATTGCGAAAGGCAATGCAAGCATCAACGCGAGTGAAAGAAGTGGTTTCAACATTGTAAAATCCCTTTCTAAGGTTCGTTTCACAATCTACATTAGGCCTACTTTTGAAAAAGGCTTGTTTTGACCAGCAATTGAAGCCTTTTTCAATTTCAAAAAGGGTTGTTTTGAAGATCAATTCAACCCTTTTTGAAAATAGCAGACGAATGCTTCCCAAAATTAAAGTAACTCGTCTGCTATTTCACCGCTTTTAAACAGCTTGTAAATTAACCGCGAGCAGCGCGATAACGCTCGATGAGTGCATTCGTCGAGCTATCATGTGCGAGCGGCGCAGAGGTGTCGGTGAGTTCCTTAAGAATCTTACCTGCGAGCACCTTGCCGAGCTCAACGCCCCACTGATCGAAGGAGTAGATATCCCAGATGATACCCTGCACGAAGACCTTGTGTTCATAAAGCGCAATCAAAGCACCGAGCGTCTTCGGCGTCAATTCATCTGCCAAGAGCGTGTTGGTCGGGTGATTGCCTTCGAAGGTCTTGAAGGGCACCAATGCTTCCGGCACGCCTTCAGCACGGCACTGTTCTGCAGTCTTACCAAACGCAAGCGCTTCGGTCTGAGCGAAGAAGTTTGCCATCAACTTGTCGTGGTGGTCACTGAAAGGATTGTGGCTACGGCAGAAGCCAATGAAGTCAGCCGGGATCAAGCGCGTACCCTGGTGAATCAACTGATAGAAAGCGTGCTGACCATTCGTGCCAGGTTCACCCCACACGATGGGACCTGTGGTGTAATCCACTGCCTGACCCTGACGATCCACGCTCTTACCGTTACTTTCCATATCCAACTGCTGGAGGTAGGCAGGGAAACGTGCGAGATACTGGTCATAAGGCAACACCGCATAGCTATCTGCGCCATAACCATTGGCATAGAGAATACCCACCAATGCCAAGAGCACAGGAAGGTTGCGACGGAAAGGAGCCGTGCGGAAGTGACGGTCCATTGCTTCGTAACCCGCCAAAAGGCGCTTGTAATTCTGCTGACCGATGGCAATCATCAAGGAGAGGCCGATTGCGGAAGGCAAGGAATAACGACCGCCAACCCAGTCCCAGAAACCAAACATATTGGCCGTATCAATGCCAAATTCAGCCACCTTAGCAGCGTTGGTGCTTACTGCAACGAAGTGCTTTGCCACCGCGGCTTCACCGAGCTTTTCAACCAACCATGCACGTGCGGTCATTGCGTTGGTCATCGTTTCCTGAGTGGTAAAGGTCTTGGAGGCCACGATAAAGAGCGTCTGGTCAGCCTTCACCTGAAGAAGCGTTTCAGCCATATGCGTAGCATCTACGTTCGAAACATAGAAGCACTTGAGCGTACGCTTCGTAAAAGGAGCGAGAGCCTGGTAAGCCATTGCAGGGCCGAGGTCAGAACCACCGATACCGATATTCACGATATACTTAATGCGCTTACCCGTAGCGCCGAGCCACTTGCCAGTGCGAATCAACTTTGCGAATTCGCCCATCTTGTCCAAGACTGCATGCACATCAGCATAGACATCCTGACCATCCACGACAAGGCCAGAAGTCTTTGAGCTACGAAGTGCGGTGTGAAGCACTGCGCGATCTTCAGTCTTATTGATATGCACACCATTAAACATATCTTCGATCTCTTTCTTCAAGCCAGACTTTTCAGCCAACTGAATCAAGAGCTTCATCGTGGGCGCATCGATTAAATTCTTCGAATAGTCCAAGGTCCAGCCTGCAGCAGTCACCGTCATATTAGCTGCACGATTAGGATCTTCGGCAAAGAGTTGCTTGAGATTCAATTCCTTGCTATCAATTTGTTCAGCCAATTTCTCAGCGGTATCGATATCCATACTTAGCTTCCTTTCTAGTCCGCGAAACCCGCGGCGATGATTTGTCTTAACGACGTTGTGGAATCACATCCTAGCGCGCGACGTACATATGCACCAAGAATATCAGACTCCAAATTCACATGCGCGCCCACGTCAATCCCGCCTAACATCGTCTCACGACGCGTTATCGGAATGAGCGCAACTTCAAACCAATCAGACCCTACTGCACACACTGTCAGACTTGTTCCATTAATCGCTACAGAGCCCTTATGCACCGTTTTGCGAGCGAAATCTGCACCGCAACCAAAACGATACACCTTATCTTCCCCCTCATCACGCAATGCAATCAAGCGCCCTACTGCATCCACATGTCCCGTTACCAAATGCCCCGCCAAACGATCCCCAAAGCGAAGCGCACGCTCCAAATTTACAGCGTCTCCCGCGACCAACTGACGGAAAATCGTACAGCGCAAGGTCTCTTCTAAGACATCTGCCGTAAAGGTTTCCGCATCCACAATCTTCGCCACCGTTAGGCATGCACCATTCACTGCAATGCTTTCACCTAATTGAAGCGGTTCACGCTCAGAAGCAAGTCGCGGCGCATGAATCGTCAACAATGCACCACTTCCGCGCGGCTGAACCGCACGAATTGTGCCAATGCATTGAATCAAACCCGTAAACATGCGTTCGCTTATGCCTCCAATAAAAAGGTACAAGGGCCATCGTTTAAAAGGCGCACAGCCATTTCAGCGCCAAATCGTCCCGTTCCCAAACGTTCACCTAACGTCTTGCGTAAGGTGTCACAGCAGAAATTATACAACGGTTCAGCCACTTCTGGACGCGCTGCAGTAGAAAAACCTGGACGATTTCCAGAAGCTGTGTCTGCGTAAAGCGTAAACTGAGAAACCAAAATCACTGCGCCATTAACGTCCATAATCGAACGATTCATCGCACCTTTTTCGTCTTCAAAGATACGCAACTTTAACAACTTTGCGCAGAGCTTTTCAGCCTTGGCGGGTGTATCATCTGGCGCAATACCACAAAGGACAAGGTATCCAGGACCTTGAAATGAGGAAATCACCTCGTGGTCAACCGTTACAGACGCCTCGGTCACACGCTGAACTAAAAATCTCATTGTGCTTTCTCCTTCGCTTGGTTACGCAATAATTCATCCTTTACATAAGTAAGATTGCGCGCAGAAAGATGCATTGAGTTAAAACGCACAAAGACAATCCCCTGCTCTAAACGCACTTCTGGAGGCGTTTCGCGATCAAGCGCCTGTAATGCACTTTGAAGTGTTGCGAAAGACACACCTTGTGGCATTTCAAACGCAAGTTCACGCCAATCCTCTTGGCGGCATCCCGCCAAAAGCATGATTGCGATAAAACTTGCTAAGAATGCTCGTTTCATTAACGTTTCAACCAAATATTACGACGCAAATAGGTCGGCTCATCATAGTTAATACCATCAATAATGGTGCGTTCCACATCATCAAAGCGATCCTTTACAGCAGAAAGCGCTTTTTGACGGCCACCCTTACTGGCACGCTTACGAACAGGTTGCAGTTCGTCACCATCAGAAGGAGCCTCTGCTCCGTCCTGAAGGAATGCCATCATCACCACTTCAAGACGACCGTTATACACAGCAGAGTTCACTGTGCCTAAAATGACATTAGCCTGCTTTGCAAAGTGAGCTCGGAGCCCCTTCATGAGCACATCCAGTTCACTCAAGCGCAAGTCATCACCTGCCAATACACCTACCACAATCGTACGGGCATTTGAGAGATAATTGCGTCCCTTCTGTTTAAAGCGCTGCGAAGTGGAGAGTTCTGCGACAATTTGTTCTGCACGATCGTCGCCTGTAGCGGTCGCATCAGCGAAAGTAAAGGGCAGCGTCACACGACCTTCGCGATCCAAAAACTGACGGAAGTGCTCCACATCAAACTGCAAATAGCCTGGCTGCACCAATAACGTCCACAAAAGACTTACCCCAGCAGCCAAACGATCTGCAACATAATCAAAAGACTGCGCCATCGTTAAATCTTCAGGCGCTCCATATAACAATTCATCCAATGGCACAATCGTAGCGGCATTCGCATGCTGTAAAATCGTTGGCACAACGACAGAAGCGCGCTGTTTACGATCAGAACCTTCAAAAGACAAGGGCTCTGTAGCAAAGACAACATTAGCGATACCACGTTCGCTTAACAAACGTAAAAGCGGTTCACAAGCACCTGAAGTACCGCCACCACAACACGTTACGATCACGACTAAATGTGGCGTGCCAATCTGTTGGATAAGGCTCTGATGGTCATCACGGAAAGCACCCATTCCGAATACATGATCACCACCTGTACCCTTACCATTCAAACGCTGCGTACCAAAAACTGTCGCTGAAACACCATCCGCCTGAGAGAGGGTAACGGTCTGCAAGACTTCATCGTCAGTATCTAAAACGAGAAAACGCATCGTAGGTTGTGCAGTTGTACGCTTCACCTTTTCGGCAATACGACGCGCAATGCTCGCCGCAGCACCACCTAACGAAATAAAGAGTAAATCGTCTGCTTTCATGCCTTTAACCTCTCAAGAATGTACGAATACGCGAGAAGAACGAAGGCTTATATTCTTCGTTAGCCAATGCACGAATGCGCCACATCAACATACCAATTACGGTTGCATAACGATGTGGGGCATTGCGTACTTCTTCGGGCAAATCAAGCACATCTAATGGCACGCCGATCTTACACGGCGCTTCTAAAATAGCACTGGCCTGTTCCACAATATTCGGCAAAGCCGCTGTACCACCGGTCAACCACACACCACCGTGCAAATTAGAAGGCAAAACGCCCTGGCGATGTAAAACCTTACGGAGCAGATGAAGCGTTTCATTGACACGTTCAGTTGTCACCGTCTGAATGGCATGTACAGAGACATTACGATCTGCGCTAAAGGTAGAAAGCAAGTTATAGCGTTCGTTTGCCAAGTCGGGCTGAATTTGAGCAGAACCGCGCTCAGTTTTCATTCGTTCAGCCGTTTCTTGAGTTACCTTGAATGCATGCGCCAAGTCATTCGTTAAGTGTTGACCACCAATACCAAGTGTACCAGCAGCCACCACAATGCGATTAGACGTTGCCAAATAATCGCAAGTACCTGCACCAAAGTTGATTACAAGAGCGCCATCAGCACGCATTTGTGTATTCAAGACAGCCGTTGCGTCCGCACATCCTGTAAAAATGGTATCCACAGGGCGCATTCCCGCTTGTTGAATAGCAGAGTGCAAAGCTTCCACAGCCGTTCGCGGCGCAGTCACTTCAAGCACAGAAGCTTCAAGGAAGTTACCCTTCATCCCAATAGGATTTTCAACAGACTGTTCATTTACGCGAAAACGTTGCTTGAAACGTTGCAACAGCACATCGGGAGAATTGGGCTGTTCTTCAGAGTATGCCGACTCTTGAGCCTGTAAAGCATCTTCTTCGCTCATCACGGTCAAAGAGACAAACGACTTGCTACCAGTAAGAAGGCTTGTCTTAATCTCCTGCGTGGAAAGCCCCGTTACAACGTCATAAATATCCACATTATGACGCGAACTCATCTCCGTAAAGGCTTTACGAATCGACTTTGAGACATCGCCGATATTACGAATCACGCCCTTCTTCACGCCATAAGTCGGTACCGAAACGACATGAAGCACGCGCAACTTGCCTTCTTCGATCTCACCCGCAGCCAAAGTAGTTGTCTGCGTACCGACATCAAGTGCACCTAAAACTTGATTTGCCATTGCTCTAAATCCTATTCTGAAACCGTTACACGATCAGGCGCCATTGCATTGAAATGCGTCTTTCCTTCAACAGAGGGCGAACGCAATACCAAGGCGACCTTACGTAACCGGTCCACCATATCTTCCGAAATCTCAGTCTCTGTGGCCATATCATCCCACGCGAGATCAATCTTACGACCATCTACGAGTGTTACCTTCAAGCCATCTTCTGGATGAATCCCCAAAAGCGAGACGCGCTTAACTGCGCTCGGCAAAAATTCTGCCGTATCTGCAGCCACAGAAAGCAAGCGTAACATACAATGCAAAGACGTTGGCAAGGAATTGCCTGGTTGCA
The DNA here is from genome assembly GCA_045634445.1 of Candidatus Spyradenecus sp. Taxonomy (GTDB): domain Bacteria; phylum Verrucomicrobiota; class Kiritimatiellia; order RFP12; family DVOR01; genus Spyradenecus. Next base: position 17,435 of record JAZRAG010000057.1, on the reverse strand, counting down.
ATTCCTCATCAGGCAAATCAAAACCGCCAATCTCAGGATACGTTGTTGTAGGACGCGAATAGATGAAAATCTTTCCCTCTTCATCTACCACCAATGGCGGACGAATATTACCCGCAATGCGCGCAAGCGGCATCCGTTCTTCCACCCAAATCTCTAACTTACCGCCAGCGGTATACGTCATCTTTGCATCCTTTAAAATGGGAAGCGTCTGACTCAAACGCGCCACAATGTCCGATTGCAAAAGCTCATAAGCATTTCTGGGTTCATGAATACGAAAACACTGCAAGATGTATTCTTGGCTAATCGTTGAATTCCCGCGCACAATGATATCCTCTGGAGCCACCAAGAAGACCTCATTCTTTTCGTAATAAGCCACGCGAAAACCTTTGAAAGCCACCCAGGTTAATACCGCCACCACGAAAATGCTTAACAAAATCGGAAAGCGTAAAATCCAATTCGTACAGAAAGACAAAAAAGCAGAAATAACAGAAATGCCGCCATTCGCGCGTCCTTTCGCACGTTTTGAAGACTTGCCGCGTCGGCTAGACATTGCACTAAAATCATCCATGCTACGCTCACACTCCACTTAGTCACACGCTGCGTGCTCAATCAAATGCGCACACAAAGTGGGGAAATCCATACCTGCACGCGCAGCCGCTTCAGGCAAAAGACTCGTTGCCGTACAACCAGGCGTCGTATTAATCTCCAAAACATACGCCTCGCCCTCATCCGTAATGCGGAAATCCACACGCACGGCACCACGGCAACGCGTTGCCGCAGCAGCATCCACAGCTATCTGCTGAACACGACGCGTCAAATCAGAATCTTCTGGGTAAACATGCGTAGAGCCGCCAACGGAATACTTAGCCTTAAAATCATACCACCCATTAGGCGCAATAATTTCAATCACTGGCAAAGCCACGCCATTCACTACGCCTACGGCCCATTCACGACCTGGAATATACACCTCAGCAAGCGCCTCACCTGCAGCATCCTGCTCACACGCCAAACGCACCGCAGGCGCCCACTCTTCAGGCGAAGACACCTTTGAAAGTCCCACACTTGAACCATCGCGTGGCGGCTTCACCACAGCAGGTAAAGGCAAATCACAAGGCTGGTCAGCTTCCTCCACCTTCACCAATCGACCTGGAGGCGTCTGAATCCCTGCAGCCTCAAGCACTTCCTTTGTAGCCACCTTATCCATGCACAACGCACTTGTCCAAACACCTGGACCCGTGTACGGAATCTGACGAGCATTCAAATCACGCTGAATACCGCCATTTTCACCATAACCACCATGCAAAGCGTTAAAAACAGCATCAATTCCTGCGGGCAACTCATCCAAAGACTCCTGCGTTAAACGCACAGGAATTACTTCATAACCTGCTGCAACCAAAGCTTTAGCAACAGCTTCACCCGATCGTAACGAAATCTCTGCCTCATGGGACAAACCACCCATGACCACTGCTATACGTTTGCGCATTCCGTAAATCCTCTATTAATGTATATATACTACCACAAATCACCCAAAAACGCGACAAAAATATACGAAAACAGCCCATTTCTCCCTATTTTACACACTTCTATTTTCTTAATTTTCACATAATGCTTTTCGCAGACCTCCATCACATTAGAGAATCCGCAAAATCATCATCAATCATACAATAAAGTAATAGAATACGACAAATAAAAAGGGTCGCAGTTGCGACCCTTCAATATCTCTCACAAAGAGAAGATGTTAGTCAACGATCTTGAGGCTGTTCATGGAGCCCATATCGTTCTGCACCCAATCAGGGCATTCGCAGTCTGCGCACCAAACGCCATCAATGACGAACTTGTATTCGTACTTACCCTTTGCAAGGTTCATTGCGCAAGTGAATTCACCCGTGCCCTTCTTGTCTTCCATCTGCTTTGCAGTCGGATCCCAGTTGTTGAAGCAACCGGCAAGGAACACCTTGCTACCGACTTCAGCACGCACGCGGAAAGTCACGCGGGTCTTCTTTTCAGCCTTAGCCTTAGGGGCCTTAGCAGCGCACTTCTTAGCAGGCTTAGCTTCTTCGCAAGCGCATTCGAAGAGGTCTGCGGTTTCGGAAACGACGGGCTTAGCTGCCTTGGCCACCTTGGTGGACTTGGCCGCAGCGGCCTTCTTCGCGGGGGCAGCCTTAGCAGCAGGTGCCTTAGCGGTGGTGGTCTTGGTGGTCTTCTTAGTAGCCATTTTTTTACTCCTTAAGTCTGTTCTTCTTCCATATAGAAAGAAAACGCACGCCTATTATAGCGTTTCTCAATTAAATGTCAAGCACTTTTAATTTCATTGATACTTTTTAGGTATCCACTGAATGGGCTGTTTGGATATGAGGACAACTGGCTTGTCATACGCGCCAGAATAAGACAAGAGTCGCGTTGGCGTTAATGTCACGCCATCATGCCACGGATATACAACAGAATTTACCGTATCAGGCAGGTGAATCTCTCCATATAATTTTGGCGGGATCACAAGAGGGCGTGTATTGTCTGCGCGCAGATAGAGAATTCCGTCTTTTGCAAAATACGTTTTATTGTTCGGATGACAAGCAATATATTCCAAACGTGGAAAAGCATCCCAAAACTCTGGCGCAATTTTTTCCACTTGCGCAGGAATGCCAATTCTTGAAATATGCGGCAGTGAAAATTCCGAAATAGGCAACGTAGTTGGTGCATCATTTGAATAAACAACACTACCTGCGTACATAGGGTTGAGAACGGCCGCACGAAGATTTTGATCTATAAACGCTTCAGGTGTTACAACAATCGTCTCTTTCAGGTTTAATCGTTTTGTTTGCTTAATGAAACAAAACACACCAAAAAATATAGCCAAAATCACTAACGCTATCGCAACAAATATCTCTTTTTTCGGCTTTTTGTTACGCTGTTTCACCTTTAAAAGACGTTCATGTTCAGAAAAGTTCCTCAAATACATGAGGATTTCTGTCATTGAAGACCATCGGCGTTCAGGTTCTTTTTCAACGCATCGCTCAATCAATTTGTTCCATGCGACACTAAGACCAAATTCAGAAGGACGTACCCAAACACCAACAGGGAAATAACCTGTTAGCATGCGATAACATAAAACTCCAAACGCATAAATGTCTACTGCTGCGGTTAGTTTCGAGTATGGATCAAATTGCTCTGGCGCCATATAGTCGGGTGTACCGCTCACAACATTTTCTTCATTTCCTTCAGCCGCATTTTGCAATCGCGCAATACCAAAGTCAGTAACGACGGCATGACCATCTTCTCGCAAGAGAATATTGCTCGGTTTTAGGTCACAATGTACAATCCCATCGCCAAAATTATGGGCGTAATTCAATGCAGAGGCGATATCAAAAAAGAGCCGAAGTGCGATTTTTTCTTCTAATGGGCCTTTTAGATGTAAGACATCCTCAAGGGATAACGAAGTCGAAGCGAGACGTTCTCCTCCATGGGTGTCAGTTGTCTTCTGAAACCAATTAGAGCCATTTAGAATTTCTTCACGGCGCATGGGTGAAAGCCCCACATAATCCATGAGTACGTAAAATTCCGAACGGCCTGGCAAAACACCCATTGTATGTAGCGTAACGATATTTCCGTGACGTAAACGCGAGGTCGTACGCGCTTCTTGTAAAAAGCGCTGTGTTGACTCAAGCGCATCACACCCATCACTTCTTGCTCGCATAACCTTGATTGCAAAGACTTCTTGCAAGAGTGGGTTTTCCACCTTATAGACATCACCCATACCACCACTTGCGCAGTAGTGCAATACGCGATGATCCCCTATCTGCGTATTTGGTTCAAGAAATACAGCGTTTGATTCCATTTCTATTTCACCACTACTGTAAGCTTTTGATTACCGGTTTTTGCACGCAACATCGCCTCATTAGGAACTTCCATATCCTTTGAGAAGGTGATACTTTCAAGCGTGTTTAAACCTCTGACCACCTCATTTGACCATTTAAAGTCTGGCCCAACATTGCTTAGATCAAGAGAGGTAAGCTTTTTACTCAGTGCTCCCTGTGCAATTGCGACCACGTTAACACCATCAATAGCACTTGGAATTCTTAAGGTCTTGGATGTTGCATTGCACGAAAAAACGGCACAAGTTTTGGGAGATAGTCTTAAATAACTGACACCGTCACTTGACGTTTTAAGAACCTTAACCTTGGACAATTTCTTCGTATTTGAATCGTAGAAGAAAAAGCCTGGAAGGGGTGACGCGAACGATGTAGGTGAAAAAAGTGGAACATTCGAAGACTTGAAAATTACACGATTAACGCCACCACTGAAAGCCGATTGAGCGATCGTTAGATCTTTACCATCTGCAAACCATAGGTCAACAACCTTATTTGGAAAGGCGTCAGCCTCAATATAGGTGATAGGCCTCCCCTCAAATTCTGATGGGATTTCAATTTTCTGCTTATCTGTCGCAGAAGATGTAATCATCAACTCTTCATCCCCCGTCGCTCTCACAAGAAACGCATCATTTATAAGCGTGAGCTTATCGGAAAAAATTGCCTCACCACTCCTTGATGTACTAGTTCTCTTATTGGTTCTTTGCGATGTAACCGTTTTAGTATAAACTTGATCAATAAGCGATTTCTGCTTATTGTATTTGAATGAGGTTGAAACCTCTTCGAAAACGAAGATTATTTCATTTGCCGCGACATCTTTAAACTCTTCTTTAAAATTAAAGGCTGGGAGTTTTTCACCTTTACAAAAAACAATTCTTCTCAAAGACTTACATCCAACAAAAGTATCATCTGGTAATACCAATGCTAGATTTTTAAAGACAACTTCATCCAATGCAGAACACCCCTTAAACAGACCTCTATTTAAGGAAAGGTCAATGAGGAAGGATTGCGGCAACGTAATTTGTCGTAAAGCGGACATGTTTTGAAAACAGCCATCCTTGATTATAGTGACTGTATCAGGAATCACAACTGACGCGACCCTATCAAAATCTTTAAAGAGGTTTTTACCTAAAGCATAAATTGGTCTCCCATCAATATCGTTGGGAATCACAATTTGCCCCTTTGATTTTGCCCCTCTAAACTTAGTTAATTCAATCGCGCCATTTATGAGTTCCTTGTATTCCCATAAATTATTTTTTTTGCTTTTGGCATTGGCCACTTCAGTAACAGGTTGCCGCATAGCGCTAACATTGTCTTGAGGAGACACCTCTTTCGTTTGGACGCTTACGCCATCGCTTTGAGCTTTGGGCTGTACAATCTCTTCCTTATCCCATTCTGTTTCGTAATCAACCCATTTCGTTGGCACAATAAAATGTGGATCCATTTCAAGGTCTGTAATTGCATTATCATCCACTTTAAAATCCACTTCATATTGGAAATGCAACTCAATTTGGCCACGATAACGACTATTTGAATCAAACGATTGTTCGTCAAAAATGACTTCAGGTTGACTAAAGATGAGGACCACTTTCTCTGATGATAGCCCTTCACCTAACCCTTTTAAGGCATCTGTTGGCACATGTACTACACTCGGGAAAAAGAATCGTTCAATTGTTGGATATCCAATCAACTGGGAAGGTGAAAGCACTGAAATCCCTTCTGGGAATCGTAACTTTGTTTGTTGAATAGGGCATCCTGAGAAGCAATTTTCTCCTAATGTTTCCAACTGATTTGGCAAGTCTATTTGTGTCAACTTTGTATCTTGGAAAACGCGTTGACCCAAGTATATAAGCGTTTCAGGCAACTCAACTTGCTGAATTTTCGTCTCTTTAAATGCCTCATCTTGAATATTCTTCAGGCCTTCATTCAAGTTTATTGACTTTAGCGTACTTGACTTGAACGCAGCAGGACCGATATCTACAACAGACTCAGGCAACGTAACCGTTTCAATACGATTATCCCCTGAAAAAGCATTTGCACTAATTGAGACAATTGGGATCCCCTCATACGAACTTGGGATTTCCAAATTCTTCGGCATTTCCCTATCTCGTGAAAAACCTTTTACTGTAAATCCAAATGATGATTTTTCAAGAAGGAAACCTTCACGTGTTTGTTGGGTAGCCCCATCACTAAAAACACCCTTCTTGTATACTTGCCAAAGGCGTCCACCAACATAGATTTCCGCTGACACATCTACACCTGAATAAAAAGCTGTAGCATCAATCTTAGGAGCACTTCCCTTAGGGAAATGGAGTTCATAAACGATGCCAGGTATCCCTCCTGAGATTGCATTACGATGGAAGACAACATTACGTTGTTGAAAGATAAAAACGACACGATTTTTTGCAAAAGTTGATGCATTAACTTGTGCAATCCCCCACTCAGAAACTTCGGTTACATTGGGGAAAATAAAGGTTTCAATACCGCTTGTGTACCATCCCCAATACTTTGGCACCTTTTTTAGTGAGGCCGGTAAGCGTAATATCTTTTGAGAAAATTGACAGCCCGTGATTACACGTTCACCTATTTTGGTGATGTTATCGTGCAAATTCAAGACCTTCAAATCTGAATTCTGAAAGGCACTATCACCTAACGTTTGAAGCGTCTTTGGCAAGAGTGCAAATTCAAGTTTAGAATCGTAAAATGCACCAGCTTCAATAGTTTGAAGGCCTTCTGCAAAGGAAACGCGTTTAACCGAACTTTCGCGAAACGCATTTTCTCCAATCACACGAAGCGTCTTCGGTAAAAAAACTTCTTCTAAGTCTTTACATCCCTTAAATGCCTCTGGCGCAATCCCAATTACATTTAAGCCATTTATGGTTTCTGGGATAAACAAGCGTGGCAATGGCTTAGTCATAATCCCTGTGATTTTAGCGCCTTCTAACGTTGGTTCTATGGTAAAGACATGTTGCGCATGTAAGCTTTGGATATCTTTTAAACCCTTTGGCAAAAGCACGTCTGTTAAATGCTTACATCCAACAAATGCATCGGCAGCAATCGCACTTAAAGGTAAGTGCCTCAAATCAAGTACCCCGCACACATCTGGATGAACGCGTTGTAGTACAAATGAGTTACTCGTTGAGTCTTCATCCAAACCTAAAACATTATCCGAGGCACGAACAAGCGTTAGCATATCTACGTCACGCGTAACAGGAAACTCATAACCTGAGCCAACGTCCAACAATTGGTTCTCATTTGATACCACGCCTGAAACATCACTCTTTTCTGCGGTGAACTTCGCAGCAGCAAAAGCCCCTACTCCTGTCAACCCAACAAAACTCGCGACAAGACCAGCCCATATCAAAACACGTTTCACCTTACGCTTTTTAATCCGCGTAGGCATCTCTGCTAAACACTTCCGAAACTCGTCTAAATCTTGCCAACGATGTTCAGGTTCTGCACGTAGACATCCATGTAACACACGATCCCATTCTGGATCTAATCCCATTGCAGATGGAGGCTCTGAACCTGCAGAAAACTGTTGCCCTGTTAGTAATTGATAGGCGGTCACCCCTAATGCATATAAATCCGTCTGTACTGAAGGCGGCGCGCCTGAAAGCAATTCTGGAGCCATGTATTCACGCGTACCAAAAATCAAATGATACGCCACGCCATCACGATCCACACGCAAGGATAAACTTTGACGTTGCTGTTGTAACACATGCTTGCGGAAAGAGCGATCAATCACCTTCGCCACGCCAAAATCTGCAATTACGGCATGACCATCTGGACGAATTAGAATATTCGCAGGCTTAATATCACGATGCAAAACGCCCGCGCCAAAGGTATGTGCATAGTGTAATGCTTCGCAAACATCAATCAAAATTCCACGCACAACCTCAGGATTAATGCGACGCTTCATCTTCTTTGCGCGCTGATAAACGTCCTCTAAAGACAATCCTTGTAATTCGCCACCCGTCCAAGCCGTGGACAATGGACGAAACCAACGTGATGCCAGCGCGGGATCTACAGCAGCCTTTAAAAGGTCTTTCCGACGTTCTTTTGTCATGGCCACATACTCCATGACAAAATAGCTAATCCCCGTCTCTCGATCCGTATCAAGTGTTTGAATTTGAACGATACCAGGATGACGCAATTGCGCCGTTACTCGCGCTTCTTGGTAAAATCGCTGTGCAGCTTCTTCTGGGCCCTCTTCTGTCCCATCAATAACCATTGTTTTTAAAGCGAAACGCTGACACAACGAAAGATGTTCCACCTCATAAACAGCCCCCATCGCACCTGCACCAATCTTACGGATCACGCGGTATCCGCCAAATTCCTGTCCAATTTGAAGGACAGCATTTTGGTGCATCATTTGCTTTGCCGCTGTATTGTCTGATTCTGGCATCTCTATTTCTCTTCTAAGACCAGACGCATTATAGCACAGATGTGGGGCCTATATACAATAATAAAACACGCGTTACGTATTTAGCACGCGACGCGTCCTACTACACAGCGCCTTTGACTGCATTATCCAATGATTAATTTACCGACTTTAGGGAGTTTAGCAAGAAGAATACAAACGACTCCACTCGCAATAAAGGTCGCAATCGCAGTCGCCAAAATCGTCATTGGCGTTGCCCAAAGCGTAGGTAAAAACGCCTCTAAATGAGCACGCATCCACCCAAAAATCGGGATTAAAAGGATCATGTGACAAAGATACATCCCATAACTCACGCGAGCAAATGGCATAACCACCTTTTGATAAAAACCGCCAGCCGCAATTATCTTACGGAAACAAAGAATCCAACCTAAGGTCATTAAAGCCACGCCAATGGAGTCATAGAGCAAAAATTGCTCCCATGTTGCCCCTAAACCAACATCACCCTCTACAGGAAAGCCCGATTTCGCGGAGGACTGAATACTCCACCAAAAGCCCAAAGCACTAATACTAAAGCCAATAATCCAACTCGGCAATGCCACTTTAAGCGTCTGCGCCCAAGACAATGTCTGCACAAAACGCCTAATATAGCACCCCAAAAGGATATAACCAATGTATCCACTGAAATAATAAAATGTGCCGTATGTATTCCAACTTGCCTCCCCCCAAAGTGGATACTTTGCAATGTTTGGCAATCCTGCGGGACCAAAAATAACTGCAGAATCACTTAATAAGCAACGTATAATCGGGAGACTCGTTGTCAAAAAGCAGAGTGCAATATAACACAACAATTCACGTTGTCCAACACGTTGTGCCCAAGGTGAAAGCAAAGGCATTAATAGGTAAATGCCAACAATCATATAAACAAACCACAAATGCCCCGAAGAATAATTAAAGTTTTGCCATAAAATACTCACATTTTCAAGGAAATTACCATTTAAGAACGCATAAACAAGCGTCCAAAACAAGAAAGGAGTCAATATACGCCACATTCTCCGCTTGAGAAAGACTCCAGTCTCTTCCTGCACTGGAAAAAGTAAATAACTTGACGCCACCACGAAAAGCGGGACACACGCACGCACCATTGTATTCAAAAGAGTAACCCACATGGCATCCGATTGACACCGCACCAAGGTCCCTTCTCCGCCAAAAAAGAACGGTTCACAACTATGAACAATGAAGACAAAAAAGATGGCGACCACACGCAACCAGTCCATCCAAACAATGCGATTCTTTTGATGCTTTTCCATTGAAAATTCACCCTTTAACCCTGAGTCCTTCCGATTAAAAATAATCCGCAAGAACTTAAGGTATACCTTTAATGATTCCTATTGCATAGGAAAACTGCGAAATACTGCGCGAAAAAGTCAAGAGAAGTGTACCTTATCATTCGTCCAATTGTCAAGTTTTCGTCCTTATCATTTCGCTCAAAAAAAGGCCCCAAACGCCTCGTTTAAACTCAACCTCAATTGAGCTTAAACTCAACCTCATTTCAATCAAAACTTAACCTCTCTCTGATTAAAACTCAACCTCACTTTATTAGCACTTTTAATCACCCTTTTTGTTCACAATAAAAGACTTCAATTTAAACGGATTTTACTTCAGAGAATTCAGTTGTTCTAGGTGAAAATTAGACGGAACAAATAGTTTCATACACCCTCTCAATCTTTCGCATTATGCGTACTCGGTTCTTCTATGAAGAATGGCTCATTTTTTCCTATTAATGAGGGTGAAGATTTTGCTATGATAATGGTGTTCTAATTTCATTAAATAATTAAGGAATGATTATGAAGCCGTTGAATGAAACTGTAACAGCTATCGCCCCTTCTGCTACGCTCGCAATTACGAGTAAGGCTGCAGAACTCAAAGCCCAGGGCGTAAAAGTCTGCGCTTTTGCAGCAGGCGAACCCGACTTCAACACCCCTGAATGCATTAAAAAGGCCTGCGCTGATGCTTTGACTGCAGATAAGACGCGTTATGTCGCTGCAGCAGGCTTGCCCGAATTGCGTAAAGCACTCTGCGAAAAGCTCCAGGCTGAAAATGGTATTACGTATGAACCCTCTCAAGTGTTGGTGGCCAATGGTGGTAAGCATGCGCTTGCACAGGTCTTCCAGACGTTGATTAACCCTGGCGACGAAGTCATTATTCCCGCACCCTTCTGGCTCTCCTACCCTGAAATGGTGCGCGTGGCTGGCGGTGTGCCTGTTTTCGTGAAGACCTCTGTGGAAGATGGCTTCTTGATGAGCCCTGAACAGCTCGAAGCAGCAATCACACCGAAGACGGTGGCTGTGGTGATGAACTCCCCCTCCAACCCCACGGGCATGATGTACACCCCCGAACAGCTCCGCGCAATCGGCGAAGTGGCAATTAAGCATGACATCTGGGTGGTTTCTGACGAAATCTATGAAAAGATGGTCTACGGCGGCGTGGAACAAGCCTCGATGGCAGCCTTTGGTCCCGAATTCTACGACCACACCATCACGGTGAACGGTTTCTCCAAGACCTTCGCAATGACAGGTTGGCGCTTGGGTTACGCAGCTGGCCCGAAGCCCTTTATGAAGGCGCTCTTCGCCCTTCAGAGCCACTTGGCTTCTGCTCCGAACACCTTCTCTCAGTGGGGTGCAATTGCAGCCCTTCAGGAAGCAGGTCCGGACGTAGATACGATGGTTAAGGCTTTTGCAGAACGTCGCGAACGCATCTATGCATTGATGTCCGCAATTCCTGGTGTGAAGTGCCCGAAGCCTGAAGGCGCATTCTACGTCTTCCCTGACATCTCCTCTTTCGGCATGACATCGCTTGAATTCGCACAGCGCCTCTTGGAAGAACACCATGTAGCGGTTGTTCCTGGCGTTGCATTCGGTGATGACACCTGCGTGCGCTTGAGCTACGCTTGCTCGATGGACAACATCGAAGAAGGTATGCGTCGTTTCACTGCATTCTGCGCTTCTTTGACTAAGTAAAGCCAGGAGTTTTTCCATGTACTGTCACAAGTTTTTCCGCATGGCACGTACCATGCAGGCGGCCTTAACTTGCGGAGCTGACATTGAGCACCTCCGCGACTTAGGGCGTCGTTACTGGTTGACGCTTTCTTGCCCCGTTTCGGCGGTAGGTGATAATGCTGCTGCGCCCTTGTTAGACACTGACAAAGATGGTCGCATTCGCATTCCAGATGTGCTTGAAGCTGTTGATTGGTTAAAGCCACGTTTGAGCTCGTTTGACGTTCTCTTTACGGCGGCGGATGGACTTGCGGCAGAAGAAATTCGCACAGGCACTGCTGAAGGGGATGTCTTGCGTAAACTCTTTGATTCGCTTGCTAACAATCAGAAGTTGGCCATTGCCGACTTAGATTCCGCGATCAAGGCATTTCAATCTGGCGCAACGAATGGCGATGGCGTCATTCCCGCAAGCGCAGTTGATAGCAAGTTTGAACCTTTAGCAGCGTCCATTTTGGCCGTTACGGGTGGTAGCGCAGCTTGCGATGGCTCAATGGGCATTGCCACGGCAGATCTTGATGCATTTACCGCAGCTCGCGAAGCTTACCTCAAGTGGAAGGCTGAAAAGCCCGCTGAAAACGCCGAACTCAATGGTTTGACGCCTGCAGATGCAGTGGCTTGCGTAGACCGCTTGGCGGCAAAGGTGACAGCCTTCTTCGCAGCATGCGAACTCTTGCGTTACAATCCTGCTGCTGAAGAAACCTTTAAGTTGCCCGTTACAACTGAAGCATTGGAAGATGCACCTTTAGCTCGTATTACGGCTGAAACTACAGCGATTCCAGTGGCTCAAGGCGTCAATCCCGCCTGGGCGAAGGACTTGGCTCGCCTTGGCGAACTCTTAAACGAAGAAGCCATTACCCCCGAATTGTGGACAAAGGCCAATACCCTTGTGGCCCCCTATCGCACTTGGGCTAATGCCAAACCGCAGGGCGCTGATGTCTTCGCCAAGATGGATGAACAGCTCTTCGCAATGGCAGGCGAAACAGCCATTTTGCAAGCCTTCCGCGATGCGATTGCTGCAGACGTGGCAAATGCACCTTTGGCAGCGGCCTTTGAAGACCTCAAGAAGTTGGCAGTTCTGCGCACCGATTTCCTTCCTTTCTTGAAGAACTTCGTCAACGTAGAAGCACTCTATCCACCCGTGGCAAAACCCCTCTTCCTAACGGGCACGCTCTATATGGATGAACGTGCTTGCTCGCTCTGCTTCCCCATTGAAAAGGCTGCAGCGGCACATGCGGCAATGGCGACTGCCTCAAAGTGTTGCCTCATCTACTGCACGATTACACGTCCTGCAGAAAATCTCACGCGCACAATTTTGGCAGTCTTTACGGCTGGCTCCGTGGACAACTTAACGGTTGGCAAGCGCGGTATCTTCTTTGATCTTCAAGGAAAGAGCTGGGAAGCAGTGGTTTGCCATGTCGTCCCCAACGAAATTAGCCTTGCTGAAGCCTTCTTCTCGCCTTGGCGTAAAGTGGGCGCGGCTATTACTGGCACCTTGCACAAGTTTATCGCTAGCAAGAATGATGCCACCACAGCTGCACTCACCTCAAAGGCTACCGAAACCACAAACGCTGTAACCTCTGGCAAGGCTGCACCTGCAGCACCCAGTGCAAATAATGGCGCGATGATGGCCTCTGTTGCAACCCTCGGCATCGCACTCTCCTTTGTAGCCTCTGCCGTAGCAGGCGTCGCTGCAGCTGTTACGCAGACGCCACTTTGGAAAACTGCATTGGTCGTGCTCGGCATTATCTGCATTGTTTCGGTGCCGAATGTCATTTTGACGTGGATTAAGTTGCGTGCTCGCGACTTGTCTGCCATCTTGAATGCTTCGGATTGGGCGATCAACCGTTCCATTGGCTTCACGGCACGTTTGGGCAAATTCTTTACGCAGCGCGCCTCCTACGTTGGCAAACGTATTATCTGCCCTCCGATGCGTGACACACATACTTTGCGAAACATCCTCTTGGTTGGGATTGCAATCCTTCTCCTCACCGCCGCGTCTTGGTGGTTCTTCTGCCCGACGTCACCGCGTAACCGCGTAGTTGAAGCGGACACCTGCACTGAATGCACGGTTGAGGCTCCTGTAGCAACGCCTACTGTCGCCACCCCCGAAGCACCTGCTACCCCTGCTGTGGAGACGCCCTAATGTCGAATCCCATCACGCCTTTCTTAGGTTCTGAGCATGCCCCCGTTGAAAAGACGGAGGCACGCTTTCATGTAATCCCCGTGCCAATGGAGCTCTCCGTATCCTATGGTTCAGGAACGGTTAATGGTCCTGCAGCCATTTTGGAAGCTTCTGACCAATTGGAAGCCTTTGAAGTAGGCACCTATCCTTGCGAAGGCGGCATCTACACAGCCCCCATGGTACAACCCGCCGAAGCAAAGCGCCAAGACCCCGAAGCATGGCTCGATGCGATTGAAGCGGCTGTAGGTGAAGCTCTTGATTGCGGAGCCAAACCCGTGATGTTGGGCGGCGAACATACCGTCACCTTAGGTGCCATTCGCGCCTTTAAAGCTCGTGGCAAAGAAATCGGCATTGTTCATTTTGATGCACACGCAGACCTTCGTGACACCTATGAAGGCACCAAATTCTCGCATGCGTGCGTATTGCGTCGTTGCCACGAATTAGGGTATCCCTTGGTACAATTTGCGACGCGAGCATACTGTAAGGAAGAAGCGGATTATCGCGCTGCAAATCCGAAGACACTCTTTGCGATGGATGGTGAACAACTCGCCCTTAAAGGGCCGCCCTCTCCTATTCTACCAAAGTCCTTCCCAAAGCAGATTTACGTCACCTTTGACGTAGACGGCTTAGATCCTGCGATTATGCCAAGCACTGGAACGCCTGTGCCAGGTGGATTAATGTGGTACTCTGCGCTCTTTATGTTGCGCGAAATCGCAGCAACGCATGAGATTGTTGGTTGCGACGTGAATGAACTCGCGCCTATCCCAGGGCTTCATCACGCAGACTTTACGGCTGCGAAGTTGACCCAACGCTTAATGGGGTTGATGCAACCCTAATCTTGACTGATTTCAACCATGAACACCCCTGCTCCTTATTCAGAAACTACAACGCCTGAGGATATCCTCAATGCGGCATTGTTGCATTTAAAAGGAGCAAATCTCTCCTTTGTAGATGGGGTTTGGGTAAATGAATCAGTCCGCGGACGCGATTTAAAGTACTACGTCTTTGACTGGGATGACAATGTACTTTGTATGCCGACCCATATTCATATGGAGCGTCGCACAGATGAAGGCACTTGGGTGCCCCATGTTTGCTCGACAGCAGCATACAGTATTATCCGCAAGGATACCGAGCATTATCGTTATCCAAGAAATCAACGAGAACTTGCCTTTCGAGAATTTCAAGATGAACACACGCCCTTAGGGAGTGGCAACTTCATGAAAGACCTCGATGTGGCGTTAGATGAAATCCTTTCTGGCAAAAAGACGCCACCGCCTAGTTTTGCAACCTTTCGCAAGACGTTAATTGAAGGACGCCTCTTTGCGATTGTGACGGCACGTGGTCATCGTGAAGAAACCCTTCGCGCAGGTGTACAACGTTTTATTGAACGAGCCCTCTCGCCTGTTGAACGCGAAGTAATGTTGATTAATCTACGCGGTTATGCTTATTGTTTTGACAAGACGCAGACCTTCCCCTCACAAACGGCAGTCCTTCAGCATTATCTCACGCTTTGCCACTATCATCCAATTACCTCGCCTGATTTCAAGGCTCGCGTAGCAGATGAAGCGCCTGGAGCACAAGCTAGCGAAGACTTAAAGCAATTCGCCATTCAGGATTTTATTGATCATCTGATTTCTATTTTAGACAAAACGGGAATGGCAGCCTTACGGTTACCCATTTCAATCGGTTTCTCAGATGACGATCGTCATAACGTAGCGGCTGTGCGTACGTACATTGAAACCGTATTGGTGCATCGTTTCCCAACAGTGAAGTTCTGTATTTACGACACTTCCGATGGCGCAGGCGCCAACAAAATGATGATTTCTGGCCAACTTGAACTACCCTTGGAGTAATGCGATGTCCACAAAACCAACGATTGGCGTAGCATTCTCCGGAGGCGTTGACTCGGCAGTCTGCGTACGATTATTACAAGAGTGCGGCTTTGATGTTACCGCGTGGCATATGCTCACTTGTCATAAGACGGTTGACGAGGCTACCGTATCACTTGCTGCTGCATTAGATGTCCCCTTAAAAGTTTTAGACTTCCAGGACGTCTTTGAGCAAACCGTTGTTGCTCCATTCTTCAAGGCCTATGCGGAAGGTTTTACACCAAATCCTTGCCTTTGTTGTAACGCGCGTCTAAAATTTGGACTTTTGCGTGAAGCGATTGGTGGCTTGATGGCGACAGGGCACTATGTACGCCTTTCTGAAGAACCGCAGTCTGGTGAAATTACTCTTCAGTGTGGTGCGGATCCTGCTAAGGATCAAAGTTACTTTCTTTACGATGTGCCCAAAGAGACCTTTTCTTCGGTCGTCTTTCCGTTAGGGAACATGACGCGTGCACAGGTGGTGGCGCTTGCACAGAAGTGGCAACTCCCCATTCCCGAACGAAAACTCGCAGCAGGTAGTCAAGACGTTTGTTTCTTACCTGAAGGCGATTATCGCCCCGAACTCTGCCGTCGTCATCCTGAGACAGCTCGTCCTGGTAATGTACTTGATATGAACGGCAAGGTGATTGGTCGCCACCAAGGGCTTGCCACAGTTACACGTGGTCAACGTAAAGGTCTTGGCATCGCAACGGGCGGTCGCGCATTTGCTGTTGGGTTTAATCGCGCAGACAATACGATTACCTTAGGGCCAAAAGAAGCACTTGAGGTCACAGCCTTCAAAGTGGGTCGTTTCAATTGGATGGTGACGCCCACCTTCCCGTTACGCTGTCACGCGGTAACACGCTATCACCACCGCCCTGTGATGTGTACTGTACACGAAGACGGCACCATCATCCCTGACACCCCTTTAACGCTCGTTACTCCAGGACAAGCATGTGTCTTTTATCGAGGCGAATGGTTGCTTGGCGGAGCCCTTATTGAAACCCTTTCAACATCCCATTCTTAATAATGCGCTCACACGGCACTGTTTGACAAATGCCCACCGCAAAATGGAGACAACATGGATTTTAACCACCCTATTAACACACGAACGCTAAAAGCTGGCAAAACTCACCCTATTCGTAATTGCCTTATCTTTATTGGCGTCATCCTTGTTCTTGTCATCGGACTCATTTGTGCAGCCCCAGCCATTCTTTCGAGCGATGCAGCACGTGAACGTTGCGTAGCCTTCGTGAATACACAGATTGCGCCAGCTTCTCTTGCAATTGAATCGTGGTCATTTGGTTGGTTCCAACAGCAAGAAATCAAAGGCATCTCCTATACCGATCCTGCCCTTGAAACCCAGGCGAAAGTGCAGCACATCACCGTAAACAGTCTGTGGCAACTCCTCCCCATCGGAAAAATTACCGCAGACGTACACGTGGAATCGCCCGACATCGCTTTGCCTGAAATTGCAAAGTTGATTCAAAAACCCACAGAAGAGGTTACTCCTGTTCCAGGCACAACACCTGAGGAGAGTATTCTAACTGAAGCGGAAGGTCCTGCCTTTGTCCTACCGGCGTGGGATGTTTCAGTTAACATTACCCTCGCGAATGCACGCGTTACCTCGCCCTCTTTCCCGCAGCCTTTGATTCAACAAGGCAATCTTACGCTCTCGATTCCATCGTTTGACCAGCCCATCCATACCACGCTGGCGACTCAATTATTAGATGCCACCCTTAAGGCTGAAGCTACAACCGATTCACCAAACGATTTGTCGCTCAATGGTGTTTCTCTTGGCGCATTACAGACGAGCTCTCTCACTTTTCAAGCGCCTTGGATTCAATTGAGCGCAGACACAACCAAGAGCGAACGTCCTACATTACCCAATACCAACATCTCACTTTCAATCAATGTAGGCGAAGCCTTTACATTGGCTCAACCATTCAATCTATTGCCGCCAGAACTCACTAGCCTTTCTGGCCAGCTCGCCATTGCGGCAAAAGTACAACCCGCTGCGAATGAGCAAATTCAGGCTGCTTGCACGGTTACGAGCCGTGACCTCGCTTGTGCATATGACGGCAA
>JAZRAG010000056.1:0-17550 GCA_045634445.1 Candidatus Spyradenecus sp. | reverse complement strand
CGGCAGAAGCGCCCGTAGAGACGGTGTTATTTGCGTGTATTCCAAAGGGTGACCGCATGGAGTGGCTCTTGGAAAAGGCAACAGAATTGGGCGTTTCGCGTATTGTGCCAGTGATGAGCACACGCACCGTGGTGCGGCT
This sequence comes from Candidatus Spyradenecus sp., assembly GCA_045634445.1. GTDB lineage: Bacteria > Verrucomicrobiota > Kiritimatiellia > RFP12 > DVOR01 > Spyradenecus. The sequence goes on along the minus strand of JAZRAG010000056.1, from coordinate 17,411 downwards.
AGACAAACGCCAAGCCGAGGCCAAACAGGCCCGTTGGCAACGCATTGTGGAGGCAGCTTCACGTCAGTGCGGCGCGGCCTATGTGCCCGAAGTAGTGATGCCCGTGCCCTTTAGCGCCACCGTGCCGATGATGCAGGCGTGTACGACGTTGATCGTGGCAGCGCTGATTCCTGAAGCCAAACCTTTAAAGCCAGTCTTAGACACGCTCAATCCTGTACAGAAGGGACAGGTTTGGGGCTGGTGGTGTGGCCCAGAGGGTGATTTTACCAAGGATGAAATGCAGACCATTTTGGACTGCGGTGCCACGCCCGTGACGTTGGGTCCTTTGATTTTGCGCGCAGAGACGGCTGCGATTTACGGCCTTGCCAATCTCGGGTGTGCGCGCAATAACAGTGATTTTGTAGAACGGTAACGCGGATGAATAGCGAATTGTTTAATACGGTAGGCATTGCGGGAATTGGCTTAATTGGCGGTTCTTTGGCGAAGGATATTCGTACGTTTGGTTTGGCGCGTCGTATTTTGGGATGGAATCGCACCCAAGCGCACGCGGAACGCGCATTGGAACTCGGCCTCGTGGATGACATTGTGGAGAGCGCAGAAGCGCTTGCCGAACAGTGTGACCTGGTGGTTTTGGCAATGCCCGTGAATATTTTGGCCGAACGTTTGCCGAAGTTTTTGGATAACGCGCGCCCTGGACAGATCTTTATTGATGTGGGCTCTACTAAGCAAGCGCTTGTAGATGCAGTGGCGGGACATCCGAATCGTGCTGCCTTTGTGGCGTGTCATCCGATGGCTGGCACGGAACGTAGTGGCCCAGATGCCGCGATTGATAATCTCTTCCGTAATCGCTTCACCCTCTTGATTGACACGAATGATAGCGCACCTGAGGCTGTGGCGAAGGTTAGCGCGCTCTGGAAAGAGGTGGGTGCGGTTTTGGCCACGATGTCGGCAGAAGAGCACGACCGCACCGCCGCGCTTTTGTCGCATATGCCGCACGTGTTAGCTTATGCGTTGTCGCGCACGATTAAAGAGGCAGAACGCAATCAAGCCCTGAATGCGCGTTTCGCAGGAGGTGGTTTGGCATCGATGACGCGTATCGCGCATTCGCCGATTTCAATGTGGCAGCCCATTTTCCGTCAAAATAAAGCCTACCTTCTAGACGCCATTGACGTCTTTGAAAAGCACCTCCAAGCCTTCCGCAAAGCCATCGCCGAAGAAGACGACACCCTGCTGAACGACCTAATGAAGTAACACAGCAGCAGAGAACCAAGTGGCACGTGGCGAGTCTGCAGGGGCTCACGCCACCCCTGCACCCCACGATGACAGCTCGCCCTTGAGAGCCGTGCATATGGGTGCCTGCGGCGCAGGACTGCGGGGATGACGGGTGGGTGGCTACGCTCAGTTAGGGGTTCGGGGAGCGCAGCGTCCCCGTCGTTTGCGGTTCAGGGGCACTGTTGTTTGTACACTATTACTCTTTTCGCTTGAAGAACTTATGCTATAGGGGTGCTTTTTTGGTATACTATTGCGAATTTTTGATTTAAGGGGCTTTTATGGCAAAGAATCCTGCACAATATGATGAAAGTAATATCCAGACGTTGGATCCGTTGGAGCATATTCGCCAACGTACGGGTATGTATATCGGTCGTAAGGGTGACGGTGCGCAGTATGAGGATGGTATTTACATTCTCTTGAAGGAAGTGCTGGATAACGCGATTGACGAATTCGTGATGGGCTTCGGTAAGCGCGTCGTGATAAAGTTGAATTATAAGACAGGGCGCGTGGCGATTCGCGACTATGGTCGTGGCATTCCTTTGGGAAAGGTCGTGGACTGCGTGAGCCAGATGAACACAGGCGGTAAGTATAATGACGATGTGTTCCAATTCTCTGTGGGTATGAATGGTGTGGGTACGAAGGCGGTAAATGCGCTTTCGGAGAGTTTCTTGGTGCGTTCGCAGCGTGATGGTAAGTTTGTGGAGGCAACGTTTGCACGCGGTAAGTTGATTGATACGCGTGAGGGCGAGAGTAAAGAACGCAATGGTACCTACATTGAATTCTTGCCTGATATTGAGATTTTCCCGAAGTTCGCCTTCCGTGAAGAGCATGTGCAGCGCCGCATGAAGATGTACGCGTATTTGAACGCAGGCTTGACGCTTGATTTAAATGGCGAATCTTACTGTTCGGAAGCAGGTTTGGAGGATTTGATCAATGCTGAAGCCGGTATGGAGCAACTCTACGAGCCGATTTGCTTCCGCTCCAAGAAGCTTGAAATTGCCTTTACGCACTCCAACCACATGGGTGAAGACTACTACAGTTTTGTGAATGGTCAGTACACCAATGATGGCGGTACGCACTTAACAGCCTTTAAGGAAGGCTTTTTGAAGGGGATTCAAGAGTTCTCCAAAAAGCGTTACGAAGGTGACGTGGCGCGCGATGGTATTATTGCGGCAGTGGCCATTCGCTTGAAAGAGCCTGTCTTTGAAAGCCAAACGAAGAATAAACTCGGCAATCCTGAAATCCGCGCAGAATTGGTGGCGGAAGTGAAGAAGATTGTGGAGGATGAACTCCATCGTCACCCCGAAGATGCTCAGCGCCTCATCAATAAGATTGAAGAGACCTCGAAGATTCGCGCAGAAATGAAGGGTATTCAGAAGTTGGTGCGCGAACGTGTCAAGCAGAGCACGGTGCGCGTGGAAGAACTTGTGGACTGCAAGCAGCACTATGATAAGCTTAAGGGGAAGGGCGAAGATACAATGCTCTTCCTCGTGGAAGGTAAGTCTGCAGGAGGTACGGTGGCAACTGCGCGCGATACGCAGACGCAGGCCGTTTTCAAACTGCGCGGTAAGCCCTTAAATGTGTGTGATCTCAAGCGTGACGCTATCTACAAGAATAAGGAATTCTACGATTTGGTGAAGACGCTCGGCATTGAGCAGACGCCCGACACTTTGCGTTATGGTAAGGTGATTTTGGCAACCGATGCTGATGTAGACGGGTTGCACATTCGTAACTTGCTGATTACCTTTTTCTTGCGATTCTTTGACCACATCATTAAGGATGGCCGTCTCTTCATCTTGGAAACGCCGCTTTTCCGCGTGCGCAATGCCAAGCAGAGCTTCTATTGTTACAATGATGAAGAACGCGAAGCTGCGATTAAGGCCTGTGGCGCAAAAGCCGAAATCACCCGATTCAAAGGTCTCGGTGAAATCAACGCCAAGGAATTTAAAGACTTTATCGGCGAAAACATTCGTTTGACGCCTGTGAACATCCACAACGATGTCTATGTGCAAGAAACCTTGCGTTTCTTCATGGGTACTAATACCCAAGAACGTCGCCAGTATATCTTGTCGAATTTGGTGGTGGATAATACAGACGTTTAAAGCGTGATTTTCTAACAAGTTTTTCTTGCATTTTTCTCTAGATTTGAGATACTTATGCGCGATTTATCCCCGAAACAGGGGAGGCAAAAAGAGAGGATTTTCTTATGATGCGTTGGACTCAAGCCCTTTTGACCACGTTGCGTGATGCTCCGCAGGATGCAGAAATCATCAGTCACAAGTTGATGATTCGCGCAGGCCTTTTGCGTAAGCTCGGCGGCGGTCTCTACACTTATATGCCTCTAGGCATTCGCGCATTGCGTAAGGTGGAAGCCATCGTGCGTGAAGAAATGGAGCGCGCAGGTGCACAGGAAACGCTTTTCCCCATTCTTCAGCCCGCAGAACTTTGGAAGCAGACGGGACGTTGGGAAACGATGGGCCCTGGTATGTTCCGCGTGAAAGACCGAAAAGAAGCTTGGTACGTGTTGGCACCGACGGCAGAAGAAGCCTTCACTGCGCTCGCAAAGAACGAAATTTCCTCTTATCGTCAGTTGCCCTGCATCATCTATCAGATGCAGGATAAGTTCCGTGACGAAATTCGCCCGCGCTTCGGTTTGATTCGCGGTAAGGAATTTTTGATGAAGGATGCTTACAGCTTTGACGCAGACGAAGCTGGCGCAGACGTGAGCTACAAGAAGATGTACGATGCATATGTGCGCATCTTCAAGCGCGTGGGCCTGGATGCACGTCCTGTGGAAGCTGATACCGGCGATATCGGCGGCAATTTCTCGCACGAATTTATGGTCTTTGCTGCGAGCGGTGAAGACGGCATTTTGAGCTGCGATGCTTGCGGTTATGCCGCTAACCAGGAACGCGCCGAACGCATTGTACAGCCTTTGCCTTACACGGTGGAAGCTGGCGCAGCAGAAGAAGTGGCAACGCCTGAACAGCATGCTTGCGAAGATGTGGCCAAGTTCCTCGGTAAGCCCTTGGATCAGATTGTTAAGAGCCTCGTGGTGCTCGCTGATGGTAAGCCCGTAATGGTGTTGGTCCCTGGTGACCGCGAATTGAATCCGCTCAAGTTGCGCCGTTTGCTCGGAGGTGCGAAGATTGAAGAAGCCGACGAAGCAACCGTGTTGAAGGTGGCGGGTCCGTGCGGTTCGATTGGTCCCGTGGGCTTGGATTTGCCGATTTATGCAGACGCTGCGCTCAAGGGCGCTGCTGATATGGTGGTGGGCGCAAACAAGGAAGGCTTCCACTTGCAGCATGTTTCGCTCGAACGCGATGCAAAGGTGTTGGCTTACGAAGATCTCGTGACCGTGATTGAAGGTGACGCTTGCCCGAAGTGCGGTAAGCCACTCGTGATTCGTCGTGGTACCGAAGTCGGACAGTGCTTCAAACTTGGCACCAAGTACTCCGAAGCCTTCGGTGCGACCTATTTGGACGAAACGGGCGCTCCTCGCATCATGACGATGGGCTGCTACGGCATTGGCGTTTCGCGCACCTTGCAGGCAATTGTGGAACAAAGCAATGACGCCAATGGTATTATTTGGCCGGCTGCAGTCGCGCCCTATCAGGTGGGTCTCTTGATTCTTGATACGGAAGATGCCGAAGTCGTTGAAAAGGCTGAAGCCCTCGCGAAGGAATTGGAAGCTCAGGGTATTGACGTCTTTATTGACGACCGTGCAGAACGTCCGGGCGTGAAGTTTAAGGATGCAGACTTGATCGGCTTCCCTGTACGCGTGGTTGCAGGTACCAAGGGCTTTGCAAAGGGTGGCTTTGAAGTACGTCGTCGTACCGAAAAGGATTCGGCAATCATCGCCCCCGAAGCAGCGGTTGAGACCATTAAGAGTCTTCTCGCCTAAGATTTGACAAAATGGAATATAACTATGCAAAAGAAACCTAAAAAACCGCTCAATCCTACCACGAGTACACGTCGTGATATTTCGGCAGTCGTGGCTAAGACGCACAAAATCCCTCAGGGCGTCGCCTATCAGGTGATTGATACCGCCTTTGAAACATTGTTGGCGAACTTGATTGAAAATGGCCATGTTGAATTACGCGGCTTCGGCGTTTTTGAAGTAGTGAAGCGTAAGGCTCGTAAAGGGCGTAACCCGAAGAAGCCTGAAAATGAAGTTTGGATTCCTGAACGTAAGTCAATTCGTTTCAAGCCTTCGCGTTTATTGCGCAGAGATTTAGCGGATGCCAATTTGCCCGATCAGAAGGCTCTCCGCGAAGCAGAAGAAGCAGAAGAAGCGTAAGCAGAAACGGGATGGTGATTTAGGTTAAATGCCTAACGCCTCCAAAAGGTATTTGAATTTATGAGTAATATTTCCTTTGAAGCACCTCGCGGTATGCGCGATTTTTACCCAGAAGACATGGTCTGGCGTAATCGCATCTTTGATGCTTGGCGTACTGCTGCAGAACACTTTGGATTCCAAAACTACGATGCGTGCGTTGTTGAATCCTTAGAATTGCTCCAGCGCAAGAGCGGTGAAGAAGTCTCTGAACAGATTTACGCATTTGAAGACAAGTCTGGCCGTAAATTGGCCCTTCGTCCTGAAATGACACCTACCTTGGCACGTATGGTAGCTGCGAAGCAGAGCCGTTTGCCTTTCCCCATTAAGTGGTATGCTACGGCACAGTGCTTCCGTTACGAACGCATGACGCGTGGTCGTAAGCGCGAACACTATCAGTTGAACATGGATATCATTGGTTCGCAGGATGTGCTCTGTGAAGCCGAAATTCTCGGTGCAGCAGTGTATGCAATGCGTACGATGGGTATGCCTGATGAAGCTTGGCGCATTCATGTTTCGAGCCGTGCCCTTTTGGGTGAATTGCTCGCTGCTAGCGGCATCGCAGAAGCACAGCATCCCGCTGTCTTTATCGCCTTGGACAAGCGTGGGAAGATTTCCGATGAAGAAATCGCAGCGCTCTTGCGCGCAGAAGGTTTGGATGAAGATGCTATTCAAAAGACCTTTACGCTTTTGGCTGTGAATTCGCTTGATGAAGCCGCTGCACTGGCAGGAGAAGGCTCGCCCGCGATTCAGAATCTTCGCGATCTCTTTGCGACGGCTCAGCAGATGGGTTACGCAGACATCTTGATGTTTGACATCGCCGTGATTCGTGGCCTTTCGTACTACACTGGCATTGTCTTTGAAGCCTTTGATGCGCAGCGCAAGTTCCGCGCCATCTTCGGTGGTGGTCGTTACGACTCCTTGCTTGCGTTGGTAGGTGGTCAGCCGACCCCTGCAGTGGGCATGGGCTTTGGCGATGTGGTCGTGGGTGAAGTCTTGCGCGAAGTGCTTGGCGATGCTGCACCTGTGCAGCGTAGCGGTTATTGCGTAGGTTACATGACTGACGCAGAACGTCCCGCCGCAATTGCCCTAGCCGCACGTTTGCGAGCAGAAGGTGCACGCGTAGATCTCTCGCTTTTGGCTCAGAAACCGAAGCACTTCTTCGGTAAGGCAGGTAACTCTGCAGCGCAGTACGCCATCTTCCTTGGGCCAGATGACGTAGCCTCTGGTACCGCACAGGTGAAGGATTTGCAGACGCGCGAAGCTACGCAAATTCAACTTTAATGCATAAGTGCTTGCTACAAATTAAGATTTGTGGCATACTATGCGCGTTTTTTAACCATTTAGAAGGATTTTAAAAGAATGTCTATTGCACTTGGGTTACCGAAAGGTTCGCTTCAAGATTCCACGTTCAACTTGATGAAGCGTGCGGGTTTTTCTATCTCTTGCTCTTCCCGTTCTTATATCCCGACGGTCAATGACCCCGAATTGAAGTGTCGCTTGATTCGCCCTCAGGAAATCGCCCGTTACGTTGAATTGGGCCTCTTGGATGCGGGTATCACCGGTTATGACTGGATTTACGAAAACGGCTCTGACGTGCACGAAGTGTGCGAAATGTGCTATTCCAAGGCTACCAGCCGCCCTGTGCGCTGGGTGGTCGCAGTGCCGAATGACTCTCCCATCAAGACGGTGAAGGACCTCGAAGGTAAGCGTATTGCAACCGAAGCCGTGGGCCTTGCTCGTCGTTATTTGGAACAGAATGGCGTCAATGCCACCGTTGAATTCTCCTGGGGCGCTACCGAAGTGAAGGCTCCTGAATTGGTGGATGCTATCATTGAATTGACTGAAACCGGCTCCTCCCTTCGTGCGAATAACCTTCGCATCGTGGATACCGTGTTGACCTCTACCACCCGTTTGATTGCCAACAAGACCGCTTGGGCAGATCCCGCTAAGCGCGAAAAGATTGAACAGGTCGCAATGTTGTTGCAGGGCGCTCTCGCAGCTGAAAGCCGCGTTCTCCTCAAGATGAACGCTCCTGAAGCACAAGTGCCTGCGATTACCAACCTTCTCCCGTCGCTTCATTCTCCTACCGTCAACCGCATTAGCTCTGAAGGCTGGGTTGCGATTGAAACGGTTATCCTTGAAGATGAAGTGAGAGACATTATCCCCGCGCTGCGTGCCGCTGGTGCGCAGGGCATCATTGAACTGGCCCTCAACAAGGTCATTTTCTAACCCCTAACCACAGCAAGGAGCACGAACGTGGGTTCTATCAAGAAAAAACGTCGCGCCAAGATGTCCAAGCACAAATACCGCAAACGCATCAAGGCCAACCGTCACAAGAAGTAAGCCTTGAGCTTGCTGAAAAGCCCCGAGTTTTCGGGGCTTTTCTTTTTGTAAAGGCTAGCTAAAACATTAAAGTTGTCCACAGAGTCTTCAAAAAAGCGTAAAAAGATGTTTTTCTGCAGTTTTTATACAAAACGGATTGAAGAAGCAAAAAAGTGATATATTATAAAGTAAGGAAAGAGATGGGACAGCGGTGTCGCATGCTCTCTCTCAAAAGAACAGAAAGGGTAAAACGATGAGCGAGAACACAAACGATGTCGAAACGACGTCCAATAAGGAAGCTATTGTGGTAGAGAAACTCACCATGTGCACACGCATGGTTGATACTTGCATTGATAAGGCATTGGGCTACATTGGCAATCATCCGTGGAAGAAGTGGTTAGATGTTGCCAATCGCTACATTGGTCTCTTTTTGCCTGGCGTGATTGCTGCGGCAGGTCTTTTGGCGACCTTGTTCTATCTCATTGCCGTGATTAAGTACGATGCTTCGGTGTCCGAATTGACAATGGTTGTGGCCATTTTGATTGGAACGATGTTTGCATTGCACTTGGCACCTAAGGCAATTAAGTTAGTCCTGTCAGTGGTTGAAAAGAGTGAACCCGAAGTGATTCGCCCAGAGTTGCTTTACATCTTTAAGGTCGTCCTTGGTTTAGGTGGCATTTTGACTGCGATTTATTTGACATTGCAGTTTGAGAGCGACTTAATTCCGTTAATCTTGATTACAGTGGGCGTGGCAGTATTGAGCATTATTACGTGCACCTGTCCTGAAACTGTGGGTATTAAGGCCGCACACCCCAGCAATGCCGTGGAAGAATTTGTTTCAATCCTTCTCTTCCCCTTGCGCATTGTGTTGTCGCTTTTCTCGATTTTGATGGGCGTGGCAACGGTGGGCTTGTTGGTCTACGGTTTTGTGGTGCTTTGTCAGAAGAATGGCGGTATGCAGCCTGCCATCATGGTTTGGATTACCGCGATCGGTGTGCCGTTCTTGGTGCCGTTGGCAAGCTATGTGGCTGTTTTGGTCTTCAACTTCGTCCTCGACCTCTATCGCGCTTTAGTCAGCGTGCCTCGCAAGTTGGACGAAGTCCGTAAAGCGATTGAAGAAAAGAAGTAAGCGCTTTAAACTTGTTACGGAGCCCCGAGTTTTCGGGGCTTTTTTATTTTGCCTTCATCTGACCATTCTGATGAGGTGTAGAGGCATTGTTTTAAGACGAAAAGGGGCTATTTTAAGTGCATTTTGAAAACAGGTTGTTTTAATCATCAAAAGAGGTTGTTTTAAGATTGAAAACAGGTTGTTTTGAAGTTGAAAACAACCTCTTTTGAAAAACGCCTCAAAACACTGCGAGCCTTTCAAAAAGCTTGTCCATATTGAGAGCCAATTTCGCCTAAATTGAACATGGGCAGTCTTTCCCCAAAACACTGCCCATGTTTCAGTCAAACACTGCCCATCTTTAACTCAAACATGGGCAGTCTTTTCAATCAGCCTTGAACGACCTCGTTTATCCTTCACACGCCCTTCAATTAGGGTGCACTTGAACCCAGCCCCCAAATTACTATTTAAGTTTGCTAAAAGACACCAATAACAGCCCCTTATTTGGCGAGTAGGTGAGCGTTTATGTTTTAGGTTTGTATTCTTAGTTTTTACGCATTAGAAACATTGTTTTATTAGAGTGAACATTACGAATACTTGTGATTAATTTAAAAATGAGATATACTATAAACACATAGTTTGATTGGGGTGAAGACGTGATGCGCCCTCTCACCACCTCTCAGACGCTAAAGATTAATGCGTTAACGCGTATTTTTCGTTCATCGGGAATTAGCACTTTCATGGAAAGAACGAAACGTATTCGCGGAGATTGCGTTTGGGAACATTCCCCGAGCGTGTTTTCGTGTGTATTGTTTTCTTTCCAGGCCGTGCTAAGCCTCCGATGAGAACAGGACTACACGAGGCACGCTTTTTTGTGCCTCATAAACTTGTGAGGTTACGATGAAAAGAATAGTACTACTTTGTTGGTTGGCACTAGGGATTACGACATCTCTCTTTGCCGCTACAGCCACCGTCAACGGCATTACCTGGACCTACAAAGTCTCAAATGGTAAAGCAGAGATTTATAAGGGTCTTTACTCTCCTGCCATCCCATCCTCTACCAGCGGCGCAATTACCATCCCTTCGACCCTTGGCGGTTATCCCGTGGCCTCCATTGGGGATTATGCGTTTGAAGATTGCTCAGGTTTAACCTCCGTGACGATTCCCTCTAGCGTGACCTCCATTGGGGACAGAGCGTTTTATACGTGCTCATCGCTAAAATCAATTGATCTGCCTGAGGCACTTACAAGTATTGGGACAATGGCATTTTCTGATTGTACGGCGTTGGAGACAGTAGAGATAAATGGGACGAATCTTAATCTAGGGGAGTCTCAAGATGTCTTTTGTGGTTGTTCAAGTCTTCGAAAGATTAAGTTTGGAGATGGAGTTGTGTCACTTCCGATTGGAAGTTCTTCTTACCGTAGTCCATTTGCTGGTTGTGTGGTGTTGGAAGAAGTGATAGTTGGTTCAGAAGTGACTGAGATTCCTAATTATTTTTTGAAGGCTAGATCCTCTAATGAACAACCAAAGCCTACCAAAGTCTCTTTTGCCGGTAAGATAAAGCGCGTCGGTTCCGACTCAATGAGTGTCTCGTCGCTACAAGATCTCACAATTGAACTTGCTGATGGATGTGTTGTAGAAGCTTATGCTTTTGAAGGATGTCCTGGGGTTACTTGTGAAAGTATTGATTTTTCTAAGATTGCATCGATTGGAGCAAGGGCGTTTTCATGGTGTTATGGTATAGCTGGAGAGATTGATATTTCTAAGAGTATTTATGTAAAGGATAGAGCATTTAAAGGGTGTGCAAATTTAACAGATGTAAAGTTCGCGGCAAATCTAAAATCCATTGGGGCGAGAGCGTTTTATATGTGCTCATCGCTAAAATCAATTGATCTGCCTGAGGCACTTACAAGTATTGGGACAATGGCATTTTCTGATTGTACGGCGTTGGAGACAGTAGAGATAAATGGGACGAATCTTAATTTAGGGGAGTCTAAGGATGTCTTTTGGGGTTGTTCAAGTCTTCGAAAGATTAAGTTTGGAGATGGAGTTGTGTCACTTCCAGTTGGAAGTTCTTCATACAATGGTCCATTTGTCGGTTGTACGGCGTTGGAGGAAGTGATAGTTGGTTCAGGGGTTACGGAGATACCAAAAGCATTTCTTAATGCAGATTCTTTCAATCAAGATCCAAAGCCTACCAAGGTCTCTTTTGCCGGTAAGATAAAGCGCGTCGGTTACTACTCAATGGTATGCTCGTCGCTACAAGATCTCACAATTGAACTTGCTGATGGATGTGTTGTAGAAGGTTGTGCTTTTTCAGGATGTCCTGGGGTTACTTGTGAAAGTATTGATTTTTCTAAGATTGCATCGATTGGTGAATCCGCATTTAAGAATTGCAAAGGGATAGCGGGAGAGATTGATATTTCTAAGAGTACTTATGTAGGGGAAAGAGCATTTTATGGATGTTCTGGAATAACAAGAGAGATTGATATTTCTAAGAGTACTTATATAGGGGAAAGAGCATTTGAAGGATGTTCTGGAATAACAAGCGTCAGGTTCTCGGATGCACTTGAGACGATTGGCGATTATGCGTTTTATGGGTGTAGCCGTTTAACGTCGGTGACGATTCCCTCCAGCGTGGCCTCCATTGACCATGGGGCGTTTTGGGGTTGTCGCGGTTTAAAGTCGGTGACGATTCCCGAAGGCGTGACCTCCATTGGCGGTTTTGCGTTTTACAAATGTAGCGGTTTAACGTCGGTGACGATTCCTAAAAGTGTGACCTCCATTGGGGAGTGGGCGTTTAATGGGTGTGCAAATACATCTTCTTTTGTTTTTACAGGAGTTCCACCGAGTGTCGGATCGGCAGTGTTTGAAAATGTAAAGAGTGGAGCTCGGGGATATTATACGGCGGAAAATGCATCTCAATGGGAAGCGGTAATTGATCCCAACGGTAAATGGAATGGGCTTATCATGAAAGAAGCGCAGATGTGTACTGTGACTTATGATGTGAATGGAGGAAGTGTCAAGGATTCATTGTTTGATGATGTTATCATTCAGCAAGAGTTTATTGGTGGAGTTAAGGGGAAACTAGATCCGTGTCCGTTTGTCAAGGAAGGCCATGACTTTAAGGGTTGGGCGGAGACAGAAGATGGTGAAGTCGTTTACGCGGATGAAGCGGTTGTAGCATTTAACGGTGATAAGATCTTGTATGCCGTATGGGAAAAGCATCATGACTATCGGTTACGGTTTGATCCTGTTGGTGGAATTGGAGAAATGAAGGATATTCTTCTTGAATATGGGGAAAGAGCCGTTTTGCCTGTATGTGACTTTGAAAAGGAAGGATATACGTTCGTAGGCTGGGGAATTCAGCCTGGGCTGACGATTAAAGACAACAAAGACGCTATTTTGCCTACGGGTCATGAATGGTGGATTGACGATGAGTCCTTGGTGGGATATTCAGCTGTTGTGGACGGGGTTTGTACGTTGCATGCTGTTTGGGGCAAGAATTTCAAGGTCAGGTTGGTTGCAACTGAAGGTGTTCTTGTCGATGAAGCTGGGAATCCTGTTAAAGATGAAAACGGTAAATTTATTACGGAAGTAACGCAGGAGTTCCTAAGAGACAAATCTGTCTCCTTGATGAAAAACCCTTTTAAGCGGGGAAGTAATATATTTCTTGGTTGGTCGCGTAATCCGGATGTTGATTTGAGGAAGGAGGTTTACGAGAATAGAAAATCTCTGGATCAGGTGCTCTATCCAGATGAAGCAAGTTTGTATTTTGATGCGGAGAACCCGGAAGAGGAGGTGACGCTTTATGCGATATGGACAGTGTCTTTAACATGCTCATTCAGCAATGTAAGTTCATCAGAAGAAGATTTAAAGAATCATTTGTATTGGCAGTGTTTAGGGCAGGTTATTGACGGGAAGCCCGAGGAGTATTGGTCTGATTGCAGGGACGGAGAGAGTGTAGAGTTGCTGCCAGGCAGTCATGACATATATTTCGGTCTCAAGGAAGGTTATTCCTGGATCGTGGACAATCAGGAGCTGCTGCGGATGAAAGAGTCTATTCATCTGCCCAGCGCAAGTTCAAGCCTGATTCCGCCGATGCTGAGTTCTGATCATGGGTGGGGTCGCAGCATAGCGGTTGACGTTCCGTATGTCAAAAGCGAACAGATTGGATCAGTTATGTTCGAGTGCATCCCCGAGACTTCCCAGACTTTGGGAATCTATGCGCTTACATATCCTTTTGACTTGTCAAAAGTTACTATAAAGATATTGCCGTTGTACAGTAATGGTCTCAAGACAGAGCCTATTGTAATCAAAAACGGTGAGTATGTAACGCTTCCGGCTGGGAAGTATCAGGCATGGATTTCGTATGACAACAGCGCTTCTTCGGGTGAAGGATTCAGTTGGTATGCGACGGAAGGCTGGTCGTCAGATTACCGTGGATTTGAAGTGGAGCCGGCGAATTATCAAAAGGTAATACCGGTGAATTTTGCATTGGACATTGTCGGTCAGCCGGTATATCGTGACGACTGCACCGTCAGATTCGATCCGCAGGGGGGAAAGGTTGATGTCAGCGAACTCACATTCATGAGGATGATAAGAGAGGACTTAAATCAACCCAAGAAAAACGCTGTCATTACGTATTTGCCTAAGCCCACACGTCCTGGGAAGAGGTTTATTGGTTGGTGGACGGAGCCTATGCCGACCTGGAAGAAGGTAGCTGATGGTCTTGAGGCTTCGGACTGGTTGTTTGAGATATTCAAAGATACAGGACGTTTAGTGCAAGTAGGGGATGAGATATCTGATGATTGCACCTTGTATGCCCGGTGGGTGGAATATGATTCATCAATGACCGTCGATGAAGATAAATTGACCGGCGTTTCGACTGAAATCAGAACTGTCACAGTGCCATATACGATCCATTTTGTCAGCGTAAGCGCGTTTGAGTTGGTGGAGGAGCCAATGTCGATTGTTTTTGCTGGTGATGCTCCGGAAGTGGAAGAAGGCGCCTTTGAGAAGCTCCCGGCAGATTCCGTTGTCTATGTCAAACGGTCGTCTTCCGGCTGGAATACAGACATACCGGGAATATGGAACGGGGTGAAGATCGAGTATGTCGATGATGTAATCCCTGCAATAGCCAATGAGTCTGAGATAAGAAATGTATTCAGCGGGATGGCTGATGGAGAGCGCCTTTCATCTCATATAAAGGATGTAGACGGATATAATTATTTCCGTATCTGGTCCATGTATTCTGACAATATAAATCCATTGGAAGTAAAATCTTCGCCGAATGCATGGCTCTCGTACGCGCTTGATGCGGATGGATTGATTGCCGACGCTCCAAAGGATGGAGATGTAGTCATCACTAACTTTGAAAAAACGGCGACAGCTGGTGCATTTGAGTTTACAGTCAAGATTGATGGTATTGAAGTCGGTGATAACGCTCTTGAAGCGAATATCAGGAAGGAGTTTGATATTGAAGGGTCGGAGAAGTTGGTAAGTGGAGGAACTTGGTTCAATTCTGATAAAGTGGAGCTAAATGCAGCTGTGCCAGAGAATGGTAATGTGAAGTTCACCGTTACGCCGAAAATGGATAACGGCGAAAGCCTCAATTCATTCTTTATCCGAGTGAAGATGAAGTGATGTATTCGTGAAATTCTTTTGTCTTCTGCGGTTGGGATGTTGCTTCTGCAACCTCTGACACGTACACCTTTACGATGCCTGAAGAGGCGGTCACTGTAACGGCGTACATTGCTTCAGCGACTGCACTTGATAAGTATGTTACGAAGACGAATCTCATGACAAAGGATGAGGCGAAGCAGGAACTCTTGGAGGCTGATGAGGTCTTCACGGAGGATGAAATGAAGGCGTTGGCTTTGGGTGCGCCGGTCATTCAGGTGAAGGATGGCAAGGCAACGGTTAGCATTCAGGTGCAGCAGGCGTCCGAACTTGACGGCGAATGGGAAGTCGTTGAGGATGGCGAGGTCTCCGTGGATGTCGTGCCAAAGGCTGGCGAAAAGGCAGCATTCTATAAGTTTGTGGTTGATGGTTTGTCTGCTGCAGATGAAATAGACGAATGACGCTATTGATGAATAGCATAGATAAAGTCACGGGAGCATGCGATATGCTCCCGTGACTTTTAGAAAGTTTAACAATGTGGCAGTATTAGGATTGGTGGGGTAGCTATGTTGTTTTCGGTTTCTCTATAGGTTGAATGGGTGTGTTTTTTGTGAAAAACCTTGTATAGAAGTGTTTGTTTTCTTTATTAATGTATGTAAGTGTGGTATAATTTTGAGCGATTTACACGTATTTTAGGAAGAGTCTATCATGGTAAAAGTGAAGATTATTGGTGCTACCGGTTATGGCGGTATCGGTTTGATTGAGTTGTTGGGGCGTCATCCAGATGCTGAAATTACGGCTTTGGTGGCACGTGAAGACGTGGGTAAGCGCGTTTCTGATATCTATCCGCACTTGGCGGGTTTCTGCGATTTGCCGATTTTGGATGCTGCTGATCCTCAGGCTCAGGCACCTGCAGATATCGTAGTATTTTCGACGCCTGACCGCGTGGGCATGTTTGAAGCGCAGAAGGTGTTGGCTACGGGCGCGAAGGTGTTGGACTTCTCTGGCGACTTCCGCTTTACCACTCAGGAAGCTTATGCTGACTACGCTACGCGCCATGGTAAGGATCCCGAGCACGCTTCTCCTGAATTGTTGGGCCAGAACGCTTACGGCTTGGCAGAATTGCACCGTGATGTCATTCCTAACGCACCTGTGGTGGGTAATCCTGGTTGCTTTGCGTGTAGCTGCATTTTGGGCCTCGCTCCCGCAGCAAAGGCTCGTCTGTTCAATCCCATGAGCGTGATTTGCGACTGTAAGACGGGTGTTTCTGGCGCAGGTAAGAAGTTGGCCGCCACCTTCCACTATCCGGCCCGTTACGAAAACATGAACGCCTACAAGTTGGCCGGTCACCAGCACGTTTGTGAAGTGGAGCGCGAACTCTCTTTGCAGTATGGCGCTGAAGTACGCTTGACCTTTACTGCTCATGTGTTACCGCTCTGCCGTGGTATTATGAGCACGTTGTATGCACAGTTGGATGCGGCGCATACGGAAGCTGAGATGGTGGCGCTCTACAAGGAATTCTACAAGGATTCTCCTTTTGTGCGTGTTTACGATTCGAAGGCTGCGATTGGCACGAATAGCGTGCAGCGCACGAACTTCTGCAACTTGGTCGTTAGCGTAGATGAGCGCGTGAATCGTTTGCGCGTGGTTTCCTACATTGACAACTTGATGAAGGGCCAGGCAGGTTCTGCTGTGCAGAATATCAACTTGATGAGCGGCTTGCCTGAAACAACGGGCTTGTTGTACTCTGGTTTGTATCCGTAATTGTGTTTGTGTTTTGTTATTCCACCTTTTCGATAGGTCACCATAATGAAGAAATCTGCCTCTGCGAAAAAGACATCCGCTGCAAAGAAGCCTGCACCGAAGGCTGAAGCCGCGAAGAAGCCCGCCATTAAGAAGCCTGCTCCTGCGGCTCCTGCGAAGGCTGCACAGCCCCATCGTGGCTTGGGTCGTGGCCTTTCGGCTTTGATTGATGCGCCTGTGACTGCAACGCCTCGCCCTGGCGTGCCTGT
The DNA here is from genome assembly GCA_045634445.1 of Candidatus Spyradenecus sp. Lineage (GTDB taxonomy): Bacteria > Verrucomicrobiota > Kiritimatiellia > RFP12 > DVOR01 > Spyradenecus. The sequence continues at coordinate 739 of JAZRAG010000056.1, read as the reverse complement.
GATTCCGAAGCCGGCTGCTACAGCGCCTGCGCCCGCAATCAATGAACGCATTGAAGGTAGCGTTTTGACGGTGCCTGTGACCGAAATTGAACGTTCTCCTTGGCAGCCGCGTCAGACCTTTGATGACGCAGCATTGCATGAATTGGCAGATTCAATTAAGGCGAATGGTATTATCCAGCCGCTCGTTTGCCGCAAACTTGAAAACGGCCGCTTTGAGCTTATCGGCGGTGAACGTCGTTTACGCGCATCGATTTTGGCCGGTTTGACGCGTGTGCCGTTGATTTTGGTAGAAGCTGAAGACCGCAAGGCTGCCGAAATGGCCATTGTGGAAAACATTCAGCGCGCAGACTTGAATGCGATTGAAGAAGCCGAAGGTTATCGTACGCTTGCAGAAAAGTTTAGCTTAACGCAGAGCGAAGTGGCAGAACGCGTGGGTAAGGCTCGTCCTTCTGTGGCGAATGCATTGCGCCTTTTGGAACTCCCTGACGAAACGAAGGCAATGGTGGCTGATGGTCGCCTCTCTGCTGGTCATGCAAAGGCCCTCTTGGGCTTGGCACGCACAGAAGATCGCATCCGTTTGGGTCGTCGTGCCGTTGCTGAAAACTTGACGGTACGCGCAGTTGAACGCGCAGTGATGATGGTGAATACGCCTCCGCCAGTGCGTCAACCTGCACGCGAAGACTTGCCGCCGGAATATCTCCGCGATTTGACTGATCGTTTGCACGCATTCTTCGGTACT
>JAZRAG010000055.1:0-5327 GCA_045634445.1 Candidatus Spyradenecus sp. | reverse complement strand
CGCCTGCAATGCCACAGGCGTGTGTAAACGGTCTGGAAGGGTAATAATCGCGGCTTCGGGTTCGCCAATCTCTAATGCCTCTTCCCAACTCGCCACGGCGGCTTCAGGCGGGAGGTTGAGTTTCTTTGCCCAAGTTTCACGCACCGCGGGATCGGGTTCGGCGATTGCGACGATGTGAATGTCTTTTGGGTGTTCAATTGCCCACTGCGCATAGACGCGTCCACGGTAACCCATGCCTAAAATGACGGTGCGGAAGGGTGCTTTATGGCGAATGGAATACTCGCATCCACAGTAAATCTGACGATAAAGGCCGAGTTCTGCGGCGAGGCGATTGGAGTGTTGGAAGCCATTCTGCTTCTTAAAGTCGTAGGAGATGAAGCGTTCGCCACCGATCTCCTTACCGATCGCGTGTAAGACTTGGCTACGTTTGTGCGGAGAGACCGAAAGACTTGTGGTGAAGGCTACGCAATTGAGACGTTCAAGGGCGTCGAAGGCGCGTTGGAGAGAAAAGCGGAAGCAGCGTGCACAGCGTGCCCCACCCTCTTCACAGGCTTCGTACCCCTCTGCTACGGCGACCTGCCATTCTGCGTGATTGGGTAAATCCTCTTCAAACGCAATGCCCTCTGCGCGAGCTAAGGCCACCGCTGCTGCACGACGACGCAGATACTCGCGATGGGGCGCGATGTTGAAATTGGAGAAAAAGAGCACGGGTTCCCACCCATCTGCCTTCAATACACGAATGCAATGTGACGCACAAACGCCACAGCACGTATGAAGGAGGATTCGCCCTTTTTCACCACTCATCTGCGATGCTTCCTCTTTGGGTTACCGACGCTTCCGGCGGAACTTAAAATCGCTCAAGACCTCGCGTAAAGCGTTGGGCGCCAAGAGCGCAACTGCGGGGAAATAGGTGCATCCGCCGACCGCGATGGCCGTAAAGAGGGCAATCCATTTGGGGAGCACCTGCACCAAATAGTCAAAGGAAAAGTACGCGGCGGCACCCATCAGTGCGGCGGCGATTAAGGTCTTCGCCGTGACGGGGCAAAGGCCCCAGAGTTGGATTGGGATGCCACGGCGACGCAAAATCGCGAGCAAGATGACGGTATTAACCAAGGAGTTAATACAAGTGCTTGCGGCGATCCCTGCGTGACGCCATCCCTCAGGCAAGCAGATGACCGAGAGGACATTGAGGGTGAAGTTGCCTAAGATACACCAGGATGCAACGTAGACAGGCGTCTTCAAATCCTTAAAGGCGTAGAAGATGGGGACGACGGTCTTTGCGGCAGAGAAGACGAGCAAGCCAGGGGCGTAAGCGATGACGGCACGCATCGTCCATTCGACCGACTGCGCATCGAAGAGACCGCGTTGGTAAATCACCGCAACGATGGGTTCGGCCAAGACAATCAAGCCCACCACCATTGGCGCCATCACAACGGCGAGGGTGCGCAAGGAGTGTTCGAGCGTAGAAACCATCTCAGTGATATTTTCGGCGGCCACCTGGCGGCTATAGGTGGGCAAGAGAACGGTTGCAAAGGCCGTACCGAAGAGGCCCAAAGGCAAGTAGATAATGCGGTCAGCGTATTCCAAGGCAGAAGGCGCCCATGTGGCCCCATAGAAGGCCAACCAACCATCCATACAGATGTTGATTTGGGCGAGGGCGATACCAAACGAAGCGGGGCCCATCTGCAACAAGACCTTCCGTAAGTGCGGGGCGGCACGCCACCCTGTGAAGCAGAAGCGCAAGTGGAAGCCGACGCGTTTCAGTTCGGGGAGTTGGAAAAAGATTTGTGCGGCGCCAGCGATTAAGATGCCCCAGCAGACGGTGCCGATGCGCCAATAGCCCTCAGCTGGCAAGAAGGGGCAGATGCACGCGAGGACGCCAATCCAGACGATATTTAAAACCACGGGGGTAAGCGAGGCAATGGCAAAGCGGTCACGCACATTGAGCACGGCTGAGACGATTGCGACGATGCAGATGAGCAAGGCGTACGGCAACATTATCCGCATGAGGGGCATCGCTTCGCTCCAACGCGAAGTCTCATCGCAATAGCCCTCCACGGCCCACGTTGCTAAGATGCCTAAACCCACGAGGAGGCCCAAGACGCAGAGCAGTAAGCCCATCACACGGGCGAAGAACAATTGGGCCTGTTCGCGCCCCTCGGTGCGTTCGATTTCGGCAAAGATGGGAATAAAGGCGGCACCTAAGGCGCCTTCACCGAAGAGGCGACGGAAGAGGTTGGGGATACGAAAGGCAATGACAAAGGCACTCTGCAGGGTGGTGGTGCCGAAGAAGTGCGCCATCAACATTTCACGCACCAGTCCAAAGACGCGACTGATGCCTGTCATGGCGCTTACAATGCCGACCTTGCCCAAAAGTTTCATGTTGGCGAACTCCAATTAGTGTTGGTCAGGCATCCAGGTATTCTTTTTACCGCAGATGTGGCTCACCGCTTCATGGAAGTTAATTGCGCCACGCAAGATTTCAATTTCAATGCGCAAGTAGTAGACTGGCACGGCTGTCGTGGAGAGTTTGGGGAAGCGTACGGCGTCCTTTTCAGTGGTGACCATGGCGTCACATCCCAAATCTGCGGCACGGTTGACCACGTTGATGACTTCCTGAGTGGCATAGCGGTGGTGGTCAGCATAACGCACACATTCCACCAATTCTGCACCGTAACGCTTCAAGAAGTTTTCAAAACTCTGTGGCACAGCGATACCCGAAAGGGCCAAAATGCGCTTCCCCTTCAACCACGTCAACTCCTCATCGCCCTGCGCATAGACATTCTTCAAACGCTTCGGCGCGTGGCAACATTCAATGATTTCAGCGTGGTGATTCAATTCATTCAAGCGCTTGCGGAGTTGGGCAGAATTGCCATCGCTCTTCGTGATGAAGATGAAGTCTGCGCGTTTGATATTCTGGACGCGTTCACGCAAAACGCCACGCGGGAGGAGGTTGCCATTGCCGAAGGGGTTCGTCTTATCCACTAAGACAATGTCATGCGAGTGTTTCAACTTGTGATACTGGAAGCCATCGTCCAAGATTAAGGTGTCGCACCCAAATTTCTTAATGGCGTGGCGGCCCGATTTCACACGGTCACGATCCACCAAGACGACGACGCCCGGCAAATTGCTCGCGAGCATGTAGGGTTCGTCACCGCCAGTTTCAGAGTCTAAGAGCACGTGGCGGCCATCGCTCACTTCAAGCGGTGGGTCAATCTTTTCCGAGAAGAGGCGTTGCAAAAAGGGCTTTTCCTTACGACGATAACCGCGCGACAAAATGGCGACCTTGCGCCCTTGACGCGTCAATTCACGCGCAAAGATTTCCACTACGGGGGTTTTACCTGTACCGCCAGCAGTGACGTTGCCCACGCTGATGACTTGGCATCCGAGCGGATAGCGACGCATCACGCCAATGGCAAAGAAACGCATGCGCAACCACACGACTGCGCCGAAGATCTTTGAAACGCCCTTCAAAAACCCGAGGAGCACCTTCGGCCAAAAGGCCGTTACGTGCTGGTCTGCGCCCTCCTGCTGAATCAGCGGGATGACGTAACTTTCGAGTTGCTCAACAATACGGACCTTGCTCTTCTTCGCCACGAGCGCACCTCAAGCCTTTACTTTTGACGCATGGCGCACACATCGCCGCAGCATGCGCAGTGGCCCTTACAGCCGCCCTTACCCTTGAGGGAGATATCCTCACCCGTCCAGCAGTAGGTGCAGACTTTATTGCCAATGCCAATCGCCTTAACGACATCTTCCACGCGTTGGAAGGCCAACGAGGTCATATTCAAGCGGCGACGCATCTCTTCCACCATGCGCTTGTAGGGTTCGCCATCGGGGTCGCGATAACTTTCGATATCGGCATCAGGGCCATCCATTTCAAGGATGATACGACGCGTCACCAAGTCCATCACACTTTCGGTGCGAGAGAAGGTTAAGAATTTGCACTTATAGAGCAATGGCGGGCAAGCAATGCGCACATGCACTTCCTTCGCACCAGCATCATACAAACGGCCCACTTGGTTGCGCAACTGCGTACCGCGCACAATGGAGTCATCGCAGAAGATTAAGCGCTTGCCCTCGATGAGTTCGGGAACGGGCAGCAACTTCATGTTGGCAATCTTCTGACGCAAGCTCTGGTCTGGCGGCATGAAGCTGCGCGGCCAGGTCGGGGTGTACTTCACAAAGGGACGTGCGTAGCGAATGCCGCTTTCAAAGGCATAACCTAAGCCGTGCGCCACACCCGAGTCTGGAATGCCAGCGACATGGTCTGCATCGACGGGGAGTTGGTGTGCCAAATAGGCGCCATTGCGATAACGGGAACGTTCCACCCCTGCGCCTTCGTAGGTGCTGGCAGGATAGCCGTAGTAGATGAACAAGAAACCGCAGATCGCAGACTCTTCGTGACCTTCCATCACCGTCTTGACGCCATCAAGCGAGATGGCCACAATTTCACCTGCTGCCAAATCGCGAACACGGCGGTAGCCCAAATTCGGGAAGGCGGCCGTTTCCATCGTCACGGCGTAAGCGCCATCTTCCTTTTGGCCCAAGACAATCGGCGTACGGCCGAAGCGGTCACGCGCGGCATACAAAACGCCCTTCGCGGACAAGACCATGATGGAGGCTGAGCCCTCAATGCGTTCTTGAGCGTAGCGGATGCCCTCTTCAATCGTGTCACGCGTATTAATCAAAACCGCAACAACTTCAAGCGCATTAATTTCGCCATCCTTGCCCAATTCACAAAAATGCGTATTGCGTTCTTGTTCCAATTCCTCAACGATTTCGGCGAGATTCGTCACCAAGCCCACCATCACAAGTGCGTACATGCCTAAATGCGAACGCACCAAGATGGGTTGGTCATCATGGTCACTAATCACGCCAATGCCGTAATTGGGATTCAAGCCAGCAAAACGCTTTGCGGCGCGTTCAAAACACGTTCTAAACTGCGTATTTTGGATATTGTGGATGGAACGATGAAAGGTGTTACCCGCAAAAAATGCCATACCGCCGCGCACGGTACCCATATGCGAATGGTAGTCCGTACCGAAATAAACATCGGATACGCACCCTTGTTCTGCGACGACGCCAAAAAATCCGCCCATAATCACTCCTTAGAGTTGGATAAAAGAACCACCTTATTTTACCACAAAACGAGCGGCTACGCCGCTAAAAAGAACCATAAAAATGCGCCCGAGCACGAAGTGCTAGGGAAACACACAGAAAACACAGAAGGGTGCTCCGCAGGGCGCTCTGCGAGCGCAGGACTGCGAAAAGGACTGCCAGTTTTAACGCAAGAACGCTATCTCTTACTCCGCTTGCCCCTCGGC
>JAZRAG010000054.1:0-18719 GCA_045634445.1 Candidatus Spyradenecus sp. | reverse complement strand
CACGCCCCACATCTCACGTCTTCCACAACCCTCAAAAGAAAAAGCCTGCGCTTTCGCGCAGGCTTTCGGGATAAGGATAAGGGAAACCTTACTTGATTTCAACCTTAGCGCCAGCCTTTTCAAGAGCTTCCTTGATCTTGGCTGCTTCGTCCTTAGCAACACCCTGCTTAACGGGCTTGGGAGCGCCTTCGACGAGGTCCTTAGCATCCTTGAGGCCGAGGCCGGTGATGGTGCGGACTTCCTTAATGACGGCGATCTTGTTAGCGCCAGCGTCAGCGAGAACGACATCGAATTCGGTCTTTTCTTCAGCGGGAGCAGCAGCAGCGCCAGCAGCAGCAACGGCGACAGGAGCAGCGGCGGAAACGCCCCACTTTTCTTCGAGAGCCTTAACGAGGTCAGCGATCTGCAACACGGTCATGCTGGAGAGGGCGTCAATGATTTCTTCCTGGGTCATGTCTTTCTTCTTTCTTTTTAGTGTAACCGCCCGAAGTCAAGCTTCGGAAGGAATGTGCCTCAGGCTACGCGGCAATTAAGAGCTGTTTCACCTGAGACGGTTTTACAACACGGCTGTTTAGGCCGCAGGGGTGCCGTCGGGAGTACCTTCGGCGGAAGCGGGTTCGCCACCTTCGTTTTCCTTGTCCACCTTGGCCTGCAACACGCGAGCCATCTGGGAGGCAGGAGCCTGAAGGGTGCCGAGCAAGCGAGCCTGCTGGGCAGCGAGAGAGATAAGTTCGGAGAGGGTGGTCACTTCAGCTGCGGAAATGACGTTCTTCTCCATGAGGCCAGCCTTGATCGCAGCCTTGTCGTTCTTCTTCACGAAGTCGACAACGGTCTTAGCGGTGTCAGCGATATCGCCGGTACCGGTGATCACAGCGGTGGGGCCAGCAAGGACGCCTTCGGGGAATTCGATGCCCTGTTCGGCAGCGACCTTAGCGATGAAGGTGTTCTTAATCACCATCATTGCTGCACCCTTGGTAGCGAGCTGAGCGCGGAGATCTGCGATCTGAGCGACGGTCAAGCCACCGAAGTTGAGCAAGAAGGAGAAATCCTTACCGGAGATGAAATTAGCGACTTCGTTGTAAATAGCAACGACTTCAGGGCGTTTCTTCTGATTGGACATGGTGTCTTACTCCTTCACGATAACGCGCACGCCAACGCCCATGGTGGGGCTGATGGTGCAGCTACGGATGAAGATACCCTTGGCGGCTGCGGGACGTTCGTGTTCCACAGCGTCAATGATGGCGCGGATGTTGTCGACGAGCTTGGAAGCTTCGAAGGAGAGCTTACCAGCAGGAACGCAAACGTTACCGGTGCGGTCCATACGGAAGTCAACCTTACCAGCCTGTGCAGCCTTAACTGCAGCAGCCACATCGTCGGTCACGGTGCCAGTCTTGGGGTTAGGCATCAAGCCACGAGGACCGAGCACGCGAGCCACGGTACGCACCTGCTTCATAGCATCGGTGGTAGCGATGGCGACGTCGAAATCGACCCAACCGCCCTTAACTTTTTCAATGAGGTCATCAAGACCCACTGCGTCTGCGCCAGCAGCCTTTGCAGCGTCAGCCATGTCGCCAGCAGCGAACACAACCACGCGGACGTGCTTACCGGTGCCGTGAGGCAAGTGCACCACGCCACGGACGGCCTGGTCACTCTTGGTGGGGTCTGCGCCCAAACGGAAGCCCACGTCGACGGTTTCGTCGAACTTAGCGCCCGGATGAGCCTTGATGAAAGCGACGGCTTCTTCGAGGGAGATTGCAGCCTTGGGGGCCTGCTTGAGCGCGTCCTGGTATTTCTTGCTATGCTTTGCCATGATGCTCAAACTCCTCAGTCAATGACTTCCACGCCCATCTGACGAGCGGTGCCTTCGATCATGCGAGCTGCTGCTTCAGGATCGGTAGCGTTCAAGTCTGCGGCCTTAATCTTCACGATTTCAGCGATCTGAGCGCGGGTAATCTTACCAACCTTTTCAGCGTTGGGCTTACCTGCACCCTTAGCCACGTTTGCATACTTCTTGATGAGAGCAGAAGCGGGCGGGCTCTTGAGAATGAAAGTGAAAGAACGGTCGGCATACACCGTGATGACCACGGGAATGATCATGCCGCCCTTATCCTGGGTCTTGGCGTTGAATTCTTTACAGAACGCCATGATGTTCACACCCTGGGAACCCAATGCGGGGCCGACGGGCGGTGCGGGATTTGCTGCACCAGCGGGGATCTGGAGCTTAATCATCCCGGTGACTTTCTTAGCCATGGTAATGGTCCTTTTGTTTTATGTCGCGCTCCCGGGGATCCTAACCCGGTCCTGACGCACGACCGTCAACGTGACACTGTTAGACAGCGAGAGGGCGTTAGACGCCCTCGGGGTGGTCGGTAATACGTTCCACCTGCCAGTATTCCAGTGTAACAGGGGCGCTACGTCCGAAGATAGAGACGGAAATCTGTAAGCGTCCGCTGTCAGGATCGATCTGTTCAATCGTGCCATTGAAGTTCATAAACGGACCTTCGTTGACACGAACAATTTCTCCGACGTTGAAGTTCACCTTGAGGCGAGGCTTCTTTGCTTCTTCAGCAGACTGACGGCGGAGGAGGTTATCGGCCTCGGAGTCGGTAATCGGGCGCGGCTTCTTGGAGGTGCCACCGAGGAATCCGATGACGCCAGGAATGCGCTGAATGAACTGCCAGAGGTCTTGATTGATTTGCTTGTGTGCTTCGTCGGCGTAGAGCGCCATGCGGACGATCACATAGCCGGGGCACACTTTGCGCGTAATGGTACGCTTTTTGCCTTCTTTGAGTTCAACCACTTTTTCAACGGGGACTACCACGTCAAAGTCGTTGAATGCTTCACCCTTGGTGGGTTCTTCGGGGATGTTGAAGTATTCGCACATCCCTGCGGTGCGAGCCTGGGCGACGATCTGGCGCTGCGCCTTTTGTTCCTGACCAGTGAGGGTCTTGAGCACATACCACTGCTTCTGCATTTCGTCGGCCATTGTTAGCGTCCTTTACTCAAAGAGGCGAATCTCTTAGCCCAAGATGAGAGCTAAGATTTTCCGGATTACTTCGTCACAAACCATGATCACGATTGCGAGCATGATGATGAAGAGGATGACCACGAGTGTAGAATCCACCAAGTCACGACGGTTCGGCCAGTGAATACGCTTGCCTTCCAATGCGACTTCTGCGAGGAATTGCTTAATTTTCTGCAACATGGTTTTCTATCCGGTTTTATGGCAGGGTGGGAGGGATTCGAACCCCCATTGGCGGTTTTGGAGACCGCAGCTCTGCCATTGAACTACCACCCTATTGGCAAATGGGTCCGCTTACCTTACTTGGTTTCGCGGTGAAGCGTACGCTTCTTTTCGAAGGGGCAGAACTTCATGAGCTCAACGCGCTCGGTCTGCGTCTTCTTGTTACGTGTTGTCGTGTAATTACGGCGCTTGCATTCAGTGCAGGCCAAAATCGCGAGTTCACGGGGCATTTTTTTATCCCTTTCTTCTCGTTCTTGTAAAAAGGATCCCTAGGGGCCGGGGCTTATTCCCAGCCCCAGGGATTCACTGTTCACAGGAAGAGAACTTACTTGATGATCTTGCTGACCGTGCCGGCGCCGACAGTCTTGCCGCCTTCACGGATAGCGAAGCGCATCTTCTCTTCGAGAGCGACAGGAGCGATCAACTTAACGGTGATGCTGATGTTGTCGCCAGGCATGACCATTTCGGTGCCTTCGGGGAGGGTGATGTCACCGGTAACGTCAGTCGTACGGATGTAGAACTGAGGACGGTAGCCCTTGAAGAACGGAGTATGACGGCCGCCTTCTTCCTTGGTGAGGACGTACACTTCGCCGGTGAATTCGGTGTGAGGAGTGATGGAGCCGGGCTTAGCGAGAACCATGCCGCGTTCCACGTCTTCCTTCTTGGTACCACGGAGCAAGCAGCCCACGTTGTCACCAGCCTGGCCCTGATCGAGGAGCTTACGGAACATTTCAACGCCGGTAACGGTGGTCTTCTGGGTGGGACGGATACCGATGATTTCGACTTCTTCGCCAACCTTGATGGTACCACGTTCGACACGGCCGGTCACCACGGTGCCGCGACCTTCGATCGAGAACACGTCTTCGATCGGCATGAGGAATGCCTGGTCGACGAGGCGGACAGGATCAGGGATGTAGGAGTCGAGGGTGTCCATGAGCTCAGTGATGCACTTGCAAGCTTCGTCATCAGCGCTCTGAGCCTGGGTAGCGGGATATGCGCAACCACGGACGATGGGGGAGTCTTCGTAGCCGTACTTTTCGAGGAGTTCGGCGACTTCCATTTCAACGAGATCGAGGAGTTCTGCGTCGTCGACGAGGTCGATCTTGTTCATGAAAACGATAATTTTGGGCACGCCGACCTGACGAGCGAGCAACACGTGTTCGCGGGTCTGGGGCATCACGCCGGTATCAGCAGCGCAGAGGAGGATTGCAGCGTCCATCTGTGCAGCACCGGTGATCATGTTCTTAACATAGTCAGCGTGGCCGGGGCAGTCAACGTGTGCGTAGTGACGTGTTTCGGTGCAGTATTCAACGTGTGCGGTAGCAATCGTCACGATCTTCTTAGCGTCACGACGGCCAGCGGATTCGGAAGCCTTAGCCACTTCGTCGTACTTGATTTCGTTGGAGAGACCCTTGAGAGCCTGAACGTGAGTGATTGCTGCGGTGAGCGTGGTCTTACCATGGTCAACGTGGCCGATGGTGCCGACGTTAACGTGGATCTTATCGCCGCGCTCGAAGTTTTCTTTTGCCATTGTCTCTTCTCCTGTGAACAGAAGTGTTTGAGTGTTTACCTGTGTTATGGAGCCTACGAACGGAATCGAACCGGCGACCTCTTCCTTACCAAGGAAGTGCTCTACCTACTGAGCTACGTAGGCACAATCGCACCCTTTCGGGCACTTTTGCGTTTCTTCGGACACCTGCCGTGTAGACAGTTATCCTTAGAAAGTCCTGCAACTATACCACACCCTCTGCACGAGAGTCAAGTATTTTTTGTTGCGCGGGAAATTATGGAGCCTACGAACGGAATCGAACCGGCGACCTCTTCCTTACCAAGGAAGTGCTCTACCTACTGAGCTACGTAGGCGCAAAACGGGCCGTAAGATAGCAAATGTCTAATGGGTGTGTCAAGCATAAATTCGCTTTTTCTTGTTTTTTCATTCCCCTACCCGCTTATTTATTATATAGGTAGGGGTTTAGAGAGGTATTTTGGAGCTTTATTGTGATTTATTTTGTCTGTCTGCGTTGCTTTATACATGGCGTTTTTATCTTGTTCTACTCTTTTTGATGAATTCTTTTACGATTTGATGGGGCTCGTTTTACTGTAGAGATATTTTCTTTTAATGGGGTGTTTTTTGCGTCTTGTGTCTGATTCTGCGTTTGCAAAAATTCAACCTGCGTCGTATTGAGGCAGTTTTTTTGCACATCTTAATGGCGCATTAACACCTCTTTAGCCTCTTCTGTCTGTAGTGGCTAAAGCGAGGGTAAGGTGTGTCTTTTGATTTTAGAGGGCAATGTACTGGAAGCAGGGTTTAATGAAGGCGAGCCAGTGAACCCATTCTATCGGGTAACGGTTACATCCGTATTTACGCATTTCGCCTTTTTCGGTTGTGACCACTACGCGCCAGAGATTTTTGCTGTATTCTGACTTCGTTTGACGATAGACGGTGCTCCATTCTGTGAAGGCGCATCGTCTTAGGATGGGCAGGATGTTCTCTTCCCATTCGTCTTGAGAAAAGGTGAGCGTCATTTTTGCGGCATTGTTGTAGTGATATTGTTTGCGACAGACGTAGGTAATGGTGCATTTTTCTGCATTGATTTCTGCTTTTTCCCATTTCCCTGCGAGTTCACCCCAGTCTATGGTGAGCGTTTTGAAGGATTCCATGCCTTTTCGGATGGCTATCTTGATTTTAATCTCTTGGCCTTCTATGCCCTGTTCAACAATGATTGCGTTTAGGGATGAGCCTTTGTCCATCATTGGGGCGAGTTTTTGCGCGAGAGCTTTGGGGATGTAGCCGAGTTTGTAATCAGCACCATCAATCTCGGCCTCAACGCGAATTGCATTTCTGTCGTGGCTATTTTGGGGTTCGCGAAGGAGTGTAACGGGGATGCTGACGTGCTCGTAAGAACTCCCTTGTTTAATTTTTAACGCGCGCAGTATGTATTCTTTGTCTTTTATCGCAAAGACGCCGGCAACTTTTATCTCTTGCAGAGGCATTCGTAAGGGGGCGTCTTCAAGGGCCGCAAGAATCTCTTGCTTTTCTGGCGCGAATTTGCAGTGCATTTCATCGATAAAGGCGCTATATGTTTCATAAAAGCGCAGAGGGAGCTTTCCTCCAAGATGAAATGGTCGCGCCAACCCATATTTCTCGAGTATTTCAAGGGCTTTTTTACGCGATGGAATTGGCGTAGTAAGGCGATACCACAGGACGCAATCAGTTTGTGTAAAAACAAGATACGACAAAAGGAGGATGCGTGAATCTGAGACCCAACATTTAACCTCCCTAAATTGACGTTGAATTTCCTCAAAGGTCATTCGTTTAGGTAGTTTTATAACAGGTTGACGCGTATGTCGGGTATTGCGAACCGCGTTATCGCGCTGCGCGTCTAAGAAGTGCACCGAGAACGTCTCAGGAAATGTTGGCTTTAAGATCTCAATTGCATCTGAGTCAAACGGGATCCCGCCGTAGGCATTCATTGCGGAGAGTTTAAGGCAGAAGTGAACAGAAATGCCGTCCATGGCAATAGAGCCATCCACATATGGATAGTTGTCCGTCCAAGAAGTGAGCTTATTTTGGGTTAATTTGCCGGCGTCGTAGCATTCTAATACTGCGTTTTTGCCCCTGTTATATACCACTAATCGCCATTTCATGACATTTCCCCCGCTTTCTCAGTTTTTAAGTGATATACCCACTTTCACTTTGGAGAATACTAAGTCTGTGGCGCATTGTCAAGGGTGAGCAGAGGGGTGAATTAAGGAGGTTATTTTAGGGCTTTTTGAAAACAAACCTTTTTGAAGTTGAATTCAAGCCTTTTTCAAAATCAAAACAAGCCTTTTTGAAGTTGAAAACAACCTCTTTTCAAAAACCCTATAAATGACCTTAAAAAGAGAGGCTTGATGGAGTGTACTTTGAGGCTATTGTTTTGACACTCTATTTAGTGTGCGTAGTTGGCGCCACCCGTTTCGCCAGGACCACCCGTTGGACGTTTGCGACAGGTATGCCCATTTAATGCTAACCACATAATTGCGTTTGTGCGAAAAGTTCCTCTGTCCCAAATAGCAAGCGCTTTGCAGTAACGGCACCCGTTAAATGTCATTCCATTACGCGAATATTCGCGCACATGAAGATAGATGTGACGAAACCATTCGTATTCAAAGGGGCGAATATCCGAGTCTAGCGCATCAATTGGCACAAGGCGTACTGTGTCAAATCCGCCGAGGATAATATCATTTTCGCGAGGAGGATAACCGCCTAACGCCCCAAACGGTTTTGCAGCTGACATCCATGGATAACCATTTCGCATGATATTTAGCACCGAATAGGCTCCTAACACATCATACTCTGGGAGGACATCTGAGCGAATTGGAAGATTTGTTCTTCGCATTTGCGTCCATTCAACCCATTCATCGCCATACACTGCCCATGATTGTGGAATGATTTGTTCTTGCACAATCAATGCTGACTCTGGCGAAAGCCCCTCTGCTGCTGGATCAATAATTTCAGGTGCTATTTCTGGATGACCGAGCTCACGCATTTGTTCATTCATGAAATCAACCGTTAATGTGGTATTCTCCTCGTTATAAGGCGTCATTCGCAAGGTTTTAAGCGGAATCTCCGAAGAGTCAACACTCAAATCAAACAAAAACCTCGTACTGATTTCATCTACATCCCCAAAGTCTTGGTGAGAACGATAATTCTTTAAGAAACTATAGGCTCCAAAATAAAACCAACAGTAATCGTAAGAGAGAATCGCCTCGTAGAAATCTTGTTCGCCAAGAAGTGTAGCCGCATCAGGGAGCGTTGCGCTGATTGGAAAAATGTAGAGGTCTTTCTCCCTTAAAATGATGTCAATCATTGCTTGGAAGTCTTCTGTAGCTCCCTCGTAAAGATCTGGGAACTGGATAATGTGACGACACTCTTCTAAGAGTTCTTTCGCATGATCAAGCGGATCTGCACCATTTATCTGAGCCACATCCTGTGCAGCCTTAAGGGATAGAAACTGCGTTGTTAATGCAATTCGCTTCTGCAATTCATTTAAAGCGTTGGCGGCCTCAGTATTAGCAACGTCATCCGCTAACATATACGCGTGAATCAGATTGAGTTCGCCAATGAGATTTAAGCCCGCAGCCTGCCATCGAGCAGCAGCAAGCGCTGCAGGGTCACCTGTATCTTGCGCACGAAGACGCGCCAATACCGCATAATGCGTATCTAACATCCAAAACGCCAACGCAGCCATCGCCATCAACATTGCTAGCAATAGCATAATTGCCTGCCCACAACGTGCAGATCGCTTTGTCCAACACCGCTGAATGGCAGCAATAGCATCCTTTATTGACACAACGACACTCACAATCAATCCCCAAGATAGTACGAAGCGTGGTCTTCAATCGCCCACTGAGCCGAAAGCTTTCGCGTATCCGTTGCCAAATCACGCGCCCCAAAGAGCGCTGCAAAACGCGATGGTATCGAAAGCGGCATCTGAAACGTTACATTCGTTTCCGTACGATTATTCTTTCGCTTCACTGAGTGATGCAAGTGGTGCCAACGTTCATAAAAGAGCACCCCGCGCACCTCCAATTCATCCTCACACTGCATCAAAGTACGCACAAGCCCCAATTCACCCTCAATGCCAGGAACCACGCGATTCTCCTCTGGCACTTCTCGACGCCCAGATACTGGCAACATCGCCACGCGCGCCGCCTTAAGACGGTGAAATGAATTGAACCCCACCGCATCTGCACGCGCCACACGCGCCGCTGCATTGTTTAGGTGTAACTGCACCACCACGCCGTAAGCAAAGTCAAAAAAGAAAAGAAATGCTGCTAGCATCACAAGCAGCACCACTAAAGTTTCTACAATTGCTTGACCGCGTTTCGCGCGCATAACGTTTAAGAGCGGGACGTGCCATACCGCACATCCCGCCTCCAAACAGATTAATAATTACCCGTTTCATCCAAACGCTTGAGCGTTTCTGCGCCATCGCCCAAGTCATTATAGGCATCCTGTGCTTCAGAGCCGACATCTTCGTCAATCGCACTTGTAGCACCAGAGAACTTCTTTGCGATAGCCTTGCCAAAGAAACCAACCAAGGTCAACAACGTGATTGCAATCAACACCACAATAATGATGTATTCCACCATTGTCTGACCTTTGCGAGACTTCAACTTCATTTCTTCTTCCTCTCTTTAGGGATAATGCGATCCCAGAACCATCTTCGTGCGCTCATGTTGGCGATTCAATGCGCGGACAATAAACCCTGCCGCCGTTGCTGCTGCCATTAATAACACCAGCACAATCACATATTCCACCAACGTTTGCCCTCTTTTCACGTGAATATCATACCATAAGTGGATTTACTTATCACCCTTTTTATTGGGCAAAAAGGACGTCATTGGCACCGATTCATCATGCGCCACAGCAGCAGTCAAAGCTCCAGCACGCAAGCCATTCACAAGCGTTACTGCCACACCAGCCGCTGCAACGCGTCCTGCTACAGCAAGCTTTGTGCCCATACCGCCGCGTCCAGACGAAGTTTTAACGCCGGCAACACAGTGCGTCCAATCCTCTCCTGGCGCCACTTCACGAATCAACTTTGCATTCGGAGAAGAGGGATCACCCGTATAAAGGCCATCCACCGACGAAAGAATGATGAGCTGATCTGCATCCAACAGTGTGGCAAGCAGGCCAGCAAGTTCATCGTTATCCGTGAACATCAACGACTCCACGCTCACCGTGTCATTTTCATTCACCACAGGCAAAATACCGTAGGCGAAGAGCGCATGCAAGCACTGACGCATATTTGTGGCATGCTCTGCAGACGAAAAGTCATTCTTTGTAACCAAAATTTGGCCAATATTCAACCCATTTGCGGCAAAAAGCGTGCGATACGTATCAATCAATACCGTTTGCCCCACAGAGCTCAAGACCTGACGACGCGCTACAGGATCAACCGTTTTAGGGAGCGAAACTTGCGCTTTTCCTGCAGCTACCGCGCCAGAAGTGACCAACACCACTTGGTGCCCCTGTTCATGAAGCGCGGTTACTTCATCTGCCAATGCAGCCATGCGCGCCAAACTCAAGCGCCCGTCTGCACGCGTAATGACGTTGGACCCAATTTTAACAATAATCCTCATTTCGTCTCCTTCGGCAACGAAGCCATCAAACCTTGAATGACTGCGGCAGAAAATCCCGCCTGTTCCAACGCATTTAACCCACGAATAGTCAACCCTCCAGGCGTACAAATGCGGTCAATCTCAGCCTCTGCAGTAGCGCCAGGCGTCTTCATCAATGCAACAGCGCCTGCCATCACTTGCGTAAATACCGCGGCACTGTGTTCTGCAGACAAGCCCATTTGCACCCCTGCGCACTGCGCAGCACGCAAGAAACGAAGCGCGTGCGCAATGCCACAACCAGCCAAAGCCGTCAATGCGTCCATCTTCTTTTCTTCAATTTCAACGACAAGCCCAAGCGGCGAGAAGAGTTCGCTCGCGACTGCTAATGCGTTTTCAGAAGAGGACGTAATCGCAATCACGCCTTCTGCTTGCGCCACAGCAGTGTTTGGCATCGCGCGAAGCACTGCGACATAAGAGGGAAGCGTCTTTTCTAATTGCGCAACAGTCACTCCTGCTGCCACGGAAATCACCACGGCATCAGGCATTAGAGAATCGGCCACTTCCTCTAAAACATCCTCCACTTGCCACGGTTTTACGGCGACAATCACCACATCTGCGCCTTCAACGGCGTCCACATTATCATCAAGAAGCTGAATCCCCTGCTCTGCCCACTGGGGATATTTTTCAGGAGAACGACATGTTAAGACGAGGTCATCTGTTGAAATACCACCGCGCAAAAGACCTTTTGCGATTGCGCCTCCCATATTTCCCGCACCTAAAATGGCTACATTCATACCATAATCCTTTTCACCTTATGTGAATAGCATAACACACTCTGCGCAAATGCGCACGCGTTCTATCCCATTTGACGTTGTTTTAATTGGCTTTTTGCCTACTTTTTAGGACGCCATACCTTCACTTTTAGCGTCTTCCTACCCCATTGAAGCGCAGCTTCGTGAGTTGGGAACCAGAGGTCAATGTGCGCATTTTTGATAGAACTCCCACAATCTTCACCCCGTGCATAACCATATCCTGGCACGTAAAAGACCGTACCATACGGATAACGCGTACGATCAACAGCCGCTGTGCCATGGCGCGTTTCGCTTCCTGTCGCGGTGATTCCCACACGTTTGCGTTGGCCTTTTTGCGCTCCAGAACTGTAAACTGGCATTCCTAAGCGTAGCCAACTTCTCTCCCATCCGCAACACTTTCCGCAATCGCAGTACCCCGTTACAACGATTGTTTCCTCGGTGGGCTTTACCCCTTTAGGCGGACGAATGCCACAACCGCCACCCAAAAGGGCGATTGTGGCAAACGTAAGAGCCAGTAAGGCGTTTCGCACGAGCATGAATTATTCTACTGCTAAGGCTGCAGCAGCAAGTGCGCGACCTGCTTCGCGGCACTTTTCAAGCGTTTCTTCGGTCGGAACAAAACGGCAGATGATCGGTGCAGAGAGCAATTCGCAGGCCATTGCCTTCAAATATTCCTGCGCTTCTTCTGCGCCCTTGCTAGCCCAGCCGTACGAACCGAAGGAGAATGCCTTCTTGCCTGCAGGTTTCAAACCACGGATGTAGGTCAGCGCTGCGGCAACGCGCGGCATCAAGGACTGGTTCAAGGTCGGCGTGCCCACAGCGAATGCGGCGCAGTCCATGAGCTCAGTGATCAGCTCGGTATCGCCCACGGCCTTGAGATCAAAGAGCTTGGCCTGTACATTCGATTCGTTAACGCCTTCAAGAATGGCTTCTGCCATCAAGCGGGTGCTCTGCCACATCGTAGAGTAGAATACGACCACCTTCTTCGTGGGCTTGCTGACGTGCCAGTCTAAGTAGGCGTTCAAAATCTTGTCAAAGTGCGTACGCCAAATCACGCCGTGAGAGGGTGCCACCATCTTCAACTTCAAACCAAGGAGCTTCTTTGCGGCGGCAGCCACAGGCTTAGCGTAGAGCAAAACGATGTTGGCATAGTAAGTCTTCGCTTCCTGCATGACTTCATTGAGGTCAGCTTCGTCATCAAAACGGCAGTAGGTGGCGTAGTGCTGACCGAAGATATCCATCGAGAAGAGGAGTTCTTCTTCTTGCAAGTAGGTGACCATGCTTTCGGGCCAGTGACACATCACGGTGTCAAAGAACTGAAGCGTGCGGTCGCCGAGGTCAAGCGTTTCGCCTTCTTTTACCACTTGCCACTTCCATGCGGAGGTGTCGAAGTGATGCTCAAGGGCGTCCTTACACTTCGCATTGCAGACAACGGTTGCATTCGGGCAAGCCTTTACCATTTCAGGAAGGCCGCCTGCGTGGTCGGGTTCTGCATGGTTACACACGATGTAGTCTACTTTGTCCAACGCACAAAGTGCGGCCACGTGAGACTTCAAGGTTTCGACATAAGGAGCTTTAACCGTATCAATCAACGCAACCTTTTCGGCGCCTTTCACCAAATATGCATTGTAGGAAGAACCGCGTTTGGTTTGGTAACCATGGAAATCGCGCACGGGCCAATCAACGTACCCTACCCAATTAACATCTTTCACGAGTTCGGTGTTCATCACTTGCTCCTTTTTAGCCTAAGCTTTCTTCTTTAGAAATTTCTCCAACCGCGCAATGGCGCAGTTTTGTTAATGACAATTGTAATTATACCATAATTAAAAATCGAATGAAAAGTCTTTTGTTTTGCTTTTTACAGCTGGATACAAAAACACCCGTTTTTCAATTCAAGCCTTTTTGCGATTCAATTCAACCTCTTTTCAAAATCAAAACAAGCCTTTTTGAATCGCAAAACAAGCCTTTTTCAAAATCGACTCTTCCCTACTCTTTCTCTGGCTTGTTTAAAAAGACCCATTGCGTAGGGCAAGATTTGGCGAGCGCACGCGCATAAGGGATGATCTCACCAATCTTCAAATCTGCAGGACAGTAAAAGAAGGCCACGTAAATTTTGCCGTTGTTCACGTCAACCAGGTTCATCACATTCACGATGGTTTCAGGCGTAACGCCAGGGTAGCATTTTCGTGTTAGTGCGGGATCATTGCCTTCAACGGTCCAATCTTCGATAATTTGGCAGAGATTCACCTTCGCGGGCGCGCCATCCTCACCCTTTTCAAACTCGATTTCCCAAGGTTGGAACGGACGAGAAGCGCGGTCTCGCCATGCTTCTTTCGGTGCGAATGCGTGCAAGGGCAGATAACCGCCCTTCGGAGGGGCCAATGTAAAACCGCCACTTTCCTCTAATGCGAGGATGAATTGCGCCATTGGCGCCACAGCACTTAATGTCAACTGCGCATCAAAGGTCACGCTTAAGAAAATGTCACGCGGGTCATCACAAAAGGTCTTCAAACTACCCAAAAGCGTATCAGGCGTTTCCAAATCCTTCGCCGTTACGCACACTTCTGCATGGTGAACGCGCGCTTGACCACCTGGAAGCGTCTGCCATTTCAATGCAAAAACTGCCGGAGCGCCCGCCTTTTCTGCCGTTTTTGCGCGAAAAAGACCGTAAGCCGCGCCCTTTTCTGCATGATAAGGCAAACCAAACGTGGAGGCTTTTTCAGTGTAAGCCGCGATGACAGACGCCGGCATTAAATCATCAATATCGCCCCCTCCCACAAAGGGAAACCCACGACCAAGCAAATTCTGTGCAGGTGTAGAGTACTCATCGATAATGAAATCAGACAACGGTAAAAACGTTGGGGCTTCATCTTCCAAACGGCAAACGCTCACAGTAAAGCGTTCGCCCTGCGCCATTGCAAGACCACGCAAAGGATCCGCCGCCACACCGCGCTTCACGCCGAGAGCTTCAACCGCCTTGCTCACCGTAGAAGGTGCATCCCATGCCATTGCTAAACCTTCGTATGCACGGTCACTCAAAGGCCCCAAAAGGATGAATTCTGTTTCGTAGCCCTTTCCTACGCCCGTGAGTTCAGTAAGCAAGTAAACCGTCTTTTCGGCCTTACTGTAAAGACACGTTGAGCTCACTTCCACGCAATCTGGTGGCAACGTCACCTTTTCGCGCCACTTCACCTTCTGCGAGGCGTCTTGAAACATATATTCGCCAGGGCCATCAAGCGCCTGAAGCGGTGCAGCGAAAAGCCCCATCGCCACCACAATACAACTCAACCATTTCATCATCACGCGCATTCTCCTATTCCATACGACCACGCGCATACTGCACCACCGTGCGTAAAGCATCATCCGCGGGCAGACCTTGCTGTTGCAAACGCTTCCACACCGCGACATCTGCAGCCGTTAGACGCACATTGAAGTGAAGCGAAGCCACCGCGCAAACCTCTGCCGCAGGCGACGTCAAGGTCAATTCTGCCGCAGCTTTTTCCCAACGATCCATTCGCGCCGAAGCAGGAATCCACTGCGCCAAGCCATACGCTAACGCAGCGAACACCACCACGCACAATGGCAAAATGCTCGCTTTTAACCAGCGCTTAATCTGCATTTGCCAACATCCCCAAAACAATGCGAGCCGATTGGTCTGCTGCACGTTCTAAGAAGTCATCATACATTTGCGCCGCATCATCGTCCGCACAGTCAGACATTGTGCGAATCACCAAGCACGGTTTTCCAGCCGCAAATGCCACATGCGCAATGGCCGCGCCTTCCATCTCCACGCAATCGGGCGCCACAGCGGCCACAATCGCATCACGCGTTGCGCGATCAGCCACGAACTTATCACCTGTTGCGATACGACCTTCACGCCAAGCGCCCGTAAGGAAGCCAGGTTGCGAACACACTTCCACGCACAGTTTACGAAGCGTTTCGTCTGCCTTGAAAAACTGACGCGCAGGGAAATACTTGAGCATCACAGGGTCTTGATCGTGGAAGCAAAGTTCATCCGAAATCACGACATCAAGCATATGTAAACCCTTGGCCACACCGCCGGCAATGCCAGCATTGATAATCGCATCGCATCCCTTCACAAAAAGCAAATACGAAGCACACGCGGCCGCATTCACCTTACCAATGCCACAACATGCCACCACCACGCGATGGCCGCTAATTGTGCCAGTAAGGAATTCTGTGCCAAGCACCTGTTCTGAAGAGTCCACTTGCATCTGTTCGCGCAACAACGCTACTTCGCGATCAAGCGCGCCAAGGATGCCCCAACATTTCACATTCGTTTTCATACATTCAATAGTATAGCACACTCCACGCACACCGACACCCATCAGCAATGCACTAACCCTTTAAAAGTTACCTTCTTTAACAATAACAATGCCGATCCAAATAATAAGCGCTCAAGCACAGACCTAAAAGCCAAATAGCAAGTGCTAAAAAACCGAAAAGCGCGTTTCTCCACCTTTTTTGCGTAGCGACAGTAGCGCCCTTTTCAAACGTAAAAAAGTGCGTCACGGCTAAAATGGGCGACTGCACCATCATTTGAAGAAAGAGGCTTGTACTCAAGTTCCAAAGGAAACACCCCAATAAGGAGTTATCCCATTCTGGCCCTCCCAACACCTCCTTTTCAGGAAACACTGCCGTCATAAAGAACGCAATAATGAAGCTCATACCCGTCAAGGCGAAGAACTTTATGGGAAGACGCCATGTACGTTTGCAGAGGCACAACCCCATCGGGAAGAAGACGAAGCCTGCCACAAAAGACAAACAAAAGGCTGTCCCTAAGACCTTCCCGATGAGCTCTTGCGCAAACGACGCAGAAAAGTACGTCGTCGCATTTAAGATATTCCAGCAGAGATAATTGAGCGCGAAACACCCAATCGAACTCCAAAAGAGGATTTTGGACTGTTTCTCTGGAATCTCAATCTTCATTTAGCATCCATTCACTTGTTTTTCGCGCGTGGCAAGATCGCCGCAATTAAGGGGATACACGCCGCAATTAAGCAACACTTACCCCACAACGCGGCCGTCAGTGGCACAGTTTTGAAGAAGCCACCCCCAAATGTTACCATAATCCACTGCAATGTGACCGTCAGCACCAATGCGCCAATTAACGCAGGATTCCCCAAAAGTCCGCTAAAAGGATTGCCGCCTTCGGGTCTACGCGCACTTAAAGCGTTTGCCAATTGACAAAAGACAAAGAGCGTAAAGAGTGCCGTTGGCGCCGCATCTCCCGCGTTTAAGAAATCCCAACGCAGTTGAGCAAGCGAAACTATCGCAATCAAACCGCCCATTACAGCCATTCGCATCGCCATATTCTTCGTTACCAATGGAGCATCACGACGCACTGGCGGACGCTTTAAGAGATTATCTCCTAACTTTTCTAAGCCGAGCGTTAACGCAGGAGGACCATCCATAATGAGATTAATCCAGAGCAACCATAACGCTGTAAAAGGCGATGCCATGCCCGTCAGTGCCGCAATAAGCACCACAATCACAGAGGAGACATTCACCGTAAGTTGGAAGAGAATGAAGCGCTTAAAGCCGTCTGCAATGCCGCGACCCCAACGAATCGCGCGCACAATCGTTGAGAAAGAGTCATCCAATAGCAAAATATCGCACGCTTCTTTTGTCACTTCCGTGCCCGTGATGCCCATTGCCACACCCACATCTGCAGCCTTAATTGCCGGCGCATCATTAATGCCATCACCTGTTACAGCCACAGATTCGCCCTGCGCCTTTAATGTCCGCACCACGCGCAACTTGATTGAAGGCGTCGAACGCGCAATCACACGCACGCTTTTCAACGCTTCCGCGAATGCCACATCGTCTAAATCTTCCAACTCCGCAGCCGTTACCGCACGCTTACCTTCTGGCAACATCCCCAACTCGTCCGCAATCGCCCGCGCTGTAATCAAGTTGTCGCCCGTCAACATCATCACTTCAATGCCTGCCGTGCGACACGCCTCCATCGCGGTTGGGACAGCCACACGAACAGGGTCTGTAATCGCTGCGAAACCATCGTAAACCCACGCCTCGCTGTCTGTGGCACGATGCGCAAATGCAAGCACGCGACAAGCGCGTTCTTGCCAAACCGCCATTGCAGCTTGAGCGGTAGACAAACCTTCGGCATCAAGCGCACACGCCGCCAAAACCGCTTCTGGGCTCCCCTTCATCAAAGAAAGCGGAGTCGCGCCTCCCAAATGCGTCACCATCCGTTTTGTATCGGAAGAAAAGGGCTCAACCGAATCAATCGTGGCGACACTACGAATTGTACGCGGTGAAAGCCCTGCCTTAACCGCCGCCACAAGCATCGCTCCTTCAGTTGGATTTCCAGTAAAAGAGTCACCACCCACGGCAACATCTGCCGTAGAATTTACACAAATGTTTTGCCACATCACGTCGGTCGCAGCGTGCGCCTCTCCAAGATGATTGACAAGCGCCACCACCGTCATACGATTCTCGGTCAATGTTCCCGTCTTATCCGAACAAATAAAGGTCACACAACCAATCGTTTCCGACGCCACCATACGCTTCACAAGCGCATTCTGTTTTGCCATACGGAGCACATTCACCGCCAAACTCATCGCCACGATCGTTGGCAAACCCTCTGGCACACAAGCTACCACAAGCACGATTGCCGAAATAAAAGCCTCGCCCACCGCTGTCCATGTTAAAGCATCACCAGCAAACGACTGCCACAATCGAGCAACGAAAACCAATACTGCTGCCAAAATTCCAGCCGTAGTGACGCGTTTTCCCAATACAGCAAGGCGCTCTTGAAGCGGCGTTTCACCTTGTGTTTCACTTGAAAGTGCGCCAGCAATGCGTCCAAACTCCGTCCCCATGCCCACGGCTGTTACAATCATCAAACCCGAACCCGCCGTAATGAAACTGCCCGCATACAACATCGTAGGACGCTCTGCCACGGGTGCTTCTAGCGCAACCTCCGCCTCAGCAGACTTCTCTACTGGCGCAGACTCACCCGTCAAAGCAGACTCATCTGCCACCAAACCATGCGAATCAAGCAAACGCCCATCTGCCGTTAACTTATCCCCTGTAGAAATGTAAACAATATCCCCGACAACCAACTCCTTCTGCGAAATACAAACACGTTGACCATTACGCAACACCTGTGGACGCACATCTGCACCAATCGCGCGCAAAGCCTCAAACGCCTTCGCACTACGCCCCTCCATAATCACCGAAATCCCTACCGATAATACAATGGCAATCGCCACCCCTGCACACTCAAAGAAGTCCGTCTCACCACCTGTGACTAAGTGTACAATATTGACACCCACCATGATGCCCGCGGCTAAAAGCAGTAATAACGTCATTGGCTCAGAAAGCGCGCCCGCGATGCGTTGCCACATCGTCACCTGTTTACCTTGCGAAAGTTCATTTGCGCCAAACCGTTCCCGATTCTGTACCACGCGCTCATCCGTTAAACCAGACGTCACATCCACAGAAAACGCCTTTAAGACATCTTCACCCTTCTCACAAAAAGCACGATCAAACATTCTAACCATCCT
>JAZRAG010000053.1:0-5322 GCA_045634445.1 Candidatus Spyradenecus sp. | reverse complement strand
ACGCTTCTTGCGCCGAGGTGGCAAATCTCCAAGAGATAGCGTTCTTGCGGAAAATTCGTCGTGCTTTTCGCTGTCCTGCGCTCGCAGAGCGCCCTGCGGAGCACCTTTTTGTGTATTTTGTGTGTTTTAGCCGTGGAAGGTTCGCTTCGCTCACGCCCAGCGCTAGCGCGCTCGGGCGCATTTTGGTGGTTTCTTTATTTCGCAGTCCTGCGGGCTCTGCCCGCCCAGCCCCAAAGGGACGACAGACACGTCACGAGATGCGTTGGCTTTTCGTGGGCGAAGCCCTCGTGTTACGAAAAGATCAACGCATCCTAGTGTTTCTAGTGTTTAAACCCAGCGAAGGTATGCCGAAAACAAAACAGCACCGCGGGGCGGTGCTGTTTGTGTAGAGGATGGCGCCAGGGCTTAGGTGTAACGCAAGACTTCGTCAACGGTGGTGTAGCCGTCGAGCACGTTACGGATAGCATCTTCACGCATGGTGCGCATACCGAGTTCGCGGGCCTTTTCACGAATCACGAGCGTAGGCTCACGATCGTTAATCATTTCGCGGACGGGGTTGGACATCTGCAAGTATTCGAAGACACCTTTACGACCTTTATAGCCGGTGCCGTTACAAATCTTACAACCCTTACCATACGCGAACTGACGATTACCGATGTCGGCACGGGTGAGGCCGAGGCGCTGGATTGCGTCGTCATCAGGATCGTAGGAGGTCTTACAGCTTGCGCAGCACGTACGCACGAGACGCTGTGCCAAGACGGCCTGAAGCGTGGAGGAGATGAGGTACGGAGCCACATTCATATCCACCAAACGCGTCACTGCGCCAGCGGCGTCATTGGTGTGGAGGGTGGAGAACACAAAGTGACCTGTGAGAGCTGCCTGAACTGCGATTTCTGCAGTCTCAAGGTCACGAATTTCACCGACCATGATGACGTCAGGGTCTTGACGCAAGAAGGCGCGAAGCACCTTTGCGAAGGTATTCCCCTGCTGTGGATTAATGGGAACCTGAACGAGACCTTCGATATCATATTCCACAGGTTCTTCTGCGGTGAGGATCTTGGTATCGGGTTGGTTAATCGCGCGGAGGCAGGAGTAAAGGGTGGTGGTTTTACCCGAACCCGTCGGACCGGTGACGATGAAGATGCCGTTGGGCTTTTCAATGTCAAGGGTGATGCCTTCATAAATATCTTCGGGCAAACCGATGTTTTCGAGGTCGAGCGACACCGAAGAGCGGTCAAGCACACGAAGCACCACGGATTCGCCATGCACAGTCGGCAAGCAGGAGACACGGAGGTCCACCTGGCGACCTGCCACGGTGAGCGCGATACGACCGTCCTGCGGGAGACGAC
Source organism: Candidatus Spyradenecus sp. (assembly GCA_045634445.1). GTDB lineage: Bacteria > Verrucomicrobiota > Kiritimatiellia > RFP12 > DVOR01 > Spyradenecus. The sequence continues at coordinate 3,973 of JAZRAG010000053.1, read as the reverse complement.
GTTCTGCGATGTTCAGACCAGAGAGCACCTTGATACGCGAGATAATCGGAAGCGCCATGCTCAAGGGCGGCGGATTCATTTCATAGAGCGCGCCGTCCACGCGATAGCGGATCTTGAAGTCTTTTTCGAAGGGCTCGATGTGAATATCGGAAGCGCGGTCAGTAATTGCTTGGTACAACACGAGGTTCACGAAGCGAATCACGGGAGCGGAGGCTGCTGCACTTTCGATGCCTTTTTCGTCTGCCGAGTCATCCAAACCATCCATTTCGGAGAGGTCTTCAATGAGGGCGTCGGAGGCTTCGGAAGCGGAGAAGTGCTCTTCAATGACCTCCTTGATATCATTTTCGGGCGCGAAGACGAAACGGATTTCACGCGAGAGCAAGAAGGTGAGCTCGTCGATGACATCGGTTTCTACGAGGTCGGCCGAGGCGAAAACCACGTAATCGGGGTCAATTTCCACCGGTACGAGATTGTGGAGGCGCACACTGGCCACGGGCACCAAATTCTTGAGCGATTCATCAAAAGCCACGCTCTTGACGTCAATCACTTCGGTACCTTGTTCGCCAGCCATGAGCGAGAGGATATCCTCTTCTGCGAGCACTTCGGTCGCGAGGATGAGTTCCTTATAGGACTTTCCCTGCGAGAGGTGGTCGCGCACCATGGCGTGCGCTTGTTCTTCATCGATAAAGCCGTTGTTGAGGACGAGCTCAACTAAAGGCGGGAGTTGGAGATCGTCTACCATCTTACTGTCCCATCATTTCCTTGAGCTTCTGGACGGTGGTTTCGGGGTCCTGAGCCTTGGTCACCAAGTCATCGTAAGAGATCTTACCTTCGGTGTAGAGCGTGAGGAGCGAGGTGTCGAGCGAGACCATGCCAAACTTCGCACCGGTCTGAATATCGGAGTTAATCTGGAAGGTCTTGTTATCACGGATACGCGAACGAATCGACGGCGTGCTCATCATGATTTCGAATGCCGCGCAACGTCCCTTACCGCCCTTGTCGGCGCGCGGGAGAAGCACCTGCGAAATCACAGCCACGAGCGACATCGAGAGCTGCGTACGCACCTGTTCCTGCTGGTTCGTCGGGAAGGAGTCAATGATACGGTCCACGGTGGAGGCGGCGCCTGTCGTGTGAAGCGTACCGAACACCAAGTGACCGGTTTCTGCGGCGCTGATTGCGGCCGAAATCGTTTCAAGGTCACGCATTTCACCCACGAGAATCACATCCGGGTCCTGACGAAGTGCGCGGCGGATTGCTTCTGCGAAGCTCGGCACGTCTGCGCCCACTTCACGCTGCGTCACGAGCGACTTCTTGGAGGCGTGATAGAATTCGATCGGGTCTTCAATGCTGATGATGTGGCAGTCGCGTTCTTCATTGATGATGTTGAGCATCGATGCGAGCGTCGTCGACTTACCCGAACCCGTCGGACCGGTCACGAGGATGAGGCCACGCGGCTTGTAGAGCAATTCATTCACAGCTTCAGGCAAACCGAGCTGTTCGAGCGTCAAAATCGTGGAGGGAATCTGACGCAACACCAAGCCGTAGTTGTGACGTTCTTTAAAGACCGACACACGGAAACGGGCTGCTTCAGAGAAGTGCAAACCGAAGTCAGCGCCACCGTTGCGTTCCACTTCTTCAATCTGTTCTTCATTTGAGATTTCGAGCACGAGCTTTGCGAGGTCTGCGGGGGTAAATTCAGCGCAGTCCAAAGGCTCCAGTGCGCCAGAGCAACGCAACAACGGCGGGCGACCCACGCGAATGTGAAGGTCGGATGCGCCTTCATCCACGGTCACCTGCATGAGGTCGTGCATTGTGATTTCGGTGGTCGCCTGAGCGGCGAGTTCATGAATATCGATATGGCTCATATTAATCCTCATCTCCCATTGTTGCGCGAAGCACTTCTTCAAGTGTGGTCATACCAGAGGCCACCTTCAACATTCCGTCTTCACGGAGCGTACGCATGCCCATTTCACGGACGCGAGCACGCAGCTGAGTGGTCGGTACCTTATCAAAAATCATACGCTGCACCGTGTCATCCACGGTGAAGATCTCAAAGAGACCCTTACGGCCCTTGTAGCCCGACTTGTTACAAACCGGACACCCGACGCCCTTAAACATCTTCATGTTGTCAATGTTACGGGCCATGTTACCGAGCATCTTACGTTCGCGATCCGTCGGAATGTGTTCCTGACGGCACTTTTCGCAGATAGCGCGCACCAAACGCTGAGCCATAGCTGCACGCAATGCCGAAGCCACCAAGAAGGGCTTAATGCCGATATCTGTCAAACGCGTCACCGCCGAAGGCGCGTCATTCGTGTGAAGCGTAGAGAACACCAAGTGACCCGTGAGTGCGGCTTCCATTGCGATTTCTGCCGTTTCATGGTCACGAATTTCACCGATCATCACGATATTCGGTGCCTGACGGAGAATGGAGCGCAGTGCAGCCGAGAAGTCCAAGCCCACCGCACGATTCACCTGCACCTGGTTAATACCGCTCATCTGGTATTCCACCGGGTCTTCCACCGTGATCAACTTCTTATCCGGGCGGTTAATCTGACCCAAGCAAGCGTAAAGCGTCGTCGTCTTACCAGAACCCGTCGGACCCGTCACCAAAATCACACCGTCAGGCAACCCAATCAAACGTTCAAACTTACCCTGGTCATCCGACAAGAAGCCCAACTGCGGCAAACCGAGCGACAAATTCTGCTTATCGAGAATACGCATTACGATCGACTCACCAAAGTTGGTCGGCACCGTACTCACACGAAGATCGAGCTCGCGTTCGCCCATCTTGATCTGAATACGACCGTCCTGCGGAATGCGACGTTCCGACAGGTCCATGTTTGCCATCAACTTCACACGCGAGATAATCGCACCCTGCAAACGCTTCGGCGGTTCATCCATTTCGCGCAAGGCACCATCGATACGGAAGCGCACACGGAAATGCTTTTCCATCGGCTCCAAGTGAATATCGGAGGCCTTCATCTTGCACGCATCCATCAAGATCAACGAAACCAAACGAATCACCGGTGCATCACCATCACCCGATTCGTCAACTTCCATTTCCTTGCGCTGCGCCACAAGATTTTCGCCGGTATCCGTTGCATTCGGATCAAACGTCAGCGGATAAAGCTTATCCAACAAACGCTTGATATCGCCCGAAGTAATCACCACGAAATCGGCATTCTTATCACTCAAACGATAACGAATGGCATCCTGAGCATCGTAGTTCGCCGGGTCGCAGATTGCGATCATCACCGAGTCGCCATCATCCTGCAACGGCACCGCCTTGTACTTGCGTGCCGTTTCAGCATCCAACAACTTCGCCAACTCCGCATCCACTTCATCACCATCCACCGAAGCGAATGGCAAACCGAACTGTTCTGCTAAAGTTCCCAGGACATCTTCTTCAGAAATGACCCCCTGCTCGACCATCCAGTCGAGAGCAGTTTGTCCGTCCTTACGTTTCGCAGCAAGTGCCTCTGCGACCTGTTCCGCCGTAATCAATCCAGTTTCCTGGAGCACTTGTAAAGCATATTCGTCATTTGTAGTCACGCGTCAGATCTCCAACGACTTCAATCTATACACTAATAAAATAGCAAAAAGCAGATTGCGTTGCAAGCGTGCGCGCACGAGCACCCCAAACACACGGGGTGCAGGGCTCAGCCCTTCCGCGGGGCGCTCAAGCTCGCCCTTGTAGGTGCTCTGCAAGGAAGCCTTCGCAGTTTTAACGCGAGAACGCTATCTCTTGGAGATTTGCTCACCTCGGCGCAAGAAGCGTTATGCTTCGCATTCCGCTTCCCGAGGATGACAAATCTCCGCTTTGCGTTTCCTCGATGGGGTTTTAGCGCTCCGCGTAGCCTCCTCGGGAGGAAGACTGCGCAGCAGGATTTCTCTTGCGCCGAGGGGCAAGCGGAGTAAGAGATAGCGTTCTTGCGTAAAATTCGTCGTGCTTTTCGCAGTCCTGCGGCGC
>JAZRAG010000052.1:0-4647 GCA_045634445.1 Candidatus Spyradenecus sp. | reverse complement strand
GTTCCGTCGCGCCCCTCGGCGCAAGAACGATTCTGCTTCGCAGTCTCGTTCCCGAGGATGCCGACGGAACGCTCACGCAAAGCGAGGATAGGCGCAGCGCAAATCTGTCATCCTCGGGGGGCGGAATGCGCAGCATAACGCTCCTAGCGCCGAGGGGCGCAGATTTGTAAGATCTTGCGTTCTTGCGTTTAAACCTACTCGTCGTCCTGCGCCGCAGGCGCCCCTGCGGAGCACCTTAAACACACGCCGTGCAGGGCTCAGCCCTGCCGCAGGGTGTGGGGGCGCGTAGCCCCCACGTATTCGCCCCACGTATTCGCCCCCACATCCTTCTGTGTCCTTCCGCCCTTTCTTTTCGTGTTTAATAAAAAAGCGCCGTCCTTTTGGGCGGCGCTTTTTTATCATGTTGTTATCTGACTTATTCTTCGTCAGCGGAAGCCTCTTCGAGGAGAGGGTAGTAACCATCACGCGTGGGAGGTTCACGGTCGAGGTTCCAATTCATCCAGTCCATGGTGATACGATACTGAGAAGCCCAAGCGAGATTCTGCGTCATCTGGACCTTTGCGGTGGTCTTAGCCAAGACATCACCAGCCTTACGATCAGCCACATAGACGAGGACGATTTCATCAGCAGCGGTGATAGCGGGTTCAGAGAGCGCCTTTATGCCGAGCTTTTCAGCGGCATCGAGGACCTCGGTCTGATAGGGGATCTCGAGCTTGCTGGAATCGCTGAGAACGAAAGTCATTGCGGTGGTTGCATTCAAACCATCCACCTTGCAAGCGGCCACAGCGGCATCGAAAGCGGAACCCTTAGCGAGTTCAGCGGCCAAGGTAGCGCGGATAGCGTTGCCCTTTTCCTTGAGCTGAGCGGTCATACGGTCACGACGGACAGCAGCGGTGACACGATCCTTAACCTCTGCGAGGGTGGAGTAACCTGCGGGGATGACCTTTTCAAGCTTCATGAGATAGACGCGATCGGTACCTGCGACAGCATTGTAAGGCGTACCTTCCACTTCCATTTCGAAGACAGAAGCGAGGACATCCTGTGCATTCTGGAAACCGAAAGGACGGTCAGCACGAACGGTTGCGCGCTTCACTTCGCCATAAGGCTTAGCCACTTCATCAAAGGGCTTGGTGTAGGCGGCAGCAACGAGCGATTCATTTGCGTGGACGAGGGCGGCATCGAGGGACTTGAGCGCCTTGACCTTTGCCATTGCCTTATCCTTGACCTCTTCGAAGGGGAGGACCTGGGTGGCATTGGTGCCGGTGCCCTTGAACTCGTCATTATTATCATCGTAATACTGCATGGCGTTCATTTCGTCTACCACGACGCCTTCACTGAAAGCTTCAGCCATGACTTCGACGTAGGCGATTTCGCGCTGTTCAGGCACGCGGTACTCTTCCTTGTGCTCATCATACCACTGCTGCAAGGCTGCATCGGTCACGGCGATGGAGTCCAAAGCCACGGTATTCTTCACTGCGGCAGCGTAAGCGGTGGTGGTGTCATAAGCCGTTTCGAGGGCGAAGTCCAATTCCATCGGCGAGACCCAACCCACTGCGTTGAAGACGCCCATGGTCACCGTCTGCGCGGGCAACCACGTATTGGCGAAGGTTGCTTCAAACAACGCGGGCTTATAGTAGTTATTTGCGCTCAAGAACATACGATAGCGGTTCGGATTGAAGACGCCCGTCTGGTCAGCGAACATGCCTTCGAGCACAGCGTTGCCGCAGTTCACGGAGGTTTCAATGCCATTACGGAGCGCCACATCACGAGCAGCAAGCACCTTCCATGCCTGACGACGACGTGCCGGCCAATCTTCCACGCCAAAGGCCCCATCACGCACCACAGCACCAAACAACTGGCTCTGCTGCGGCAAGTAGAACGAACCCTGACTATTCACCGTGGTCACCACCTGAGAAGCATCTTCCAATGCCTTCACGCTCACACCACGATCACCGAAATAACCCGCATTCGTCTTCGATACCCCGTTGCTACCAACGCAAGCATCCATCACCACGAAAGCGAACACCATCAAAAGAGCCAAAAAGCCCCAAACCAACTTACTCTTAATGAGACGAGAAAAACGATAGATAAACATTTTAACGTACTTTATGAATATTAACCAAACAAGACGAAATCGCTATACCTTTATAATGATTAAAGCTCTTCGTCACCGAAATCATCCAAACCATCAGCGTTCAGCACAGAATCTTCTTCTTCCGCCTCTTCGCCTTCGCCCTCTTCTTCGTCTTCAGGAAGCACTTCATTTAAGAGGTCGCCCGTGGCATATTCGCTGCTGCGACCATCCACATAGCAGAAGTAATTCTTTGCCTTACCATCAGCATAAAGCGTCAAGACCGACACCACCCAATTACCCGTCTGCGAATCCTTCGCACGCGTAATCTTAATGGTAGAACCCGGAGCCAAACCGAAATCAACGTTGTTCTCGCCGCCCGCCTTCAACGAGGTCATCACCTCAGCCGAAACGCCCGTCAAGCGCGTATCATGAAAGATCTTCCCATTCGAAGCCGACACCGTCGTATCACCCGAAGTGAAAGCATTCGCCGTCGTCATATTGGCCATCGAATAGTGCTTACCCACGAACACGGCCTTACCCGACATCGCGCGGAACGAAAAATCGTTTTCATCAATCTCGCCATCAGCAATATCGCCAACGTGCAAACGCACCAAGCCCTGAATCGACGTAAACATGCCCATCGGCGTATCAATCGTGAACTGCTCAGGCGCCGCACGCTGGTCCACCGACAAATTCACGTCACCCTGATCCACCTTCAACACCACCTTGTGGAAAAGATCCTTCGAAAGCGGCGTCACCTTAGCCGGACCGCGCACCACAGCATTCGTCAAATCAGAAAAACGAATACGGCACTTCACGCCATCAGCCACCTCAAAAACCGTACCATACGGATAAGCCTTGTACGAAACGCCATCCTCTGCCACCGTCTTGCCAGGCTTCAAAACCTTCAAACCGCCATTTTCCAAGCCAATCACCTGAACCGAAGGCTCAAAACGAATCAACTTTTCCTCTGCATCCTGAGCATAAACAGCAGTCGCGCCCAACATTACGCCGAGCATCGTAGCAAACATCATATTACGAACCATTTTGAGGCTCCTTTCTGAAACGAGAAGATAATTATCTGCCTTCTATAATACCAAGCAATTCACCCTACTGCAAGATAACATTTAATAAAAAAGAGATTTTTTTGTTATTAAAACACACAAAAACCACAAAAACACCCCCAAGCACACACCACTACGGGACCTTCGCTGTTTTCGCCTTCGGCGTGCCTTCGTGGGTCTCCACGAGTCGCACAGCTCTTACAAGATGCTCGAAATGGGCACATCTCCGTGCTCCGACAGCGTGCGCTTGCGCTTCTTTAGCGCCTTCGGCGTACCTTCGCATTTTAACGCAAGAACGCTATCTCTTACTCCGCTTGCCCCTCGGCGAGGATATGCGCCCGAGCGCGCTAGCGCTGGGAAAGAGAAATCCTGCTGCGCAGTCTTCCTCCCGAGGAGGCTACGCGGAGCGCTAAAGCTTTCGCTAACCTCCACGAGTCGCACGGCTCTTACAAGATGCTCGAAATGGGCACATCTCCATTTCTCGTCATCTTGCGCTTAAATCTTACTAGAGTAAAACGCAAAGCGGAGATTTGTCATCCTCGGGAGGCGGATGCGATGCAAACGCTTCTTGCGCCGAGGTGAATAGTGAAAGCCCGCAGTAGGACAATCGTCCGTAGCGAGGGCATTGAGTCTATGGGCCGTCACCGCAAGGTGCGGCATATGAGCGGAGCGAATGGCAGCAAATCTCCAAGAGATAGCGTTCTTGCGCATCCTCGTAGCACCATTCTGGCAGTCCTGCGGGCTCTGCCCGCTCAGCCCCAAAGGGGCGACAGGCACATCACGAGATGCGTTGGCTTTTCGTGGGCGAAGCCCTCGTGTTACGAAAAGATCAACGCATCCTAGTGTCCTTAGTGTTAAAAACACTCGCAGTCCTACGCAGGCACAAAAAAAGAAACCTGGGGGACCAGATTTCCTTTTTCAGATAGATGGCGGAGAGGGTGGGATTCGAACCCACGGTATCCCGTGAGGAATACGACGATTTAGCAAACCGTTGCCTTCGGCCACTCGGCCACCTCTCCACGAAGTGCTAATGCAACCAAAAGTAGGCGCATAATAGCAAACTCCACCCCCCTTGTCAACGATATTCGTTTCCACCCATCATATTTCGCAGCGTTTCCCCGCTTATCCCCACGCACCGTAGGTGCAGAAAAGGGTGGCACCTCTCGGTGCACACCCTGGTGGTGGAGAAGGCTTTCGAAGGAAGTCTTCTACTTCCACCTTGTAAAGAGCTTTTCTAGCAAGAACTTAATAATTACTAGAAGTGGCTCAAGAATGCGTTGCATTGCGTTTCCTCCTTTCTGCGCCCTTGGCGCGTAGGGAATGATGAATTACGAATTATGAATGAGCGCCTGCGGCGTACCTTCGCAGTTTTAACGCAAGAACGCTATCTCTTGTTCCGTCGCGCCCCTCGGCGCAAGAACGATTCTGCTTCGCAGTCTCGTTCCCGAGGATGCCGACGGAACGCTCACGCAAAGCGAGGATAGGCGCAGCGCAAATCTGTCATCCTCG
>JAZRAG010000051.1:0-1367 GCA_045634445.1 Candidatus Spyradenecus sp. | reverse complement strand
ACCGATGAAGACACGCTTCCATGTTTCTGAGAAGAACGAAGGCGTAATTTGCTGCCACTATTGCAACCGCGAACAGGTGTTGGATAAGGTGAAGTTAGTGTAACGCCGAATCATCCCTTAAAATGGCAGACTTTTTAGATGTAGTAACCCAACGCCGAAGCATTCGCAAGTATCAAGATGCCCCGCTCTCGTCCGACGAAGTGGTGGCGTTGATGACGCCCGTGTTGTATGCGCCCAGTTCTAAGGGCAAGCAGGCCGTAGAGTTCATCTTGGTGGAACAGAAAGAGATGCTCGAGCGCCTCTCCCAGGTGAAACCGCGCTTTGGTACGATGATTGCCGGTGCCGCTTTGGCAGTCGTAATCTGCGGTCGGATGGACATCTCCGATGTGTGGATTGAAGACGCCTCAGTTGCCGCAACGATGCTCCTGCTTTCGGCAGAAAATTGCGACCTTGGCGCTTGTTGGGTACAGATTCGCGAACGGATGCAGGAAGACGGCGCTCCTGCTTCACTTGCTGTGCGCGAATTGCTCAACCTTCCCCCCGAGCAAGAACCGCTCTGCATTATCGCCGTAGGACGTAAGGCACAGGAGGTGGCGCCTCACTCGGAAGAAAATTTGCGTTGGGAGCGCGTAATTATTAAGGAGTAAGTTATGAATATCGTACTTCTTGGCGCGGGAAATGTTGCCACTCATCTTTGCCGAGCCCTCCATGAAGCGGGACACAAAGTGATTGCGGTTTACAGCCGCACCTTAGCGCACGCACAAGATGTGGCACATGCTGTTGGGGCAGTACCTACCACGCAGATTAGTGACTTGCCCGAGGCAGATGTTTACCTCTTTTCTGTAAAAGATGACGCCTTGCCCACACTCATTGGTGAAGTGGCGGCGTTGCATCCTCATGCCGTGTGCGTTCATACAGCAGGCAGCGTTCCGCTCTCCGTTCTCGAGGGGCGCGTGAGGCAGGGTGGGGTGCTTTATCCCATGCAGACGTTCTCAAAAGCCGTACCTGTTTCCTTCAAAAACTTACCGCTTTACATTGAGGCGACGGATGAACAGACGCTGCTCCTTGTGACGGAGTTGGCACACTCTCTGAGTCAGAATGTCACCCCACTGAGCAGTGCCGACAGGCGTTACTTGCATTTGGCGGCGGTGTTTGCGTGCAACTTTACCAATCATAGTTATGTTTTGGCGGAGCGCATCATGCAGCAAGTGGGACTTCCCTTTACGGACTTGCTTCCCCTCATCGAGGCAACTACGCAGAAACTTCACACCACCCCTCCCGCTCAAGGACAAACGGGACCAGCCGTGCGTGCCGACTATACGGTAATGAACGCACAGGCAGATTTGCTGAAGGATGATGCGACAATG
>JAZRAG010000050.1:0-1097 GCA_045634445.1 Candidatus Spyradenecus sp. | reverse complement strand
CTGTCCCGCAAATCACAGATTTGCACGTGCAGCGCAGCGAGAGCGATCATGGCTTACAAATACAGCCATGCACCCACTGCGACACGCTAAGGATAGTAGAGCGCCTTGCAAAAAAAGGGGCCCGCCAAAGCGGGCCGTTGGGCAGCAATTAGTTTAAGGGACGCTTTAAGCGTATTTCCTCAATCTTGATCGCGCCAACAGGGGTGGTCTTGGCAGTAGACATTTCACGCTTGAAACCAGCCATTTCATGAAAGCGCAAAGCGCGTTCATTACGCAGCGGCACCCAAACGGTGACATTGGTACAACCTTCTTCAAGCAGACCTTCACGGGCTGCATCCCACAGCGTCACGCCGACACCTTTGCTCCAGTGCGAAGGGGCTGCGTAAATAGCCCATACCTCACCAGTCGTTTGGCGAGATTTTTCGTCACGGGAACGGTCAAAACCAACAAAGCCCACGATCTTGTCGCCATCGAGAACGACTTGCACCTGAGGCTCACAAAATTCAATGGCCTCACGCCAGTAAGCTTGACGCTTTTCGACGGAAGACATGGCTTTCAATTGGTCGTCAGGCACGATGCCACGGTAGGCTTCCAAAGCAGAAGCGGTGTGGATTTGTGCAATCGCCTTCGCATCACGAAGGGTTGCAGGACGAACCTGGTAATTGGACATGGAAAAACCGAAACAGAAAACTAGGTGTTGAAAACGAAAGTCGGCAATTGTCAGTGAAAACGCGAATTTCGCTTATGCCTAGTCACTGTAGCCATTTAGGGAAGTACGGCTGTCAAAGGTTTCTTGCCCGCAGAAAAAGGATGTGCTAGGCCGTAAAAACGGCCTAAAGCGAGCTGCTTATTGCAAGCAACTAAGAAACGGCAAGCGCTTAAGTGAGGCGCTTGATCAGCGCCATGATGCGCTCAAACTTGGCTCCGTAAGGCGGGTAGAGCCAAGATGCAGGGCTCCATTTTGCTTGCAAAAAGACCGACTTTTGGTGAGAAAAGCGTAAAAATCCATGCTCACCGTGGTACGCCCCCCAACCACTGGGGCCAACGCCACCAAAAGGCAGGTTGTCATGCGCAACGTGCATAAGGGTGTCATTGAT
>JAZRAG010000049.1:0-11217 GCA_045634445.1 Candidatus Spyradenecus sp. | reverse complement strand
AACCACTTTGTAGGTGTGGCCGTGGAGATTTTTACTTTGACCGCCATGTCCTGTCAAAAGGTGGGCGGCATCAAAGGATACGGTTTTTGTCACAATCAACATGGTTTACCTCTCAATTCTATTCTGCCAGCGTGTCAGTTTTCACATTCAAACTAGCGTTCACGAAAGCGTATTTTACTTCATTTAAAAGACTGCCAGTGTTTAAAACAAACATGGGCTATGTTTAAGACGAACATGGGCAGTGTTTGAAGTTCAATTTGGGCGAAATTCAAAACAACCTCTTTTGAACTTGAAAACAACCTGTCTTGAGTTTGAAAACAACCTGTTTTGACTCTCAAAACAACCTCTTTTCAAAAACGCCTTAAAAAGGCCTCAAAACACCTTACTTTCGATCTGGTCCTGGTTTTGAGTGGACTTGTTTCCAAAAGGGCTTTTTGGCGTCACGTTTAGGGGATTTTTTACCATTATTGGCACGGGGTGCTTTGGGATGCGCTGGGGCGGGTCGCTGTGCGGATTGTTTCGGCGGACGACGAGCCGCCGCACCCATAGCATTGCGAGCAGTTTCTGAGTGCAGGGGGTGGTCAACTTGCTGAGGGATCTTTTTGCCAATAAAGCGCTCTACCGCGCGCAAGGCGTCACGGTCATGTGCACAAACGAGACTAATGCCTTCTCCCCCTGCCCCTGCGCGTGCGGTTCGACCGATGCGATGCACATAGGTTTCGGGTTCGTCAGGTAAATCGTAGTTAATCACGTGGGTGACCTCTTCTACGTCAATGCCACGCGCTGCGATATCTGTAGCGACCAGCACTTGAATTTTACCTGATTTAAAGCCTTCAAGGGCTTGAGTACGTGCGTTTTGGCTCTTATCGCCATGGAGCGAGGCCGAAGGGAAGCCATCACGCGTCAATTGTTTGCTCAAGCGATCGGCATTGTGTTTCATTCGCGGGAAGACAATGACGCGGAAACACTTTGGGTCATCCAGAACCCACTTTAGGAGGGCGTACTTATTCTCTTTATCCACAAAGAGAACGCGTTGGGCCACCTTTTCGGCCGTAGGCGTACCTGGATCAATGCGAATTTCCACGGGTTTTGTGCGAATGAATTGTTCGGCAAGATCGGTAATTTCAGGCGTCAAAGTGGCGGAGAAGAAGAGCGATTGACGTTGTTTGGGCAATTTAACGAGGATTTTCTTAATATCTGGCAAAAAGCCCATGTCTAACATACGATCTGCTTCGTCTAAAACCACCGCGCGCACTTTGTCCAAAAAGAGGGCTTGTTGCGCGCAAAGGTCTAACAAACGGCCAGGCGTTGCGACCAAAACGGCCACACCTTTACGCAGTACATCCATCTGCGGACGAATATTCACGCCACCAAAAACCGTTAAGCTCGACGTCCCTTGATACTTTGCGTAAGCTTCAATATTCTCACCAATTTGGGCGGCAAGTTCACGCGTAGGCGCCAAAATGAGCACTTGAGGGCGGCCAGGGCGCACAGGGTCGCGACGTTCTGCCAAACGATGTAAGAGCGGCAAACTGAAGGCGGCCGTTTTACCAGTGCCTGTTTGTGCGCATCCAAAGACATCCTTACCCTCCAGAACAGGTAAAATGGCCTGTTCTTGGATAGGAGAAGGCTTGACGTAGCCCATCTCGCTAATGGCACGCTTCAGATATTGATTTAAGACATCAAAGACGGTCTTCATTTCGCATCTCGCTTTCCACGAGGCTTTTCATGACCCTTTCCATGCGGAGCATTGGGATCACCTTTACGCGGAGGTTTGCCATTTCGACGTTTGGTCACGAAAGGCTTCTTACCGCCAAACTTCTTACCGCCGAATTTCTTGCCACCCTTCTTCGCGTGTAAATCTTCGGAAGGATCCACAAATTTAGGTTCTAAGGGGCGTCCATCAAATTCGGCACCAGTCAGCGCAGAGAGGACGCGACGGCCATATTCGGCACGCACATCAAAGAAGGCAAATTCACGCTTAATATCAATCGCGCCAATATCTGTCGCCTTAATTCCAGCGCGTTCGCAAGCCAAACGCACCACTGCGCCTTCTTTCAAGCGGTCCAAACGGCCCACACGAATCATAATGCGTTGACGTTCGCCAAAGGCTGCATCGCGTTCTTCACGCGAAAGTGACATTGCAGGATTGATATCACCCGCATCTTCATATGCCTCCATCAAGCCCGAAAGACGCAATTGTAAGACACGCGCAAGCAAATCTTCTGGCGAAAGACCATTAATCATCGGCGCGACAGCGGGAAGTAGTTCCTGAATCGCAGGATTGATTTCGGTCACTTGATGCACCTGCTCGGCCAACCAAAAGACGTGTTTTTGACGCACTTCATCAGCGGTAGGAATTGAACGCTGCTCAAAACGCATGCCACAGATACGCTCAATTAAACGCAAACGCGACTTTTCACGTTGCGTCACCAAAGCGATTGAAACGCCACTCTTACCTGCACGTGCTGTACGACCGCTACGATGCGTGTAAACAGCAGGTTCATCGGGTAAATGGTAGTGAATCACATGGGAGATATCATCCACGTCCAAGCCGCGCGCAGCCACATCGGTCGCCACCAAAATACGTACTGCCTTTTCGCGGAATTTACGCATCACCGCATCACGCTGCGCCTGTGACAAATCACCATGAAGCGCTTCAGCATAGACACCATCGTGCATTAAGCTTTCGCTCAACTTCTGCGTATCAACACGTGTGCGGCAGAAAACGAGGCCGTACATTTCAGGTACAAAGTCAATAACGCGACGTAATGCATTGTAACGATTGTGTTCAGCGACGGCATACGCGTGGTGAACGATGTTTGCCTGCGCTTCATTGCGCGTGCCCACAGTGATTTCAAGCGGTTCAGAGATGTACGTTTGTGCAATCTTTTCCACTTCCGGAGGCATCGTAGCCGAGAAGAGCCACATTGCGCAATCGTCCGTTGTGGCATCCAAAATGAAGGTCAATTCATCACGAAAACCCAGATTGAGCATCTCATCTGCTTCATCTAAGACGCAAATCTTCACCGCATCCAAGGAAATTGCCTCACGGCGAATCAAGTCACAAAGGCGGCCAGGCGTTGCCACCACCACCTGAGCACCGCGCTGCAACTTCATAATCTGCTGGCCAATCGGCGCGCCACCATAGCAGGCAACGACCTTGATTTCAGGTAAATGCTTTGCAAAACGGGCTAATTCTTCACCAATCTGCAAGCACAGTTCACGTGTAGGTGCCAAAATCAAAGACTGCACTTGCGTCATTTCAGCCTGGGTGTGCGCCAAGAGCGGTAAACCATAGGCACATGTTTTGCCCGTACCTGTTGCTGCAAGCGCGACACAGTCTGGCGGATTTTCAGGCAACAAAGCGGGAATGGCCTGCGCTTGAATTGGCATCGGTTCATCAAATCCGAGGCCTTCGACTGCGCGAAGCAATGCTGCGGGTAATCCTAATTCATTGAATGTCATAACTCAAAACCTTTTTAACTCAATCAATGTCCTAAAATCGTGCGATACTCTTCTGTTAACGGCGCTTTCAGGGTTATCTTAGCACCTGTCTGCGGATGCGTAAACGTCGCCGTGTAAGCGTGCAGGAAGTGACGCGTAAACGAACGGCCTTTGGGCTGCCCCCCATAACGCGCATCGCCTAAGATGGGCACGCCGGAGAAAGAAAGTTGCGCACGAATTTGATGGGTAACGCCAGTAAAAATTACCACATCGAGCAAGGTACACGTCAATTCACCCACGCGGACAGGATGCATTGGACGAAATTCTGTGACCGCACGCATGGGGCGTTTGACATCATGCCACTGCGTAGCATCAACCATACGACCTGGGCAGCGCGGATTATGTGCAAGCAAATGCTCTAATTTCGCAGGAGCGGTCACATTCCCAATCACCAACGCACGATAGTGTTTTTCCACTTCACGCGCCGCGAATTGTGCACGCATCGCTTCATAGACCGTCTGCGTCTTCGCCGCCAAAACCAAGCCGGAAGTGCCGCCGTCAATACGATGCAAGATACCGCAAGTGAGCGGAGAGTCCCCTATCCCAGCTAACATTGGCCAGCGCGCCAGTAGCGCATTTGCCAACGTATCCGTTTCATCAAAGCCATTGGGTTGGCAATTCATACCAGCTGGTTTATTCAATGCAATCAAATACGCATCTTCGTAAACGATAGATAACGGCAAATCTGCATTCGGCTGCAATTGCTGTTGTGCAGGTTCAGACTTCAAATGATAAATCGTATCTGCGACAACACGATCACCCTTTGAACACGCGCGCCCGTTACAAAACACATTATCGCCATCAATCCAAGTTCGCAAAACGCGCTTAGGGACGTCAGGATACAACGACCCAAGCCAAGCATCCAAACGCATGCCTGCGACTTCAGCATTTGAGGTCAATTCAATCAATTCACTCATACGTCACTTCTATTGCTTGATGATGACGGGTAAAGAGCAAGATTGTTCGAATGTCTGCCACGTCATAACCTGTTAAAACAGCCAAAGCCTGCCGATATTTGCCTAATTGTTCACGATAGGCAAAGGTCACTTCTGCCGAATAGGACGTCTTGTAGTCGTAAATAATCGCACTGCGACGTTCGGGGAAGAGATGAACTCGGTCAAACTGACCTGCCATGTAACTATTCCCTTCTGCCGCCTTCAAGCAAACCGAGAAGGGACGCTCACGCCAAAGTTCGCAAGTTTCATCCGTAGGTTTACGGAAGACTTCTGGGAAAAGACCCTTCGGTGGTGTATCAGTCCATTCAATCGCCGAAAGTTCTTCATGGAAAGAAGTGCCAAATGTACGTGCCGATGTCGCGTGTAGCCCCAACATATCCGAGATTGACTTCGCCTTCGCATGCTCTGAGGGTAAATCAACCTCTAACGCATCGTTTGCATCTTCACGTTTCCATGTGAAGGTTTCTGCGGTTGGCGTTTCTGTTATGACACGATCTTCATGCGTTTTCCACCAATTAACATCGCCATCACAGTAGTGATTAATGGCTGTAACATCCTTCCCAGCAGGAAGCAAGTCTACCGTAGTATCTGCAAGCCCCTCACACGTGGGCGTGTATGCATCTGGGAATTGTTCGTAAAGCCAGCCCGCGCGCGTAGAAAGATTACTGGCATCTTTTGTGGGCGCCAAGACAACTTGTTCAAATCGCGCACGCGTAATTGCGACATAGGACATACACAAAATGTCATACATACGCGCATTTTTGCGTTGCTGTCTCGCCTCTTCCAACGCTGGCGTATACTGGTAGGTTTCACTGAGAACGGGACGTTCAAGAACCCAATCTTCAGCTACCTCGTAATCAACCCGACTATCACTTGCGATATCGCCAGAGAAGATGGAGAAAACCACATCAAAAGTCAATCCCTTTGAGTGATGCATGGTCATCAAGTTAACCACATTTTCATCTGCAGAACAGGGCACTTGCAAGGCTTCTAAAACCGTACGCGCTTCCGCAGGCTCAATCTTACCCTCTTGGTCAAATTGCTCAAAACTATGGCGAATAGCATCCAAAACCGTCAAATCCATGGCAGACAACTGCTTGCGAATTGGTTGCTCCTCACCGAAGAGGAAATCCAACCACAAGGTGAAACCACCTTTATTGATCAGTTTACTCCATGCATTCAAGGTTTTCGCATCATCTTCCGTTACGATGCCGAGCAGTGTTGCAATTCCGCGATAGAAGGTTGAGCGCGGATCTGCCATCCATTGCAGCAAGTGCAATACAAGCGTACCAATCGGCGTTTCTGCGATATTGCGCTTACCATCGATTGCGCACGGCACGCCTTCTTGGCGCAAATAAGATAGAAGCCCCTCATCCCCCTGCAAGACAGTGTTTGTAGCTGCCATCACTGCGATGGATAATTTCTTCTTAGAGAGTTGACGCCAACGCGCCGCAATCATACGCGCCGCATTCGCAATCCATACACTCTTATTACCACCTAGAGAAACTAACTGTACATACCCTGCCCCTTTAATCGCAGAAGTATGGTCATCCCAGTTTTGATTCCACTTCTCCAATGAAGGCCTTTGCCACTCTAAGTCCTTATTTGTGATGGCAGAAAGATTTAACTTCATCACGCGATTCACGAAGTCAATCACCGTCTGTACAGAACGATAAGAATTGACTAATGGAGCTCCTGCAGGAATATCTGGTAAGCGTGTTGTATCCGCGAAAAGGGTTGGGTCACCTCCGCGCCAAGCATAAATAGACTGCTTCGTGTCACCGACATAGAAGAATGTGGAGTCCTTTTCCTCTGCCAATTCATTTGCGACACCAGAAAGCACTTGCCACTGCGCAGTACTTGTATCTTGGAATTCGTCAATCATTAAATGACGAATCGCGGAATCTAAGCGATATGCCACGTAAAACGCATTGGCATCACGTACCGAAAGATTACCCCCGATCTTAGCTGCAAGCGTACGCGTAATCGTATCAAACGAGACCATACTGCGTTCATCAAGCAACTGCTTTTCAGCACGTTTTAAAGCGGCAAGTGCACGATGAAGCGCACGCGTGTGGCGCGAGGCTTGTTCAAGATCACGTGTAATCAAGTCATACCAAAGCGCTTCAAAACACTTGGACAACTCCTCATCTAATGTAACAGACTTTTTATAGTACGTGAAACCATGACTTTCTGCGCAGTCTTGAAAGAGAGGCGAGTCTTTCCAATCACCACCACCCTTCTCTGCCCAAATCGCTTTTAATTGGCGCAAAGAAGTTACTTCTGCATGATACCCACTTAATAAATCATGTAATTTCTTAATCGCGCGCTTTTCAACCATCCCCGTATCGCTCAATCGCTCCACTAATGCACGCGCTTTTTCAACAAGCGAAAGTGCGTCGTCACAACGCGATTGCAGACATGCGCCCAAGCGTTTGATTTCGCCCCATCCATCTGGGTGATCTTCCAAAACGGAGGCATACTTAGCCCAAAAATCTTTCCACTGTTGCGATAAAGGGCGACTTTCTGCAAGCGCGCGATCCTGGATATCAAAGGTTGCTAAAAGCTCGTCGGCAGATTGTTGGTCGGTTTGCTGAAAAGCGCGACTCAACATCTCACGAACAAGCGCACGCGCTTCAGGGCTATTTCCACCATCATACAGCGAAAACGCAGGATCTAACCCAATTTCATAGGCAAAAAGACGCGCCACCTTTGCAGAAAAGGCGTCAATTGTTGAAATTTGCAATTGGGGTAATACAGCCAAAACACGTGCGAGAGCCTCTGCACGTGTAAAGGAAGTGTCACCATCAAGCGTTTTGTCTTCTAAAAGGCGTTTAATAACCGCCGAAAAGATTTCTCGTGTTGCAGGACGCGTAAATGTGAGTGCGCAGATTTCCTCTGGCGGCACACCTGCCATGACAAGTCGGCAAAACCGTTGCGACAATCGATAGGTTTTACCACTGCCAGCAGAAGCAGATAGATACTCAGAGGTTATTGGTTGCATACACTCACGTATGTTTGATTAACGCATCCAGCCCTCGTCTTAGCGACGAGGACGGCGAGATTTCGGCGTGAGGTTGTTCTTACCGCGACCGAGAGAAGGCGGACCTTTACGTGTGGGACGCTTTCCTGCAGGGCGACGCGGCTTTTGAATCGGACGACGCTGAGAACCATCTGGTAACGTATTCGTATCCGTTTCCTCTTCTTCAGCATCCGAAGAACCGCCACTCTTACCAGAAGACTTCACACGCGAACGGAATTGCAAAATAATTGCAGCACCTTCAAGGTCAAAGGCTTCACGAATATTGCGCACCAAGAAGTCTTGGAACGGCTTCGTGGCCAAACGTGCATCATTCACGAAAAGACGCAAAATCATCGGGTTCGCACCCGTCTGCGTAGCATAATGGAAGCGCATCTGACGACCATTCTTGCTCGGCATTTGCGTGCGTTCCATCGCGGCAGAAAGCGTACGATTTAAAACACCTGTCGGTAAGACGCGACGCTGATGTTCAGCAACACGGTCAATCGCTTCAATGCTGTTACGCACATTATAACCGTCTTGTGCACTCATAAAGACCACTGGCACATGACGCAAATAAGGCAACATTTCACGCATGTGAGCAATCGCAGCAGTTTCGGTGTAACCCTTAGCGCGCGCGATGTCCCACTTATTGACGAGAATAATACATGCCTTTGCTTCACGCTGAATCATCGAAGCAATGAACTTATCCTGCGTTGTGGGGCCAATTTCTGCATCCATCACCAAAACTGCCACATCGCATTCACGCACAGCTTCTTCAGAACGGAAGAGCGAAAAGCGTTCAACAGAGGTGTCAATCTTATGCACATGGCGCATACCTGCAGTATCAACCAACGTGTAATGACGTGCAGTAGGACCAGAACCAATCGTAAAGGGTACATCCACGCAGTCGCGCGTGGTGCCTGCTACATTACTCACAATCACGCGGTCACTGCGCAAGATGCGGTTAATGTAACTACTCTTACCAGCATTCGGGCGGCCAACAATTGCCACACGCAGCGGCTTAGCAGCTTCGGCCAATTCCTCTTCCGTCTTCGGCGGCAACACCTTGACGACTTCAGCCATCAATTCGTCTACGCCACGATTGTGTTGAGCAGAAACCACGAAGCGAGGGAATGCCAAACGGTCAAAGTCGCCTGCACCAGCTTCATGCTTCGGCAAGTCACACTTGTTTACCCCCACAAAGCAGGGACGACCGCTCTTGTGCACAAGACGCGCCACTTCTTCGTCTGCTGGTTGAATACCAGTCTGCACATCCACAACAAGAATCACTGCTGCAGCATCTGCCAAAGCTACATCAACCTGGTCACGTACCGCCATTTCAATGACACTATCTTCACGCGTGCCATCAAAAAGACGAATGCCGCCAGTATCTACCAAATGGAAACTTTCATCATGCCAAGCCACCTCACGCACGATACGATCGCGTGTGACGCCACTTTGGTCGTGAACAATCGCAATACGACGGTTTGCGACACGATTAAAAAGCGCTGATTTACCAACGTTGGGTCGACCGACAATAACCACGGTACGACGCGGAGCTAATTGAGTATTCATAACATTAATAATTATAGCAAAAAAATAATTCAAGCGCCGCGAAATCACATCCTTTCTCAGCGCAATTTCCCCTTCTCACACGAAATTCAACCAAGCCCAGAAAAACACCACATGGCTCTGCATCAAGTGCAAAGCCATGCGTGTTTATCAAAAGCGATGATTGACGCTTACTGAGCAGGGTTTGCCAATAAGTAGCGTTCCGTTTCAAGGGCTGCCATTGCACCCGAACCTGCAGCAATAATTGCCTGCTTGTAGGCGGGGTCTTGTGCGTCACCTGCAGCAAAAACGCCTTCTGCAGAGGTCTTTACGCCATTTGTGCAAATATACCCCTGCTCATCCAAATCGACTGCCCCCTTGAGGAAGCCTGTATTCGGCGTGTGACCAATTGCAACAAAGAGTGCACTGACAGGCAAGGTGCGTTCTGCGCCTGTTTGAGTGTCACGCAAAACAACCGCAGAAACACTACCATCTGTGTCCAAAACATCAGCCACCGTAGCATTCCAAGCCATTTCAATCTTCTCAGAAGCAAGGACTCGATCGGCCATCACCTTGCTCGCACGAAGCGCATCACGACGGTGAATCAACGTCACTTTTGAGCAAAGTTTTGCCAAAAAGAGTGCGTCTTCACAAGCGGTATCACCACCACCAGCGACTGCGACTTCCTTATCACGGAAGAAAGCTCCGTCACAGGTAGCACACCCAGACACACCATGGCCCATCAAACGTTGTTCATTCGGCAACCCTAACCAACGTGCCGAGGCGCCTGTTGCGAGAATAACTGCACGAGCCTCAATGGTGCCATTCACCATGGTTTCCAATTTCTTAATAGGACCTGAGAAATCGGCACTCATACATTCATCCATTTCGAACACAGCGCCAAAACGCTCTGCCTGGGCTTTCATCGTGGAAACAAGCTCAAAGCCATTAATGCCGTGTTCAAACCCAGGGAAGTTTTCAATGTCTGTGGTTTGCGTTAATTGACCACCCGGCTGCATCCCTTCCAAAACCAAAGGTTTAAAACCTGCGCGAGCTGTATAAAGTGCAGCGGTGCAACCAGCTGGACCACTACCTAAAATCACAATGTCATACATCTGCTTATCCTTTAACTAAAATACAGTAAGCGAAAACACCAACCTAACGCTTGCGCCTTTACGCTAAAAATCTGCAACTAAATGTTATCAAATCTTTTACTTACAACGAAACGGCAGATTTGTTCCATCGCATCATGATGAGGACAAATCTGCCGCCGTTTAGAAGCGGACGTTACGAGATTTACAACGCTTCAATGCTAATGCAAACTTCGTGACCATTCAAGTCAACAGGGTCGCTGACGCAGTCCCCAATGAGCAATGCATCACCCTGCACTTCTTCAAGAATCGTTTCCTGCCAAGCTTCCAAGGCTGCCACGACATCATCATCACCCGTAACACGCACTTCAATGCGCTGAGTGATTTCAAGATCTGCTTCCTTACGTAAAGCCTGCACGCGAGAAACGAATTCACGCATGAGACCTTCAGCCACGAGAGCAGGTGTAAGCGCAGTTTCAAGTGCCACAACAATGTCACCTTCTGCTGCAACAACCAAACCTTCGCGCGGTTCGCGACGAATAACCACATCTTCAGGGCCGATATCTGTAGCTTCGCCATCTACCACCAAGGCAACCTTTTCACCACGAGCAAGCGTAGCGGCATCTGCATCAGAGAGCGCAGCGATCGCTGCTGCTGCTGCCTTCATCTTTGCGCCAAAGCGTGGGCCTAACTTCTTAAAGTCAGCCTTCAAAGAGAGGTTAGCCAGCTGCGTTTCGTCATTACCGAAAGAAACTTCCTTCACATTAAGTTCTTCACGGACGATATCAGCATAACCTGCCAAAGCATCACGCAAGGCTGCATTCACGCTAGCAACGTGCAACTTTGCAAGCGGCTGACGCACCTTCAAATCCTTATCCGTGCGCAACTGACGACCTAAACGCACCATACGCTGCACCTGTGCCATGTCAGCTTCCAAGCGCAAATCGCGTGCAGAAGCATCTGCCGACGGGAAATCACAGAGATGTACGCTTGCAGGATCAGAAGCACCCTTTAGATTGGTGTAGATTTGGTCCGCAACAAAGGGACAGCACGGTGCTGCCACCTTAGAAAGCTGAACCAAGACATAACG
>JAZRAG010000048.1:0-1581 GCA_045634445.1 Candidatus Spyradenecus sp. | reverse complement strand
AAGATTTTACGCAAGAACGCTATCTCTTACTCCGCGTGCCCCTCGGCGCAAGAGAAATCCTGCTGCGCAGTCTTCCTCCCGAGGAGGCTACGCGGAGCGTGTAAGCCTTCGCTGGTTTTCCACGAGTCGCACAGGTCTTGTAGCCTGCTCGAAATGGGCACATTATCCCGCTGCCCTTCGGGCCCGGGCGCATCAAGCTCATTTCTCGTCATCTTGCGCTTGCGCCAGTTAGGGGTTCGGGGAGCGCAGCGTCCCCGTCGGTTGGAGGTTATACCGCAGGTGTTTATCTACATCACTTATTAATTTGTTAAAAAGTAATTAGGCGTTGTTAATAAGCTATTGATAACTTCTTAATAACTGCCAGTTATAAACCATATTTTGCTTTATTTATCAATGTGTTATGCGTTGTTAAAAAGTTATTAACAGTTGTTGATAATTATGTTAATAAAATGGTTTATAAAAATGATGTAAAAAGTTATTAACAAGGTGTTTACAAGATGTTAATAAAGTTATCAACATTTATTGATAATTTTGTTAATAAGTTTTCCTTGCAATAAGGGCTATAAATGCGTTATTCTTTTGGGCATATGAAAACTTTGGGTGAACAAATTAAGACAGCGCGTTTACAGCGCCACTTGAGTCAGAGTGCTCTGGCTCGTAAGGTGGGGTGTAAGCAGTCGGCGTTGTCGATGTTTGAAAGTGGCCGTGCTACTGCCCTTGGTGCGCAGACGATTGGTAAGCTCTGTGATGAATTGGGACTCTTGCCGCCTTCCCAGGCAGAACTCTCTGCCGCAGCGCGTCATGAAATGCCAAATTCTCTTTCTGGTGAACGCACCTTCTGCCCAAATCCACAGTGCCCTTCGAATTTACCGATTCAAGTGGGTCAAAAGGTAACCCTCGTACCGCGTGGCCACTTAGCACAGGCGCATGAATGCCATTGTGCGTGGTGTGGTGAGGTTTTGGAGCGTGCGTGCCCAGAATGTGGCGCAACAGTCAATCCAGGCGCCTTCTGCACCTGTTGCGGTACTGCTTACTTAGTAGAAACGCCAGCCACGGTAGATCCCAAACGCCTTTCTCAAAGCGAACGTCTCACCGATTGGGTAACAGTGTAAAAAACGGCGGTCACCCGCCGTTTTTCGTTTTTAGTTATTCGTGTCGCGGCAGGGCTGAGCCCTGCACGGCATGTGTTTTGGGAAGCGTGCCGCTCCGCGGCAGGACAGCGCAGGGAAACCTTCGCACAGGACCTACGCAGTTTTAACGCAAGAACGCAAGTCTTACTCCGCTTGCCCCTCGGCGCAAGAGAAATCCTGCTGCGCAGTCTTCCTCCCGAGGAGGCTACGCGGAGCGCTCAAGCCTTCGCTGGTTTTCCACGAGTCGCACGGCTCTTACAAGATGCTCGAAATGGGGACATCTCCATTTCTCGTCATCTTGCGCTAACAAACCATAACATTTGGGAAAGAACTCCAATAATTTACGTAAGCGTTCCGTCGTCATACTCGGGAAGTGGAATGCGAAGCATGACGCTTCTTGCGCCGAGTTGAGCGACGGAACAAGATTTGCGTACTTGCGTAAAATTCGTCG
>JAZRAG010000047.1:0-24770 GCA_045634445.1 Candidatus Spyradenecus sp. | reverse complement strand
TAAGCGTGTCTTGTGGGCATTTTTGAAGGTGGCTTTTTGGGGCATTAGGCGTGTCTTTGGGGTGGGAGGGTGCATGTTTCTGAAATCGGGGTGCATTTTGTGTGCTTTTTTTCTTAATTATTGTACTTTTTTGCTTCCATTATAGAGGAATTTCTTCTATACTATAGCTCAACGTGAGAGGTGAACAAATGACTTACTCTGTTTTGAAGCGGGGCTTTACGATGATTGAGCTCCTCGTTGTGATTGTGATTATTGGCATTTTGGCAGCTGCAATGGTGCCTGCGATTGGTCGTTTCCTTACGGTGGGGGATGACGCAGTAAGTCGCAACAATTTGATGCGTTTGGGTCGTGCGGTGATGACTTACCGTGCGGAGAATAAGAATTGCTATCCTGCAGCGGGTGGTTATTTCTCTAATTTCTGGTGCAAGAACGAAAGCGGTGCTCGTGAGCGTCGCTATGGTCGTGCTCGCGGTTGGGTCTATTTTGAGCACAGTTGTCCTCGTTCGAAGGGTGATCGTGATGCGGCTGATTCTATTGGTGATGGCAATCACAATTACGATGGGTGCGGCATGGTGCGCGTGGATGGCGGAGAGGCTGGCACTGAGGTGAATGAACAGGGGTGCTGCATTTGCTTTGATTCCAAGAATAACGAGGGCGGGATAAATCCTAAGCCTGCAAGCTGGTATGGTTCTCCGGAAGGTTTGTGGTCGCAGGCTCAGACGGCAATTGTGAATGGTGCATTGTTTGAGTATGTTGATGGCGATTTCAAGGTGTTTTCGAATCCTTCTTTCAATGCGATGGCTAGCCAGAAGTTGCGCATTCCGAAGCATCAGATTTGCCGTGCTTATGCGATGAATGTGATCACTGGCACGGATAAGGACTTGTATGATACGAGTCGCGACCGTTATGGCGTGGGCGGCGGTACTGCAGGTGGCGGTGGTACGGGTGCGTGCGTTTCTTGTGGCGCAAGCAATGACCACGCAGCGATTCGTTTGGGGCGTTCGGATTTGATGGTTTATGTGGATTCCGATACGCAAGAGGAGGCTTTGCCCTCTAAGACGGCTTTGATTGTGGAGCTTGACTTGGACAACGAAAATGTCAAGTCGGCGAATGACCTCGCTGGTGACCAGGTGTGGGACTGGGACAAGGGCGATGAAAGTATGGGCTTTATTCACGAAAACAATGGCATGTACTATGCACATGTTTGTTTTGCGGATGGACATGTTGACGCGATTGCTGATCCTTCATCGGATCCGACTTCGCCGAACACGACACGTCGTCAAAAACTCTCGAAATGGTATGGCTCAGGTGGCCTGAGCTCTGATGGTGAAAAATTGGACTAAGCCATGAAGCGACAATTTAAATTTGCAACCTTTCTCCTCCTCTCGGCGAGCCTGTTTTACGGGTTCGCCGCGCGAGCACAAGGTGTACAGCAGTCGGAACGTGTTTCTTACGCGTTGTCGTTGATCGATGCGAATACGCAGGGTGCTGTAAATGACAGCACTACGGATGTTTGCGTTAAGGTGACTGTATCGGTGCCACGCGCAGAAGGTTCGAGTAACTATGGCTCGGAACTTCCGGTCTATGCCTCGCCTGCACGTTTGATGTTCCGCCAGCATCGCGGACCTTCAACGGCTTTTGATGGTACGCTTACATTGACGCGTGAAGCTCCGTATGCCGCGGATGGTGTAACGTCTGTCACGAATGCGTATTACCCGATGCCGCAGAAGGATCCTGAAAACCTCAATTTGATTGCGGTTCAGAGCGGTGCGACTCAAAACCTTGCAGGTAATGACTACGCAAGTTATGTCGGTCTGGGTCAAGCACACGATATGGCGCGTTGGGAAGCGACCTATCTCACGAAGTCTTTCTCGATAGATGAGATCAAGAATGGCACGGCTGCGAACCACTTGATGTTGAAGTCCCTTTTGAATGGCAATGCGACCTATGAATGGTTTGTGGCTTCTCGTCGAGGCGTTGGTTCGGTAGCGCGTATCTCTGATATTCAGGACCATGGCCGTAATATGGCCTTCACCGATCTTCGTCTTTGGACGCCGCAGGGCGCAGAGTCGACGGCGATTGATGCGTCTTCAAAGCGCACTTTGGGTAAGTACGAAGAATACACGCTTGCTTCAATGCCTGGGGAGTATTCTTGGAAGATTTTCCGTGGTACGATTGGTTCAAATAGCGGCGGTGATGCAGGTGCTCAGTTGTTAAACGCTATGGGCACAAAGGCTGATAAGTCCGATGCGCCACGTATTGAATCGCCGATTTATCCTGATGGTATTTCAAGCGTCACCTTTGATGCATGCACTTCTTCAGAAGAAGGCATTGATTCGAAGTTATTGGTTCAGTACAAAACCGAAACAACGCAATGGACTGATGCTGAAACGTATATCTTGAAGGGTGACTTCCAAACGATTACGGTTGATTTCTCAGATCGTTTGCCTCCAAATGCTAAGGCGCAGTTCCGTTTGGTGCGTACAACAGAGTCGATTACGGGCGGTTCTGCAAACCTCTTTACCTACGTCGTTCGTAATCTTTTGGTGCGTTCTGCTAAGCCAACAGCAACATTTGGCGATTTGCAAGTAGAACTTTCAGATAACAGCCCTGATGCTGAACCGAATGCCGGCGCAACATTTATTACAAAGATTGCTGCCAATGCTGCAACGACGAATGAGCCTCGCGGATACATTGGCGAGTTCAAGGTGCGTCGTCGTGCAAATGGCGATACCTCGAACGCATGGTACAAAATGCCTGCCACAGTAGTTTACAATGAAGGCTCTGATAATGCAATGCTTCGCGCAACGTTTACGCCTGGCGTATTGGTCCGTGGTGATAATGGTTCGGTAAACGTTCGCGACAATGCCTTCTTTACAGATGCGAATGGCCAAGTCACTGGTGTGCTCGCAGGCGTTTATGACGTGGCGGTTTCTTGTGGTGTCTATGGTTCGTTTGAAGCAGGTCGCTCTGCTATCGATGGTTACGAAGTGACATCGTATGACTTAGATAGTTATGAGGGCGATGACGGCGTTACGCGTCCTTATATATTAAATGTACGCGAAAAGTCCGCAAAGGCCGCCTCGGTTTTCTTGCGTGTGATGTACTTAACGGGTAACTCTGAAGACAATTACGATTTAGATACTTTTGACATCCCCTTGTTGCCGTCTGCAATGGCAAACAACGTATGGCGCGTGGATGTGGAAAAGATTCTTCGTCATGCTACAGAGTCCACTGCGACGTATGCTTGGGGTTATGAAGCCCCCGAAGACGCTGACGTAGAGTCGGTTTTTGAGCCAGGGTATCTCTCCTTTAAGATTTTCTCAAGAGATAAGGATGGCAAGGAAACGTGGTATGGTCAGAAGACTACGGTTTCCTCTGAAACAGTTCGCCCGCCGTTAGTGGAAGTTGTTCCTGCAATTTCTGAAACACTTGCGAAGGCTGCGAATGAAGCCTCTGCAATTCCGGTTGTCGTTGCTACAGAAACCTTGCCGAACTCTCACTTGATGGTTGAGTTGAATTTGGCGGATAGCGAGATGCCGATTGCTAGCCTTTCGGGTTCTTTCTGGCAAGATTTCAACACATGGGATATCTCAACCTCCTTCGGTGCAACAGAATTCCGTGAGAATGTCACCTCTGTTACGGCAGACTTCGATAGCAAAATTGTTGTTGAGAATGGTGAAACGAAGTTGGTTGGCGGTTGGAAGCCTGACGAAGGTCCGCTTGCAGATACGACATCCTTTACCGAATCGCTCTTGACGGGTCGTTTGGGACAATCTGGCTATTCCTTCATTTTGCCCACATGCGAGAGTATTGAAAAGTACAATGAGTTCGCATCTTGGGGTGCAGCATCTAAGGCTGCAAATCCGAATTACTTGCGCGCAGATGCGGATCTCAACTCGATTTATTCTGAACATTTGATGATGGATGACGCGGAAGTGGTGCTTCGTCGTAGCTTCACGCATTCGGGCGACATCTCCCATCCGGACTCGCTCTTCCGTTTGCGCGGTGAAGGAAGTTCACTTTCGCCGAAGCCCACGAGCGAGGTAAATGGTATTGGTAAGGTGAGCTTCCGTTTGAGCCTCTCGCTTCCTTACGATATTAATTCAATCGCAGAGTTGATTTCCACTAAAGAAGATGACATCACAGCGTTGGATGCTTCTGGTTTTACGGCAAGCGTAGCTTTGAGCAATCCTTCTCAAACCGCCGCACCTTCGGGTTATTCGGTTTCGTATTATCTGACGGATTACTACACAACACCTCGTTCTCCTACTACGTATGAATTGCGCGTATCGCAGGTGATGCAGTTCGATGACACGGACCGTTCAGAAGAGCCAGATCAAGTTGTCGTCATGGAATTGTACCAGCATGCAAACGGAATCATTACGCGTTTGCAGTTGCAAGACGGCAATAAGACAAAAGACTACCATGTGGTTAATCGCGGTACGCAGCCTGCGCTCGCAGGAAAGACGTATGGTCTTTGGGTGCGTAAGGATGGAAGTATTGCATTGGCTTACAATGGTGGTAGCAATAGCGACACATTGAATGTGGTAGCAACATCTGCTGCGGGTGTAATTAAGAATGTTGATACGAAGTTTAGCTTCGCATTTGGTTCTGCAGAATGTCGCCCCGTCTTCCGTCAGATTAATCGCATTGTAAATTCAATCGACGCTAACATTTCAAGTGCGAGCGGAACGGCGATTGCAGCTGGTGATGCAGAAATCTTAGCGTCAATTGGCGGAACGCTTCCGTGGACTTTGAGCACGGACTCAACGACAGGTGGTCGTATCCAAATTTCACGCAATACTCCGAACGCCTACGAAGAGGGTAGCGTTGAAGTTATCGCGTACGATAACGTTACTGGTCAAGAAACGCATAAGCAAACTTGTCGCGTGAGCGGCATGGATCAACGCTTTGAAATGACCATTGGCGCTACGAATGCGCGTCTCGTGATTAAGCCTTTGGGAAATAGTAATGTCTTGATTGACGACATTACGGTGACCTCTTGGTGTGGTAATGACGCGAACCGCAATGGTAGCTACAATGTGCCTCTCTACACAGATGAAGGCTTTGTTTCGGACGAAGGTTTCGCAGCTGTGGGTGTTTGGATTCGTCCAGAAGAAGATGGTCAATTAACTGCTTCACCGAGAGCTTACACGGGCAAGCAGTGCTTGTTGATGCAGCGTTCTCGTCAAAATCGCGATAATGGTAGCGAAGTGACAACTGGAGATGTAACCCACACGGGTAACGCAATGGCAATCTACTTGCCTTATTCTCAGCGTGGTTATGGTCCTGTCAGCTTCCGTTATCGTATTCCGCAGACGGATGAATACGGTGGGCAGGGAACGTTGCCCTCTGTTCGCGTGATGTTGCAGTACATCGATGATGGTTATTATTCCTCCTTCCTTAAGGATGGGACAAATCGAATTCCTGATGAAACTGCATGGACAAACGTCTCTGCACCTGTTGAATTGCGTAATACGGGTGGAGAATGGTCAATGGCAAGTATCACGCCGAAGTTGAATGGTAAGGAATTGGTTGGCGAAAATGGTAGCGGTACGCTCCGCTTGGTGATGGTAATCTCCAAGGATATGAGTAAGACCGATGACCGCTATGTCTATATTGATGACTTGCGAGTTACCGATAATAAGAGTGGTACCACGGCATCTTGGACGGCGAAGAACGTTCGCGTTACAGAAACGCCAATTAGCAATCTTTATTGGAAGGATCGTCTCCCAACGGAAGGTGGCACCTTCATTGAAGAAACATTTGCTGAAAAGAGCACGTTGACACGTGCAATGCAGTTCAATAGCGTCACAACGGATGCTGAAACAGAAGGTTCATACGCTACCACAGTGATTGAATCGCCTATTTTGGCAAATGGCGTGGGTCGTGTAACCTTTGCTGCGCGTGTAACGACGCCTCAAACAAACCCCGTCCGCCTCTACATTTGTGCAACGACCGATGATTCTGAAAACAAGGAAAACTTGAAGACTGTAACATACGTAGATGTGGAGAGTACGGTTTACAAGTCTTATGATATTGATCTCTCAAAGATTAAGTTCTATGGTACTGCGTTCAACGCAGAAGGCGAAATCGTCCGTGAAGGCACAACCGCTTTCAACTGCGCCGCAATTCGTCGCTTGACGATTAAGGCATTGGTAGATGGCGATGGCGTCACTACAGATGATTTTGGTTTGACGCCAGTTTATGGTCGCGTATTGATTGACCAATTGGCAATTGCAAACCCAGTGTTGCCTTCGATTCGTGTTGCTTCGGTAGCATTCTCAAACATGCCTGGTGAAGACACACCAAGTGAGTTTGATGCACATTCGCCGCTTTCTCAGCCTGTTTCTGGAACTGCAAAGCTCCGTGCGATGGTGCACTTGGATCGTGCACAACTCTTGAAGATGGACTCGATCCGTGTCTTCTTGACGTTGGACCCGCATGGTCTTGGTGTGACGGGCTCTTCTTTGCAGAGCTTTGAGTCGGGTTATTGGTATCAAGATGTGTTGGGTGGCACTGTTGAGGCTTCCTCTGACCATCCTATTTATACATGGAATCCGACAAGCTTAGAAACATGGCCGCTTTCGGCATGGTTTAATAGTGAAGCGGTGCTTACTGCATTGACCCCAAGCTTGAACGCTACGAATGCTGTCAAGTTAGACACAGAAGCGTTGAAGAATCTGAAAATTACCAATACGATTGAGCTGGAAAAGGCGTCCAATTCTGACCAACTCTACTTCTATGGTGATTTGTCAGAGATGTGGAAGGAACTCTCGTTGTCTGAAAATAGCCTTGTGCGTTACAACGCTTGGGCTGTGTATCAGAGCGAAGACGCTGGCGATCAGTGGTTCATTACTCAGATTTCGCCTGCAAATTACACCGAATTCCCGTGGTACTTCCCGCGTAGTCTCAATGCAGAGCTTCGCGAAAAGGCCTCTACGGTAGACGATGTGAAGACGGCCGCCTTCTTCTCGCCGTACTTCTGGGTGTACTCGTATCTTCCTGGTGAAGCCTTCATTAACGAAATCAATATTGAAGATAGCGATGGTGCTGTTGCCAGTAGCGCTTCAACCTATCGTTTCGTTGAAATCTGTGCGCCTGCGAATACCAACTTGGCAGGTTGGCGCATTGAAATGACGGCTGATAGCGTTCTTTCGTCGATTTCGAATGGCTCGATTTCCATTAAGCCTGGCACAGATGTATTGCCAGAGCCGAATTTGGGCGTCGTTCCTTATCAGCGTAAGGATGCCACAAATGCAGAACGTGCATTCTATACGGCATTCAATGAGAACGCAAAGATTTACTACTACGATGATACGGAGAAGCGCGTAGACTTGCCGACAACCAATAATGCCGGTGTCGCAACCAGGGACTACGTCTATAATGCGCTCTATACAGGTCGTTATGACGCATCCAGTATTCGTCTCCATCGTCCGACGGGTGGCGCAGAGCATATCGTGTGCTTCTCTTCTGCAAAGGAAGCTAACATCGGCTCTACCGCTACGAAAAATCTGAATAAGATTTATACCACCTATTCGGATGCTTATACTGAAAAGGGCTTCGGCGGCGAGTGGATGCAGACCTTTACGACGGGCTCTTGGGCAGATTATGTCTCTGAAAAGACGGCAGCGGATGCCTTCGGCGAATTGGCTATTTTGAATACCATCGCAGATGAAGATGAGCGTTTACAGGCTCAGGTTAAGATGCACGCTCGTCGTTTGGTGAAGGCTGAAACCTTCCCCGCAGACACGACAACGGATGAAAATCGCTTCTCTGTGAATGCAACAAAGACGGCTGTTGTGAATGATTCGGCAGAAACGAACTACTCCAACTCAATCGCAACGGTTGACATGGGTGGTATCTTCGTGACCCGTAAGGATGCGATCAATGTTGATGTTGAAAATGGCCCGTTGGATTTGACCCAGTTGATGACGGATAAGTGGGATGCAACGAAGAATCTCACGAAGCAGACCCGTGTCATGGAACCTATAGGCGGTAAGGCTGATGTGAGCTCGGTCGTCCAGGTGACCCCGCGTCAAATTAACCCTGATCAGTTCTTGGTGCTCTACTCTGGCTTTGCTGCAAGTTCGGTGACTTCGAAGTTGAATGGCAACTATGGTACCCACACGCTTGAAACATTTGACGAAGATCAAAATCCCGTTCGTGTGAATCGTGGTGGTATGAGCACGCCCAATACATGGGCCGTTTCCCAGAAGGAAGTCTCCACGAAGTTGACGTATTCCGCGCTGTTGGCACACTATGTGACGGAAGTGAAATTCCGCATGCAGGATGCTTCGGATGCGAAGTCGCACATTACGGATCTTGATAAGTTGAGGGCTTTGGTTTCGATTGATGGCATTACCTTTGATGCTGATGCTGTTGATGCGGAAGGTTGGGTCACGATCTCGGTGCCCGAACAAGAAGCCGTCACAATTACAGCAACGATGGCTGGAAAGACTGCTGGTGGCGAAGAGATTCGTTACTCGTTGGAAGCGGAAGCAACGTTTGCCCGCGATCCGAATGGTGGTCTTGCCCGTCAAGTGATTACCTCGGTGGCGCCTTATTGTGGCACTGTGGTTCCGGGTTCTGCCCAGTATCAGCCCTGGTGGGGAAGTGACTTTGGCTTCGAAGTGAAGTATGACGAGGCAATCCTCAACGGCGCTGCTAAGCTTGATGGTGTTATCGTTACCTATCCTTCGCCTGCTGCAAATGTGAATCAGGCATGGGGCTTGGGCGCTGATTGGACAGGCGCAAATACTCTTGAAGGCATGGAATATGCTACGGCAATTGAAACCTTGAAGACCACGTTGATGCCGAATAATGGTACACGTTTTGTGGAACTCCGCGGTGGCAATTCGGGTGTTTTCTTGGATGCTTCGGCAATTTCTGCTCCTGGTGAAGCCTATGCTAAGGCAAATGGTTATGATGGCACTGCCGTAACCGCAATGAATAAGGAACCTGCAATTCCGTTCTGCGTGTGGGGCATCTATACTGTAACCATCCCGACGGAACGCGGCAACAGCAAGTTGTCCTTCCTCATGCGTCAGGCAATGCCGGCGGAAAAGGATACGGTTTGGACCTATCCTGCGCATTACGCACCGATTGCGAATAAGAATGGCACTTCTGCTGAAACGTCTATTCCATACTTCTATCTCTATAGCACACCCTCGCAGTCTGCTTGGTTGAATGAAGTCAATCTTTGGAAGGCAGATGGAGATGCAGAACCGTCTGCAGAAGTGGTCTTCCCTGTCTTGCGTGATGGCATTTTGAGTGACGAGAATCCGACGGTTAAGCAGGCAGAACCTGCCGGCTGGACGATTAAGCGTTATGATGCAACGGGCGCTTTGGCTGAAACGAAGGAAATCACGGCTGCAAATAAGGGCAAGCGTGCTTCCGCTTCTTATGATTACTATGTCGTCACGATTGATCAGAATGATGCACAGTCTGCTTATGTCTTGCATCGTCCGTGCGGTGCTGCAGAAGGTGGCGTTTGGACGGCTACGTCTGACAATGGCGGCGATGCCGTTTCGGCTCCTGCTGTGACGAATAACGCTTGGCTTGTGCCGCCGGAAACCTCGTTTGTGGTGCCTGGCGTTGCAGATGCTAAGAATGTAGCGGGTTCGGTGCAGTTGACCTCTTCGAGTTCATACATCTCCTCTGTGATTACAGAGCGTACGCAGTGGGTCTTCGCTGCTACCTCTTTGAATGGTCATAATGAAGGTAAGATCCCAGATGTCTCGCCTGTTTGGAACCAGGTCACGGTAACGTCAACCTTGCGTAATACGGTTTACGCTGGTTCTACGTGCGGCTATCAGATGATTCCTGGTGTCTTTGATGGTACGAATAAGGGCGAAACCGCACCTGTGTCTTTGACATTGGGTGGTGGCGCTTGGGAATACAACGACCAGTTGGATGGTCTTGTCCTTTCGTATCGTCCAAGCACGGGTTATCGTTTTGAAACGATGACGCTTCCTGCTGGTTTGATTGGCAAGGTCATCTTGGTGGGTCAGCGTGATGCGCTTAATCGTGCAACAATTCTTACCAAGGTAACCGAACTCAAGGCTGCTGCAGCGCTTGATCCGACCAAGAAGACATCCGATTGGTTGACGCTTGAAGGTTGCGCAACGCTTGAAATGCAAGAAATTGATGGTGCAGAGGTGCCCACGGGCAAGATCCTCTTCAATCCTGATGCCGTCATTGGTCAAGACTCCGATGGTGAACCGATTACCTTGGGTGATTCGGATACCTTCATCGTTTCGCTTGTCTTTGTGGAATCTCCGTCTTCTGCTCAGAACTCCATTGAAGTGGCATTCGGCCAGGGTGAAGTGAAGTTGGGCGCATGGATGATTTCTCAGACCTTCTACGCCTTGACGCAGGATGCAACTAACGCCTTGGTGCCTGATTTTGCAAAGGGTGGCGACACTACAGTGAAGCCGATTTGGTCCGATGAAGAGGGCAATGTTGATGGCGACTATGCGAACGTTCACGGTTGGATTTATCAGCCGCTTGCAGGCGATCGAATGGGTATGTCGGTGGTCATTAATCCTGAACTTGGTTTGAAGAGTTCTCGTTTTGAAGATCCTGTAGCATCGTTGTCTGACGATAACGCGACCTTGCGTCCGTTCTTGGTGTGGACGGTTACGCCGAAGAATCGTGTCCCGCCGAATCTCTTTGATGGGTCGCAGTCGGGTACGGCTTCGAGCGGTATGACGCGTCAGACCTTTATCCAGAATTGGAGTGTAGATAAGTGGGTGGGCAATGCTTCGTTGCAGGATGGCACCTTCTTCTCGCTCTCCGAGTTGCGTAGTAGATTGCGTCGTGAAACGGCGGCACCTGCTTCTTCTTCACTCTGCGCTGCCGCAGGTATCATTCCGATGACCTACTTGGGTAGCTGCGATAAGGATCGCAACTTGGCGAAGGATATCGCAGAAGATATGCAAGCGGATGAAAACTTGCTCGCCTTCCGCACGATGAATGCTGCTGAATTGCAAGAGGCATTGAATAATAAGGTGGGTGGTATCACGAATGAAGGTACGGGCGCAGAGGACGCAAATCCCCTCCTGCCATACACTTCTGAAATTGATATGGTCGATACTAACATCTGGAAGGATGGCGCAATTATTCGTTTCGCAGTAATTATCGCAGATGCGACGACCGGCTGGGTCTATGACTGCCAGTCGATTTCCAACTTCACTTCTGATGCATTGGAGGCTTACTGTCCCTGGTACATTCCTGATGCGACGACGAACGTGAACCGCGTCACTTCTACAGCTGAAGCGGGTGGCGGTGTCTCGCCGTTTGCATGGGTGTATGAAATCCCGCAGGGTGGCGTTTGGATTAACGAATTCCGTCCGTTCAGCGAAGCGCGTGCAGATAATACGCGTGCAGCCTCTGCCTTTGAATTGGCAATGTATGCATCGCCTTTGGTTGAGGATAGTGCAATTGCGAATGGTGAATCGCCTAAGACGTTTACGCCGACGCGTACGTTGGATGGCTGGAAGGTGATCACGCGTTATGCTCCGATGCCTTCAATCCCTGTGAATGGCGATCCTACAGAAGAGCTCGCGCCTATTGATATTGAGTGGACGACCCATAAGGAAGTGCCGCTTTATAGCTGGGTGCCTTATCGTCGCGTGGTTAAGACGCAGATTGACGCAGGCACGCCGCCTGAAGCATTCCAGAACGTCTCCTACGATTTGGATTACTACACAGCTACGGTTGATTCGAAGCTGGATCCTACGGTAAGCTTGGATGCTACTTTGTCTATTGCAAACAAGTTCTATCGTGCGGCACGTTATTGGGATGACTTGAGCGTGGCACAACCTCAGGCTCTGCCGACGACCTTCCAGTGGTTGAACTTCGATCTCACAAATGCAGACATGCTCCATGACACTGATCTTTTCAATGCTGACTTGATTACAGAATTGAAGAAGGATGCCACATTCACGAATGGTGTGATGCTCTCGATTGCGTTGGTGCGTAACAATGGCGCAATTGAAGATGCTGTCATCTTCAGCGCTTCGAATGAATACATGTGGTCGGAACGTTTGGACTTCGCCGTCAAGTGTGAAGTGGCAAACAAGACTACCGCAGGCGTTGTTCGCAAGGTGAGCAGCCTCTTGAATAAGGGCACGACGCAATTTGTGAAGGCTACGAACCATTTGAGTGGCACGGCTGATTTGATGTGGTTTGTTTCTTCGAATATGGACACGCCGTATAAGACGTACACATCGCCGAACTTCATTGAAAATAGCGATCTCGCAGCGTTGGGCTATGTCTTCGAACAGCCTTATCGTGAATATGATGCCATCAATTCCGAACTCGCAGAGATTGAAGCATCGCTCACGGGCTGTGGCGCTGCATACCTCTACTTGAAGAATGGCGGTGTTGAAGAGACGGGTCCTGAGGTGGCGTTGACAGCTGCATATGGTTCCAATTACATTCTTAAGTTGTGTGATTGGAAGCAGAGCTGGCATAAGTTGGAATCCGCCACATGCAATGGCGTTGAAATCCAGCCGACATGGGCTACGACGTATTCCACGACGGGGACCACGAACGAAGTCCAGATTGCAAATGAAGTGGTGACGAAGAGCGTTAAGTACAACCTCGTCTTCACTTACACCGATGAGGCTCAGACTTTGGCTGCAGAAATGACCTCTGATGATCCGGCCTTCTATGCGTGGCTTGAACAGGCTGATCCTGCAGACATTACACCTGCAGCACAAGGCGGTGCTACGGCTGCCGAACGTTACTGGCTCGGCGCTGATACACCTACTGAAGATATGGATCCGTCGCTTGGTTTCGCCTTCATTGGCACCATTGAAGAAACTGTAGAAAACGTCGTTTCGGCTAAGCCTTTGGTCAGCGTGGAATTGACGGACGGTGCTCAGCGCGTGACAACGTTGGTCGGCGATGGCCGTGTGGCGCTCTATGGCGCAGAAACGCTTGATGGCGAATGGACCTTCTTGAAGGTGCTTCAGTCAAATGAATTGTTGGCTGAAGGTCAGACGGCCGAAGCTACAACGATTCAGTTGAACACCACGTGCAAGTTCTTCTTCGCAAAGTTGATTGCAGAAGATGAAATCCCGACAACGGAAACAACGCCTTAATCTGCAATCTGCGTTTACTAAAAACAATCACCGTCATTCGGCGGTGATTGTTTTTATTTGAGTCAGGGTTGGATTCTTTAAGGATTCTTTAGGGTGATTTTTTCGTAAATTTATGGCTCTTTTGGAAATAGGTTGTTTTAAGATGAAAAGAACCCTTTTCAACAAGGCCTCTTTTGAGGGTGTTTTTTGGACTGGGTTTACATGTTAAAGGCCTTGATTTGAAAAGAGAGTGTTGCTAACGGTTGGGGAGGATGCTATTGGGGGTGTGTGGAGAAGACTTGAGCGTTTCGCTTCGCTTTTTAGGGGAACGTTAAGCACGGGTTACGACTTTTAGGCACTTTTTTGGGGCGTTAAGGGTAAATTGTGGCGTTCTGCGCATTTTTCTGATTTTTCTGCTTGACTTTATTTGGGAAGGGGTGCTATAATGTGCGCCGTTTTCAGTTCGGTGGGTTACCAAAGTGGCCAACTGGGGCGGACTGTAAATCCGCTGGCTCTGCCTTCCTACGTTCGAATCGTAGACCCACCACCATTTTAACCCGCGAGTTATTCTCGTGGGTTTTTTTGTGTCTTGTTACTGTTGGCGCGTTGCGAAGTTATGGAACCGTGGTATAAGCGACTCTGGGAAAAGATGAAGCGTTTGAATCTAACGCTTCTGGTGGTGTCGTTTTTACTTCCTGTCGTGGGCGTGTTATTCGTGAAGTCGGCCTGCAGTGCTCGCGCAACGGAAGCGTTACAAGCCTTGTGGAAAGGGCAGCTGGAATTTGTCTTTCTCGGGGTAATTCTGATGCTGATTTTCGCGTTCTGGGATTATCATCGCTGGACGAAGCTTTCGCCGTGGATTTATTCGGCAGTATTGCTCACGTTGATATTGGTTTTGATTCCAGGAATTGGCGTAGAACGCATGGGCGCGCGCCGATGGCTCTTTGGGTTGCAACCCAGTGAGCCAGCGAAACTCGCAGTGATTATGATTTTGACGTGGCTTTTAGGGCGTCATGTTGAGCGGTATCGCAATTTCAAAGGCCTTTTTCTCTCAGGACTTCTCGCGGGAATTCCTGCGGTATTGATTCTCTTAGAACCCGATTTGGGCACCGCACTTGTCTTGGGACCAACGGTTTTAGCGATGCTTTTTGCTGCGCGAATTTCGCCAAAAGTGTTGGGAGCGGGTGTTTTGATCTTAATTTTAACCGCTTCTTACGAATTAACTTTGGTACGCATCGCGAAGGCGGATGGCGCCGATCCTGCACGCTCTGAACAACTCTTAAAGTGGACGGGATTGCGTCCGCATCAGATTGACCGCGTGGAAACTTTTTTGTATCCGCAGCGCGACCCGTACAAGACTGGCTATAATGCGCGACAGAGCGAAATTGCCGTCGGGAGCGGGGGTTTGTGGGGTAAAGGCTATGGTCGTGGCGTGCAACATCGCCTCGGTTATTTGCCTGCTGCAGTGAGTATGAACGACTTCATTTTTCCTGTTGTAGCAGAAGAAACGGGATTTGTTGGGGCAATGGTCCTCTTGGGAATTTATTTCTTTGGGATTCTATTGCCGGGAGTAATCATCGGAATCAGGACTGACGACAATACAGGAAAACTTTTATGTATTGGCGTAGTAACCTTGATTTTTTGTCATGTTTTTATTAATATAGGTATGACAGTGCGGATTGTTCCAATTACGGGACTGCCATTGCCGTTCATTAGCCAGGGCGGGACTTTCATGCTGGCAATGATGATGGCAATGGGAATCTTGCAGAGTGTTGCGATTCATGGACGTAACACAGAAGCAGTCTTCCGCCGGTAACCCTTTTGACGTAGGAACGTACATGTTTGGATGGCTTTTTAAAAGAAAGAGTAAGCGACGCGAAATTGTCGTGAATGTCGAAAAACTTGAAACGCGAGTGGCCGTAGTTGAAAACGGTCGCGTGGAAGAATTTCAAGTCGAACACCCCATGGAAGAACGCCTTGTTGGCTGCATCTTCAAGGGACGTATTCAGAATCTCGAACACGATTTACAAGCCGCTTTCGTTGATATTGGTCTCAAAAAGAATGCATTTTTGCATTATTGGGACATGATTCCAGATGAAGATGGCCTTGATGAGGACGATGATAATCGCGCCTCTAAGCGTAAGCGCATCTCCAATGATGAAATCGCCAAGCGCTTCCCTCCGGGAAGTGAAATCGTTGTGCAAGTGACTAAGGGACCGATTGGTACGAAGGGGCCGCGCGTGACCGCAAACCTCTCCTTGCCAGGTCGTTACTTGGTGATGATGCCTTCTGCGAAGTCTACCCGCGGCGTTTCGCGTAAGATTGCTGATGCGAAGGAACGCCTTCGCTTGAAGAAGATTTTGGATCGTTTGCCCCTGCCTCCTGGTGTGGGTATTATCGTGCGAACCGTAGGTTCTGGCGCAAATCAGCGCGCATTCTGCCGCGATTTGCGTAATATCCTTGATGTGTGGGGTGTACTCCAGCACAATATCAAGACGCTTCACGCGCCCGCGTGCGTTTACTCTGAGCCTGACTTGGTGGAACGCGTCGTCCGCGATTGGCTTACGGAAGATATTGACCGCGTGATTATCGACGATTCGGAAGCCTTCACGCGCATTCGCGAAGTGGCAGGTCGTATCTCGCGTCGTGCACGCCGTGTAATTGAACTCTACAAGGGTCACTTGCCCATCTTTGACCACTACGGCGTAGAAACGCAGATGGAAGAAGCCTTCCGTCGTAAAGTGAATTTGAAGAGTGGCGGTTATCTCGTCATTGACGAAACGGAAGCACTCATCGCTGTGGACGTGAATACTGGCCGTCATCGCGGTAAGGGATCGCAAGAAGAAGCGATTCTTGAAGTGAACATGGAAGCAGTGGAAGAGGTGGCGCGTCAGCTTCGCTTGCGTAATATCGGCGGTCTTGTCGTGATTGACTTGATCGATATGAAGAGCCGCAAGCATCAGAACCAGATTTACAAGGCAATGAAGGCCGCAGTTAAGCGCGATCGTGCGCGTACAAATGTGTTGCCCATTTCTGAACTTGGCTTGATGGAAATGACCCGTCAACGCCAGGAAGAAAGCCTCCTTTCGCAGATGTACATCGACTGCCCTTACTGCAAGGGCCACGGTGTTATCAAGAGCCCGCTCGCACTCTCGGTGGATATCCAGCGTCAAATTGCCGCCGTGATGCGTAAGCAGCAGAATGCTCCAGGCGCCACCGATCTCCAGGTCTTGGTCGCCCCCTCCGTGATGGATCGTTTGCGCAATGAAGACGAGCAGATGCTCGTGGAAATGCAACGTCGTTATTCTGGTAAGTTAACCTTTAAGAGCGAAGTCGCCCGCCATCCTGAATCGTTCGCGATTCTCGACCGCGATGGTAAAGTGCTTTACGCAGTCTCTGAAAATCGCTCTGTTTAAACGGAACTTTACATGTTTTCATTTCTCACTAACGTTTCATCGTCGCGTTTCTCCTTCTGGAAGAAACTGACTTGTTGCGTTGTGCTACTACTTGCGGGAGTGGCATGCGCAGAGTCAATTACTTCCGACGCATTGTCCAATCTTAATCTTGGCATGCCGAAGTTTGGACTCGAAGATGATATTCAGGTCAATGCCGACCGCATGGTCGCTGACCACGAGGCGCAGGTTGTCACGCTTGCAGGCAATGTGAAGGTCGCCTTTACAGATATTACCTTGACCTGTGATAACGCGTCTTACAACTATGCCACTGGCGATATTGATGCCGAAGGCAATGTTCAAATCGTTTCGAAGTCTGGCGGTTCTTGGAAGGGCGATTCAATCTCCTTCAATCACAAGACTGGCGAGGGCCTCATTGGCACTGGCATGTTGAGACTCGGCCAATTTGCTGTGTTGGCAGATAGCATTGCGCGTGACGAAGACGGTGTCGCGTATTCAAATAACGCTACAATCACCACCTGTACAAACGAAATGTGCGATTGGCACTGGAGTGTAACAGGTACGGGCCGCTATAAGGCGCAGGAATTTGTAGAACTCAAGGACGCAGTCGTGCGCTTCTGGGGCATTCCCATTGCATGGGCGCCGTATTACTACCGCGACTTCAATACGCATTACGGATGGCGTATCATGCCTGGTTACACCTCAAAGTGGGGTGCTTACTTGCTGACGGCCTATGTCTATCCGATTGCGGGTAATGTGCGTGACGACCACTTCCTCTATGGTAAGACGGGCGTTGACTTGCGTACCGAATATGGCGTGGCAGTCGGTCAGGAATTGACGTGGCGCACATATGGCGGCTTCTTGGGCGAGGACACCATTCAGCATGGTCACTTCACCGCTTACTTGGCCAATCACCGCGAAGACCAAAAGTCGCGCGATCGCAATTGGCAGAGCCCTTATGGTGACTATCGTTACACGATTGGCTTGAATGAACGCCTTGACTTTACACCCCGTGATCACTTTACCTTTGTGGGTGAATACGTGAGTGATTCGCAGTTCCGTTCGGATTACAAGGAATTGCGCCTGCGCGAAATCTCCCAGCCTATGACGCTCGCCAATTACGAACATCGCGAAAATGCATGGGCGACCTCGCTCTCCGCGGGTGGTCCGTTGAATAAGTTCTATGCCGGCGTACAGCGTTTACCAGAATGGCGCTTTGATGTGGTGCCGCAGAATGTCTTTGGCATTTCGAAGTTGTACTACGAATCTCAGTCTTCGGTGGGTTGGTTTAGGCGTCAGCCAGCGAAGAATCGCGGTGTGTACGATCCGAGCTTCCGCTATGCCCCTGGTAACTGGGCTTACTATGACAGCGCACGTATTGACACACGTCACGTGCTCCGCCGCCCCTTCACGATTGTTGATGGTCTGACCTTGACCCCGCGCCTCGGCTGGGAAGGCACGTACTACTCTGACTCTCCTGATGGCGATAGCTATTTCCGTTCGCTCTTTGAAATTGGTGCTACGCTTCAGGCGCGTTTCTGGCGTGACTACGAGAAGTATCGTCACACCATCACGCCCTATGTGGATGTGATGTATGTGCCGGGTTCTCACATGGACGAAGATGACGTGCCCTATGCGTTTGATCGTATTGACCAGGCATACGAATGGAATGACCGCTTCGCATCGGATGGTTTGACGCCTAA
This sequence comes from Candidatus Spyradenecus sp., assembly GCA_045634445.1. Lineage (GTDB taxonomy): Bacteria > Verrucomicrobiota > Kiritimatiellia > RFP12 > DVOR01 > Spyradenecus. The sequence goes on along the minus strand of JAZRAG010000047.1, from coordinate 6,560 downwards.
ACACCGCTACACGGGCGTCCGTTTGGGTACGCGTAACCTTTGGCAGAAGCGTGGCGAAGAAAACATCTTAACGCGTTATTTGGACGTGGATGCCTATGGTATCTTCGTGGCGCAGACGCAAGACCACTGGGTCCATTGGAGGAATCGTGACCAACCTGGCCGCCACCACAATCGTCTTACGCCTGCAACGCGTGTGAAGGATGAAAAGGGGCTGCGTGTTTTAGGATTGGACGCGGTCTTCTCGCCCACGCGAAAGATTGATTTCATGACAGACTTCCAATACGATCCAGAAGAAGGTCGCCTTGCATTCTGGGATATTGGTATGCGTGCACGTTGGGAAAAGTTCACCTTCTACGCGGGCTATTTGCGTCGTAATCATGATATGTATGACTACTATTGGACGGATACGATTAAGGACTCGTTGGTCTATGGTGGTTTCATCCATTCCTTGTGTGATACCGTGGATTGGTCTGTTTACGCACGTTACAATTTGGAAGTTGGCGATCTTGAAGAAATCGGCGGCTTCTTCCAGTACAGCCTTGACTGTATTAGCTTCCGTTTGAATATGGAGTACTTGACCTCCTACGAAACCGACGATGGCTATGAACATGATAGCGATTTCAAGGTTTCCTTCGGTGTTTGGCTCCGCGCCTTCCCGCGTGAAGAAGATCACGACTGGATGTCTTGGGGCAACCTTACAAACATGCGCCAATTGGAAGACGTGAAAGAATAATTGATTTTGCGCCTGTAGCTCAGTTGGACAGAGCAGCGGCCTTCTAAGCCGCGGGTCGGGGGTTCGAACCCCTCCAGGCGCGCCATCTTAAATCTCTATCAGAAAGGCCACCTTCGGGTGGTTTTTCTGTTATTAAGCGCTTGTAAAAATGGTGAAGACGGGTGCATTTTTCTTGAGAGAAGACGCTTTCTCTGCGCTTCATTTCGCACGCGAGGGGGCGCTTTTTGATATGATAGAAGTGTTTAGAAAGGAAGAGGTGCTATGCGCGACGTTGAAATCATTCGCAACTTTACAAAATATGCTGCAGGTTCTGTACTCTACAAACAAGGAAATACGTGGGTGTTATGCACTGCAAGCATCGAAGAAAAGGTGCCGCCTTTCCGCCGTGACAGTGGGGAGGGGTGGATTACTGCAGAATATTCAATGTTGCCTTCCGCTACCATGACGCGTAAAGATCGTGACATCAAGAAGTTGAAGCAAGATGGTCGTAGTGTTGAAATTAGCCGTTTGATTGGCCGCGCACTCCGCGCTTCGGTGGATATGAAGTTGCTTGGCGAACGCACCATTACGATTGACTGCGATGTCCTTCAGGCCGATGGGGGGACGCGTTGCGCGTCTATTACGGGCGGCATGGTCGCGCTTGAGGATGCGATTCGCAAGTTGATGGCGCAGGGTCTCTTGACAGAGAGCCCGATTGTACGCCGTGTTGCTGCCATCAGCGTGGGGATTTGCGCGGGCGAACCCACTCAAGACTTGGACTATGCGCACGATTCCACCGCAGATGTGGATATGAACGTCATTATGACCTCTGATGGCCGCTTCGTCGAAGTGCAGGGCACCGCCGAACACGATCCTTTCACGGATGAACAACTCGATACGCTGCGCGCTTTGGCAAAGGATGGCTGCGCACAATTGTTTGCCGCTCAGGAAGCAGCGCTCGCTCAGTAAGGTGTTTAAAGCATGTTTACAGTTACTTTAAAAGCGAAACGTGATCGTCCCACACGTATGGGGCATCCTTGGATTTTTTCGGGCGCAATCGCGAGTGTTGATGGCGAGCCTGCCGTAGGCGAACCCGTCATTGTGCAGTCGGCTTCTGGCGATGTTTTGGGTGTGGGCGCATGGTCTCCCGAATCTCAAATTCGCATTCGCATGTGGCGTTTCGGCGATGCCAAACCTGTTGATGAAGCTTTCTTCCAGGAGAAGATTGCAGCTGCGCTCGCTGTGCGTGCAGAAATGGCTGAACGCTTTAGTACCAACGCTCTACGCATTGTAAACGCAGAGGCCGATGGCCTTCCTGGTATCACGGTTGACCGCTATGGTGATGTGCTTTCGGGCCAATTTGCCACCGCTGGCGCAGAATGGGCGAAGCCGATGGTGGTGCGCGCGCTAATGGCGCTTACGGGCGCAAAGAGCTTCTACGAACGCAGTGATGTGGATGGCCGCACGCGTGAAGGGTTGCCGCAGGTGACAGGGTTGCTCGCGGGTGAAGCATTCCCTGACCGTGTTATTATTCACGAGGGTGACGTTCAATTTGGCGTGGATATCCGCGTAGGCCACAAGACGGGTTACTATCTTGACCAACGCGAAAGTCGCCGCATTGTCGCTTCCTATGCGAAGGGGCGCGATGTCTTAAACACTTTCTCATACACTGGCGGCTTTGGCGTTGCTGCGCAGAAGGCTGGCGCTAAGAGCGTTACACACGTGGACATCTCTGCTCCTGCATTGGCTCAGGCACGCGCAAATACCACGTTAAACGGCTTTACAGAGGACTCTGCCACCTTTATTCAGGGCAATGTCTTCCAAGAGCTTCGCGCCTTCCGTGATCGCGGCCGTTCCTTTGGTTTGGTGGTTTTGGACCCGCCAAAGTTCGCAGAAACGCGTGCCCAGACGATGAAGGCCTTGCGTGGTTACAAGGATGTCAATTTGCTTGGCATTAAACTCGTTGAAAAGGGAGGGTATCTTGCGACCTTCTCCTGTTCGGGTGCGATTACGCCAGAACTCTTCCGCACGGTGGTGGCAGAAGCTGCTCGCGATGCAGGACGCACGGTGCGCATTGTGCAAGAGTTGCGCCAAGCGCCTGACCACGTTGAGTCGCTCGCTTTCCCTGAAGGGCTTTATCTCAAGGGTTTACTTTGTTACGTTGAGTAATCAATTGGAGGTGTGATGATGATTCCTTCCTTTAAAGCATATGACATTCGCGGCATTTATGGCACAGAACTGACCGACGACCTCGCGTATCAGGTGGGGCGCTGCTTACCCAAAATGCTCGGTACGCAGTCTATTTTAGTGGGTCGTGATGCGCGCACATCTTCAAATGCGCTTCGTGACGCATTGATTCGCGGCCTTACAGAGGCGGGCGCCAACGTCACCGACATGGGCTTAGCCACCACCCCGATGGTCTATTTCTTTACGGCAGAGAAGGGCTTTGGCGGGTCGGTGATGATTACCGCTTCTCACAATCCGCCTGAATACAACGGCTTAAAGGTCTCAAAGGCAGAAGCGCGTCCTTGCGGTTATCACTTGGGCCTCAAAGAGGTCGAAACGTGGATTGAGTCGGGCGAACTCCCTCCCGCAGCCCCCCAGAAGGGCGTGGTAACCACCGCTGACTATCGCGCAGAATACGCGGCGTGGTTGCGTCAGTTTGCCGGCGATACCACGGGCTTGCAATACGCTGTAGACTGTTCTGACGGCGCGGCAGGCACCATTGCGGCCGAACTCTTTGATGGCGCCACCGTCTTAATGAATGCCACCCCTGATGGCGCCTTCCCGCATCACGGCCCGAATCCGCTTGAAATTGAAAACTGCGAACAACTCATCGCGGCGGTGCGTGAACGTAATCTCGACGTGGGCATCATCTTTGATGGCGATGCCGACCGTGTGATGTGCGTGGACGAACGCGGTGAATTCGTGCCGCCAGATGCATTGATTCCGTTGTTTGCCGCATGGTTGCGAGACCATTTCCCGATGGAGGGAATTGACCCCATCGTGGTGCATGATATTCGTGCCTCTCGTGGCGTGATGGAGGTCTTGAGCGAAACAGGCTTTAAGCCGTTGATGGTGCGCGTGGGTGCCGCTTTTGCTAAGACCGCTCTCCGCGAAGAAAATGGCCTCTGCGGTGGCGAAGTCGCAGGTCACTACTACTTCCGTCACTTCCATTGGTGCGACAGCGGCGAATTGGCAGCCCTCTTCTTGTTGGCCATCGTCGCCGACGCTAAACGCCAGGGCAAAACCTTCTCGCAACTACTGGCCCCCATTACCGGGCGCTACGCACGCTCTGGCGAGGTCAACGTCCATGGCGTAGGGGACCGCCCCACGGCTGTGGCGCGCGTGGAGGCCGCCGTTCTCAAAATGATGGGCGCACCTCAAAACCGTGCTGACTTCGACGGCGTACGCTTGGATTGGGCAGATGCTTGGTTTGGCGTGCGTGCTTCGAATACAGAACCGATTCTGCGCCTCGCAGGTGAAACGCGTGACCCCGCGCGCTTAGCGGCCTTGATTGACACCGCGAAAGCCGCCGCACTTGGCGAATAATCCCTCTTAGCATGCCGCTGTTTGATGCCCATTTACACTTCTCAGATGCGCGCCTTACCCCCTACCGCGCGCAGGCTGAGGAGGTTGCGTTGCGTGCGCATGTAACGCATGGCATCACGTGTGCGGCATTCCCTGAGGAATGGGAAACGCATCCTGACACCACCCTAAACCTCACTTACGCCTACGGCCTGCATCCGTGGTGTGCCGCCACGGCCACGCCTGACACGTTAGCAGCCCTCCGTGAGTGCCTACTGCGCCATCCTGCGGCCCTAATCGGCGAAACGGGGCGCGACGCCTTACGGCCCGTCTTAGATGGTGGCCTTGCCCAACAACGCCTCTTCGCGTTTCACCTCGAATTAGCCGCCACGCTTCAACGCCCCTTGATTCTTCATGGTGCACGTGCGTGGCAGGCGCTCTTTACGCAATTAGCGCCCTGGATAACGCGTTTACCCGCCGTCATGATCCACGGGGCAGGGTTCGCACCAGAGATGTTGAAAAGCCCCCTCTTTGCGCAACATCACAACCTCTGGTTTAGCTTTGGGGGCGCGATACTCAATCCACGCGCACGCACAGTTCGCGCATTGGCCGCGCAAGTCCCGCTCAATCGCCTGCTTATTGAGACAGATGCCCCCGATTGCTTACCCGCGACCTGCGCGCCGTTAGATGCACGTTCGCTCAATCATCCGGGCACCCTGCCACACATCCTTGAAACACTGGCGCAACTACGCAGCCTCCCCACCGCCGAATTGGCCGCAGAAACCTTCCAGAATGCGCTTCGTTTTATCCGCGCAGAAGTTTAAGTCTGCCGCCCGAGAAGGGGTTTAAATCGCACGCAAATAGCCTTGGCAGCGGTCCTCTATTTGCTTTTCCGCACAAAAGGTTTGCTTAACGGCAAAATTTAGGGTATACTACATAATAACCAATTTGATTTCTTCTACAAAAAGGAGTTTGATACACATGGAAAAGAAACCCACTCTCTTGATTCTCGCTGCTGGTATGGGTAGCCGTTACGGTGGTTTGAAGCAGATTGACTCTGTTGGTCCCTCTGGCGAAACCATCATGGACTACTCGATCTATGACGCCATCAAGGCTGGCTTTGACCGCGTGGTCTTCATCATCCGTAAGGACTTCGAAGAAGCCTTCCGCGAAAAGATCGTGGCCAAGTACGAAGGCAAGGTCAATATCGGCCTCGCATTCCAGGACCCCATGGACCTCCCCGAAGGCTGCACCTTCCCTGAAGGTCGCGAAAAGCCCTGGGGCACCGCTCACGCAATCCGCGCTGCACGCAACGTCATCGACGCTCCTTTCGCTGTGATTAATGCCGACGACTTCTACGGCGCAGACGCATTCGCTCAGCTCGCAAAGTTCCTCAAGACCGTTGACACGAACGCTGCTGATCCCAAGCCCTTCGCAATGGTCGGCTACCGTTTGGACCAGACCCTCTCCGAAAACGGCACCGTGGCTCGCGGCATCTGCGAAGTCGCTGACGATGGCAAGCTCATCGGCGTGACCGAAATGACCAAGATCGTCTGCAAGGAAGACGGCACCATCCAGAACGAAGAAGACCCCGAAAACCCCGTGACCCTCACCGGCGATCGTCGCGTCTCCCTCAACCTCTGGGGCTTCACGCCTGCACTCTTTGACGGCATGGAAGAACGCTTCGCAACGTGGTTCAAGGAACACGAAGGCCAGCTCAAGGCCGAATGGTACATTCCCTTCTACGTGGACGAACTCGTCAAGGGTGGCAAGGCTACCGTTGATGTGCTCCCCACCAACAGCTCTTGGTTCGGCGTGACCTACCGCGAAGACAAGCCCGTCGTCGTGGCCGCCATCCAGAAGATGGTTGATGCTGGCGAATATCCTGCTAAGCTCTGGGAATAAGCCCATCGCCTTACACAACAGAAAGCCGTCCGTTTGGGCGGCTTTTTGTTTTTCCATATCTGTTTTTTGCGAGGAAACAGAAAACGTGACCACGCAGGACTGATTCCACCTCAAAACAAAAACCTTGCGATAGCACTGAGGTGATACCCGTTACTCACAGAAATCAATCCATATTAGTGTGTGTGTAGTATAGTTGTTATTGTCCTCCCATTTTGAGAGGTGGGTCCTCTCATTTTGAGAGGTGACCTCCCATTTTGAGAGGTGGGTGTACCCAATTTGGGAGGTGCTTAGATTACCGATGGGTAAGGAAAGAGGCGCTTCAATGGCCATCTGGTCGTAAAAGGCTTGTTTTCTGCGGCAGTTTCGCTTGTTTTGAAGGGTAATTGCGGGTTTTTGCAGCGTGGGGTGTGGGTGT